>NZ_DASRGV010000402.1:0-15701 GCF_035650855.1 Actinocrinis sp. | reverse complement strand
CGAGACAGCGCTCGAACACTACCGGTGGCTCGGCGATCTCCTCGGGCAGGCCAACGTCCTCAACTCCCTGGGCCCCGTGCGCGTCATGACCGGCGACAATCGGCAGGCGATGCGCGACTTCGAGCAAGCCCGCGACCTCTTCCGCGAGCTGGGCTACCGCCAGGGCCACGCCAGTGCGCTGACATCGCTGGGAGCGGCGCGACTGCGCGTCGGCGACCACGAGGGCGCGATCGAGGATCTGCTCAAGTCCCTCGAACTGCTCCAAGAACTCGCCTATCGCCAAGGCCGGGCCAACGCGCTCGCCCTGCTCGGCGCGGCGCGGTGCCTGAGCGGCGACGTCCCAAGTGCGTTTCAGAACCTTGAGCAGGCTCTCGCTCTCTTCCGCGAGCTCGGCAGCCGCGACGGCGAGGCCTTCGCGCTGAACCACTACGCCGCGGTGTTCGGCTCAACCGGTGACTATGCTCGGGCACTGCGCCTCTATCGCGATGCGCTGCGCCTTGCGCGCGACGTTGAGATGCCCGACGAGCAGGCGCACGCCCTGGAAGGGATCGGCGAGTGCCTGCTGAGCGCCGGCGACGTGCCCGGCGGCATCGACCATCTCAACCAGGCGACCGATATCTACAAACGGCTCGGCATGGCCGACCTGGAGCGGGTCGAGGAACGGCTCGCGGCGCTCGACCCGCTGTGACCGCTCGGCAGCGGTGGGAATGGAGATGCGGGATGTCCCTCGACCTCGTCGCGTTGTGCGTCGGCGCGCACGACCCACTCCGGCTCGCGCGCTTTTGGGCCGGGCTCCTGAACTGGCAGACGGCCGACGATCCGCTCCAGGGCGTCGCGCTGCTGCCGAGCGACGACACCGGGTTCCGTGTCCGCTTCGTCCTCGACGCAGAGGAGAAGAAGAAGCAGAACCAGATGCACTTCGACCTGACCAGCACATCCCTTGAGGACCAGCAGTGCACCGTGGCCAGGGCGCTCGACCTCGGCGGGCGGCACCTGGACATCGGACAAGGCCCGGATGCTCGCCATGTCGTGATGGCGGACCCCGAGGGCAACGAGTTCTGCGTCATCGAGCCGGACAACGCGTTCCTCGCCGAGTGCGGGTTCGTCGGAGCGCTTGCCTGCGACGGTTCACAGCAGGTCGGGTATTTCTGGAACCGAGCCCTGGACTGGCCGCTGGTCTGGGACCAGGACCAGGAGACCGCGATCCGCTCGCCGCGCGGCGGCCCGAAGATCACCTGGGGCGGCCCGCCGGTGCCGCCGAAGGCCGGCCGGAACCGGCTGCGCTTCGACCTCGCCCCGTCCGCCGGCGGCGACCAGCAGGCGGAGGCCGGCCGGCTGCTCTCCCTCGGCGCGACTCGGCTCGACGACGGCCCCGGTGGCTGTAGCCAGGCGCTGGCGATGGCCGACCCCGCCGGCAATGAGTTCTGCCTGTGGCCCGCTCGCTCGTGACGCGGCGCTGGTGGAGGCGGCCCTGAGAGCTCGCAGGCTGTGGAAGCGGCGCCGGCCGTCCACGATGTGAGTGGCTGGTCGAGGGGTGCCCGCCGGGTGTCTGCGAAAGGAAGTCGACGATGAGTGTGCGTTCATTGACACGTGTGGTGGCCGCCACGGCTGCTCTCGGGGGAGCAGTCGCCGCGGTGGGCGGTGTGGCAGGTCCGGCGTCTGCCGCGACCGTCCGGCCGGCGACCGTTCGACCGCACGCCGCCGACTACCGGGTCTGGGCGACCAACGTCAACATCCGCGAGAGCACCTGGGACCCGGCCACGTGCGCCCTTTCCCCGTCGGTCGCCAACTGCCCCGACATCCAGGGGCAGGCGCAGCCCGGTCACGACATATACGTTCTCTGCCAGCGCGCCGGCCAGACCGTCGGCGGAAACCCGTACTGGGTCAACGTCCAGGACAACACCAACGGGGCCATCGGCTGGATGGCGAGCTACTACATCGACTATCCCGACAACCGGCTGCCGAACGTTCCGGACTGCGCGTAGCAGCCAAGTGCGTCAGTGCTCGAACTCCGTGGCGTATTCGATCGCCGCCGCGGCGAACTTCGTCGCCGAGGCCGGAACGCCCTTCGCCCGGATGACCGCCATGTCGCTCGTGTCGTAGCCGGCGGCGAGCAGGGTGGCCCGGTCACCGGGGATCGCGGCGGCCGTGAACCGCCCGTCGAGCCAGCACAGGAAGCGGGCGACGGCGGGGATCGCGTCATTCGGGTTCATGTAGTCCTGCTGCGGCGCGTTCGCCCAGGCGTGGAAGACCGCGGGCGTCCAGCCGGCGATGCCGAACGAGGCGGTCTGCGGGCTGGAGAAGTTCGGGTCGAAGTTGCTCTCGGCCTTGAGGATCCCGGCGATCAGCGCCGGAGTCACCGCCGGCGCGGCGCAGAGGTTCGCCGCGCCGTTGATGATGCTGCGGTATTCGAAGGGCACGTCCGCGTGCTCGCTCAGGCTTCCGGCCGCTATCGCCGTCGCCGTCGCGCCGGCGTGCGGTGTCTCGGGAGTGCCGTCGCCGGTCAGCCACCAGGCGGTGCCGCCTGCGGCGAGGGCCACGATGGCGGCTGCGGAAACCAGGACGCGCATGCGGCGGCGGGGCGGGCGCGCGCTGGCATCGGAGCCGGTCCCGGATGCGGACGCGGTTTCGGCGTCGGACTCGGACTCGGCCCCGGACGTTGCCCCAGCGTCGGACCCGGCACCGGAATCGGCACCTGACCTGGAGTACGCGCCGCCGCTCCGAATCGCCTCGGCGCCCTCAAGCACGTCGGTGATCGCGACTTGGCTGCGGACGGTCGGGTCCGGCGTCAAGCAGTCGATGATCAGTTCCCGCCACGTGGCGGGGATCCGGTCGTCGAGCCGGAGCTGTGCCGTACCGCGCGCGTACGCCTGCACGGCGAAGGCGCGAGCGTGCGAGCTGGTGCCGGGGAAGGGGTACAGGCCGCCGGTGAGCACCTGGTGCGCCAGCACCCCGAACGCCCACACGTCGGCGCTCGGCCGCTGCGGGATGCCGCGCTCGCCGACGCGCTCCGACCACCACTCCGGCGGCAGATAGTCGGAGGAACCGATGCGCGGAACGTAGGCGTGCGTGCCCTCGACGCGAGCCGTGAGCCCGAAGTCCGCAAGGCGCACCGACCCGTCCGCCATGAGCAGCACGTTGCCGGGCTTCAGATCGCCGTGGATCCAGCCGCGCGAATGCATCTCGGCGATGGCCCGGCACACCTCGACCAGGATCCGCTCGGCCTCCGGCAGCGCGACGCCCGCCGTCGCGTGCACCAGCAGTTCCCGGAGACTGGTCTGCGCGCGGTCCATGACCAGCACGACCGCGCCGTCGAGGTTCGGGTCCTCGGGGTCGCGCAGGGTGAGCACGGCCCGGGTGCGGATCAGGTTGGCGTGATCGGCCAGCTGGCTGAACTCGGTCTCGCGCTCCACGATCTCGCCGAGCAGCGACCGCTGGGCCGGGGCGAGCCGGGCCGGGGGCAGGAACTTCAGCGCCACCGGACCGTCCTGCGGATCGGCCGGTTCGCCCGAGTAGACGCTGCCCCAGCCGCCGTCGCCCAGCAGCTGCCCGACCAGCCAGCGGTCGACCCGGTATCCGGCCGGCACGGTCACCGGCAGCGGGCGCTCGTCCTCGGTCTCGGTCACTGCGCGCGGCCCGCGGGGCGCCGGGCCGGCAGCATCGAGAGCTGCTCCTCGCGCACCAGATTGAACCGCAGTGCCATGGCGACCACGGCCTCCCGTTTCCAGTCGAGGCGCGCCAGCTCCTCGGTGCCGGTGCGCTCGCGCACCCTGAGCTTGCTGGCGGCCAGGTAGTCGATGTGGTAGTTCACGGCCGAGGGCGTCATCTCGGCGCAGTCCGGGAGCGGCCGCAGCCGGGCGGCCACCTCGCCGACGTTCGGGATGGCCACGCTCGACGGGTCGCGCAGCCGGGGCTCGCAGAGCGCGAGCAGCACGAGGAAGTACTTCGCCGTCGGGTCGAGGGCGAACGGCATGACCGTGTACTCGCCGGCGGCGCGGCTCGACCCCGGCGCCAGATACGTGTGCTGCGGCGCGAAGACCCGCAGCTGCACGAACCCGGCGGTCAGCGGCAGCAGGATCCGGGACAGCTCGAAGGGGATGGGCGCGCCGAGCCGGCCGGGGGCGACCTTGACGTACTCGCCGGCCCCTTCCAGGTTCTCCACCACGTACGTCGTCGAGCGGCTCAGGTTCGAGAGCCGCCAGTGGTCCTCGACCGCCGCGATCTCGCCGGCGTGGCGGGAGACGCCCTCGCCGGTGATCTCGATGTCCGTCGCGCGTTCGGGTGATCCGCGGCCGAAGCTGGCCACGTCGCCCGGTCCGAGCGACAGCAGCCGCGGCGACTCGGGGAAGCCGCCGGGGTCCGCTCCCGAATCCGGAAGTTGCACAATCAACGTGTCCACTGTGCCCCCGTGTCTGGCTGCCCGAAATGTGCCGTAACGACGCCCCGTGGGTTCGTAGTGTAACGCAGCCTTCTTGTCCGTGCCGCGAACCGGGCGCAAATGTGACAAGTGGCTGATAACGCAAACCGGACGCTCGGGGCGGCTCCGTGTGGGTGGGTCGTCCCAGCCTGGAATGCGGCCAGCACATTGCACGGGAAGTCGGGGGCTGAGGAACCGGCCAGTATGAGAGCGCTCTCAGTGGCTGTATGCAAGTCCCCTTCGCCGCGCCGAGGAGCGGGCGTAACGGCGTGCGTCCCCGTCCGCCGCAGTCACCAGACAGCATCTCGCGAACGGCGTTGGAGTTCAGGGAGCTGCCAAATACACCTCAGCCGCGGCGGCCCGACTCGTCGTAGAACTCGGCGGGTCGCGGCCCGCCGTCCGGCGGCCGGTCGGCCTCCGCCTGCCTGAGCTGGACGCGGCGGATCTTGCCGGAGATGGTCGTCGGCAGGGTGGTGAACTCCAGGCGGCGGATGCGCTGGTACGGCGCCAGGCGCTCGCGGCAGTGCTCGAAGATGGCGCGCGCCGTGGCCTCGGTGGGCGCCCAGCCGGCCGCGAGCAGGACGAAAGCCTTGGGTACGGCCAGCCGCAGCGGATCGGGCGCGGGGACCACGGCGGCGTCGACCACTGCCTCGTGCTGCACCAGGACGCTCTCCAGCTCGAACGGGGAGATCCGGTAGTCCGAGGCCTTGAAGATGTCGTCCGCGCGGCCGACGAAGGTGATGTGCCCGTCCTCGTCGCAGGACCCGATGTCTCCGGTGTGGTAGTAACCCCCTGCTGTGACCTCGGCGGTGAGTCGCGGGTCGTCGAGGTAGCCGGCCATCAGGCCGAGCGGCGGCGGGTTGAGGTCGAGGCAGATCTCGCCCTCCCGTGCGGCACCGCCCGTGACCGGGTCGAGGAGCTTGACCCGGTAGCCGGGGGCGGGGCGGCCCATGGAGCCGGGTTTAACCGGTGACCCCGGCGTGTTTCCGACTTGCAGCGTGGTCTCGGTCTGGCCGTATCCGTCGCGGACGGTGACGCGCCATGCCCGCTGGATCTGTTCGATCACCTCAGGGTTCAGCGGTTCTCCGGCGCTCACGACGGTGCGCGGCGGGTTGCGCAGCGCCGACAGGTCGGCCTGGATGAGCATGCGCCACACGGTGGGCGGTGCGCACAGGCTCGTGACCGCGTGCTGATTCATCTGCTCCAGCAGCCAGGCCGGGTCGAACCGCGGGTAATTGCACACGAGCACGCAGGCTTCCGCGTTCCAGGGCCCGTACACGCTGCTCCAGGCGTGCTTTCCCCAGCCCGCCGAGGAAACGTTGAGGTGGACGTCGCCGGGGCGCAGGCCCAGCCAGTACATCGTGGACAGGTGCCCGACCGGGTACGAGACGTGCGTGTGCTCGACGAGCTTGGGCCGCGCGGTCGTGCCCGAGGTGAAGTAAAGCAGGAGCGTGTCATCCGCGTGGGTCACACCGTCCGGTGTGAAGTCGACCGGGGCCGTGTCGGCGTCGGCGAAGGAGATCCATCCCGGCACCGGCGGCCCGACCGCAATGTGCGTATATGTGCCCTCGATGTCGGCGAACTTGTCCTCGTCACCGCTCACCGCGATCACATGGCGCACCTCGCCGCGCTCGATGCGGTCCCGGAGATCGCGGGCCGTCAGCAGCGGGGTGGCCGGGATGAGCACGGCCCCGAGCTTCATCGCGGCCAGGATCGTCTCCCAGAGCTCCACGCGGTTGCCCATGACCACCAGGATCCGGTCGCCTCGCCGCACGCCTTGGGCGCGCAGCCAGTTGGCGACCTGGTTCGAGCGCTGGGAGAGCTGCGCGAAGGAGCGCGACAGCTGCGAACCGTCGGGCTCGATGATCCGCAGCGCGGGCGCGTCGTTGCCTTCGGCGATCACGTCGAACCAGTCCAGCGCCCAGTTGAACTCGGTCAGCGCCGGCCAGGTGAACTTCTCATATGCGCCCTCGTAGTCGTCGCGGTGTGCGAGCAGCAGGTCGCGGGCGGTGCGGAACGCCGCGGTGGTTTCGCGTTCTGGCGCCCTGCGTTCTGCGGCCCTTCGTTCCGGGGCTTCGTGGGTTGCGGCTTCGTGGTCTGACATGGTTCCCTCCGATTGCTGGAAGGCGGCGGCCGGGTCTTTCCGGCCGGACGCAACGGGCCGAACAGCAGGGGCGGATACGACCCTCGGTCCTGACCGGCCGGCTGGAATCCCGCGATAGTGGACGGGACGCCGCGGAGGGAGTCTGTCCATGAGCACTGCTGCCAGTTCCGATCGCCGGGGCGGTCCGGTTCGCGAACCGCAGCCGCGGAGCGGCCACGTGGGCGACCGGCCGGTGCTGCGCTGGCTCGCGCGCGGCGAGCAGGACCTGCCTGCGGGTGAGGACTGGCTTTCCGAGCGAGAATCCGAGGTCTGCGCGCGGATGCGCTTCACCAAGCGGCGCCGCGAATTCCAGACGGCACGATGGGCTGCCAAGCAGGCGATGGCCACGCTCCCGGGCTGCGCCGTCGCCCCGGCGCTGCTGGAGGTGCGGCACCATCCGACCGGCGCACCGGAAGCCTGGGCCGATGGCCGTCCGCTGCCGGTCGGGATCTCGCTGAGCGACCGGGCCGGATGGGCGGCGTGCCTGCTCGGCCTCGAACCCGGCGCCGTCGGCTGCGACCTGGAGTTGGTCGAACCGCGCAGCGCCGCCTTCGTGCGCGACTACTTCACCGCGGCCGAGCGGCGCTTCATCCGCGACGACGATCTGCGGGCGAATCTGCTGTGGTCGGCTAAGGAAAGCGCACTCAAGGTTCTGCGTACGGGACTGCGCAGGGACACGCGGACGGTTGAGGTGAGCGTGACCATGCCCGCCACCCGGTTCGCCGAAGCCTGCGGCTGGTGGCCGCTGACCGTGCGCGTCGACCAGGCCCGGACGTTCACCGGCTGGTGGGCGCGCTACAACGACTTCCTGCTCACCCTCGCCACGGCCACGCCGACGCCGCCCCCTGTCAGCATCGACGCGGTCGCGGCGCTCACCACCGCCACGCCCGTGCACAGCTGGCTCGACGCCCCGGTCAGCTCGGTTCGCCCTCACGTGCCATCCCTCGCTCCAACGCGTCGATGAGGTAAGGCCGTAGGTCCGAGGCCGGGATGATGCGGTCCACCGAGCCGACCCGCAGCGCTCGCTCGATCGTGTGCACGCCGTCGAATTCGGCGGCCACCTCGCCGAGCTTCTCCGCGCGCACCCGCCGCCTGACTTCCTGCAGTTGTGTGCGGGAGGCGCCGGTCACCCGCGGGTCGCGCTCGGTGCGCGCGCCGACCTCCCGGGCGAAGACCACCGCGGCTGCGGGCGCACCGCCGATCACCGACGCGAAGGAGCCGTCCAGCGCGGCGATCTCGAGCGACGGGTTGAGCCGCTTGGAGAAGACCACGAACGCGCCGCCGTGGTAGCGCGAGATCACCACGAAGACGATCGGCCCGCGGAAGTTGGTCACCGCGCGCCCGATCTCCGCGCCGTACTCCAGCTGCCAGCGGCGCATCGACTCCGGCGAGCCGTCGAACCCGGAGAGGTTGGCGAGCACCGCCAGCGGCCGGTTGCCGCTGGCCGCGTTCACCGCGCGCGCGATCTTGCGCGAGGACTGCGGGAACAGCGTGCCCGCGGTCCACGCCGGCGGGCCGTCGGCGGGCACGAAGCCGCGCCGGGTCAGCGCGTGCGACTCCAGGCCGAGCAGGCACACCGGGATGCCGCCGATGTGCGCGTCCCAGACGATGGCGGTCTCCGCGTCACGCCAGCGCCGCCAGCGCTCCAGCGGCTCGGCGTCGGCGTCGACCACCGCGCGCATGACCGAACGGGTGTCGAACGGGTTCTTGCGCTCGGGGTTGCGGTCCGCCGAGAACACCTCGCCGACGAGGGAGAAGTCCGAGCCGTCGGCCGGGTGGTGCGGCGCGAGGCGCACGTCGCGGTCGGCCGGGTCCGCCGTCGGCCGGCGGCGCGGGAACCGCTCGCCGGGCACCACATAGCAGTGTTCGTAGTGCCGCAGCAGGATGCCGCAGGCCTCTGCCACGGTGCGGGCGCCGTACTGGGCCTGGCCGTTGGGGCCCATGATGTGCTCGAGGCCGCCGATGCCGAGGTTGTCCTCGGCCGAGACGCCGCCGGAGAAGTCAAGGGCCTGCTTTCCGGTCAGCACCATCGCCCCGGTGCGCACCATGATCAGGACGCCGCGGGTGTGCATGAGCATGGTGGCCTCGGCGTTCCAGTACGGCTGCGCGCCCACGTTCACGCCGGTCACCACGACGTTGACCTCGCCGCCCGCCTGGGTGAACTCGATCAGCCCGCGCAGCACCGCGGCGATCCAGTCCATGTTCTCGGTGCCGCTGTCCATCGCGATGCGGGCTCCGGAGGAGACCGCGAACCATTCCACCGGCACGCGGAGCCGGGCCGCCAGCCGCAGGGCGGCGAGAATCCGGCGGCACTCCGGCTCGGCGAGCGCGCCCATGCCGCGGGTCGGGTCGCCGAGGATCGCCACCCGCGCCATGCCTTCGGGGACCTTGGCCGTGTAGTTGGTGACCAAGCCGACGACGACGTTCGCGCTGTTGGCTCCCGGCGGCCGGTCGACCGGCGAGAGTTCGTCGCTCTCATCGAGGTCGTGCTCGGCGAAGTCGCCGCGGGGGAACGCGCTGCGCGTTCCGCTCTGGGGACAGATCATGCGGATGAACTCGTACGGGTACGGGGCGCCGATGCGCTGCGCCCGCAGGACCTTCTGCCGGTACTGCGTCAGCGGGCTGACAGGGGCGTCCCCGGTCGGGAATTCGCGCACGAGCACTTCTTCGCCGCCCACGCCCTCCAGATGCAGCACCGCGTCGCGCAGCCGATCACCCTGCGGGATCCGCACGCGCATGACGACCTTCTCCAGGCCCACCCCGACCGCCAGCTGCGCGAACGGGCGGGCCAGTTCGCGCCACAGCTCGCGCGGCACGTCGAACGGCGGCCGCACGTAAAGCACGATGCGGTTGTTCTGCGGGCGCTTGCCGGGATCGAGCCCGACCATGGCCTGCCGCATCGCCGCCAGCGCTTGAAGGCCCATCCGCTCCAGCCGCGGCAGCGAGACGACGCGGCCGCTCTCGTCGCGCACCGCTGTCAGGTCCCTGACTTCGGCTATCGCGAAGAGCCTGACGTCGCCCGGGTTCTCCCGCGCCGTGCACCGGAACAGGAAGACGTCCTCGACGGAGGGCAGCCGCTCCACCTCGAAGTTGGCCAGGCGCCACAGCTCGATCCGCTCGGCGATCATCGGGTGCAGATTCCGGTGGAGCGCGTCCTCCTCGAACCCCGGCGCCCCGTCGCCGCGGGGCCGGAAGCTGAAGTGCTGGGTCCGGCGGTACTCCGGGGTGTCGCCGTTCTCGCTGGTCACCGTGACCTCGACGCGCCGCGGGCAGCGCCCGAAGTCGCACCTGCCCAGCGCGTCCGCGATGCGCGCGGCCATCGCGTCGGCGCTCGGCCGCAGCCCGGAACGCCAGGTGGACAGGTCGACGATGACCTCATCGTCCGGGTTCGGGCGCCCGGCCAGGTGATGCGCGACCGCCGCCGCGGCCTCCTGCAGATCGTCCAGCTCGACGAACCCGGCGACCAGGTGGAAGCGTTCGCCTTCGTGCTCGAAGTCCGCCGTGGCCAGCGCCATGCCGTCGTGCTCGTCGAAGGAGAGCGAAGTAAGGGCCCTGGTGCTGTAGAACCGGCGGAGGTAGACCTCGAGCAGCGCCTTGCGGAATGAGCCGGCGGCCTTCACCGAGCGCAGCAGCAGCCGGCCGCGCAGCGGTTGCGGACACCACACCAGCCGCTCGATGCGCCGGGCCCGTTCGGCTCCGGCGGCTTCCGCCTCCAGCGCGTCGAGATGCTCGTCCATCTCCTGGTAGAACCCTGCCAGGGACTGTTCGAGCAGCGGCTCGTCGAAGGAGCGGAAGCGCACGTCACGTGCCAGGTCGGCGACGACGCGGTGTCGCGATTGGGCCGCCGCGGCCAGCCGGTCGAGCAGGGCGCGCAGCCCGGGGCCGGCGGTGTGCGCGAGGGCGTCGTGGCGCGACAGGCGCCGCTGCAGGATCGCGGCCGCGGTCGGGGCGAGCAGATCCGCGCGCAGCACTGAGGAGTAGAGCCAGAAGACGGCGTCCTCCAGCTGCGGGCTGCGTTCCAGGCCGTGCACGCCGTATCGCGCCAGCGCCCGCTCCAGCCGGGCGATGAACCGCGGCGGCAGGTCGGCGCGCTCGGGATCCAGCCACTGCAAATACGAGAGCAGATACTCGTGCGCGCTGGCGTCCTGGCCGCCCTCGGAGCCGTTGCCGTCGTGGGCCTCAGGCTGCGGCCGATACAGGCCGCTGACATCCGCGAACAGGTCGAGGAACTCCTCCTCCGCGCGCAGCAGCGCCGCATCGTCCGCCGGCAGCGTCACGGCCAGCTCGCGCTGCGCCGCGACGACGCGCCGTACGCTCGCCTCGTCGAGGTCGAAGCCGAGCAGGTACCGGCGCAGCGCGCCATACACCGCTGCGCAGTCCCAGGTGTCGGTCTCGTCCGTGGACGCGAGTGCGGCGAAGTCGGCGAGGCCGCCGGTTCGCGCGGTGCTCGGCGCGGCCTTCTCGCGGATGCGCAGCAGCGGGGCGCCCGTCGTGACCTGCGAGCCGGCGACCACGTCCACGCCGGTGACCTGTCCGGCGAACGGCGCGGCGAGCGTCGCCTCCATCTTCATGCTCTCCAGCACGAGCAGCGGGTCGCCCTCGGCCACCTTGTCGCCGGCCGCGACCCGGACCGCGGCGACATAGGCGGGAAACTCGGCCCGCACCAGGCCGCCGTCCTCGCGGTAGACCCGGTGGGTCGCCCCGCCCGCGTCCACGAGGAAAGAAGAACCCTGCGTCACACAGACGAGCCGCCAGGTGACGCCGCCGCAGCGAACGCGCCGTTCATACGGACCCTGACGCTCGACCTCGACGTCGACGACGTCATCGCCGACCGCGACGCGATAGGCGTGTGGACCGGTGCGGAACACGTCGAGGGCGTACATGCGCCCCCGATAGCGAAGCCGGACCCGTTGGCCGACGTCTCCGGAGTGCTCCGGCCGGCCGCGCGCCGCGGCCGCGTGGAAGACCGCCGCCCTCGCCGCGTGATCGATGTCGTACGCCTCGATACCGGCCTGGATCACGGCCATCGGCTCGGGCGCGGCCAGGTGCCCGCCCTCGGCCACAAGGCCGTCGAGCCACAGGTTGTCGACGCTTCCCGCGCGCAGCTCCGGCCGGTCCAGCAGGAACCGCAGGAACAGCCGGTTCGTGGTGCCGCCGGCCACCACCACCGCGGTCTGGTCGAGCGCCCGGCGCAGCCGCGCCAGCGCCTCCTCGCGATCCCGGCCCCAGGCCACCACCTTCGCGATCATCGAGTCGAAGTCCGGGACCACCGCGTCGCCCTCGACGATTCCGGAGTCGACTCGGATGCCCGGACCGCCCGGAGGCCGCCACAGCTCGATGCGGCCGGGCGCCGCGGCGAAGCCCCGCTCGGGGTCTTCCGCGCACAGCCGGGCCTCGACCGCGTGGCCGTGCGCCGGCGGCGGCTCGCCTTCCAGCCTGCCACCGCGCGCCACGTGCAGTTGCAGCTTGACCAGATCGACTCCGGTGGTCCGCTCGGTCACCGGGTGCTCGACCTGAAGGCGGGTGTTGACTTCCAGGAAGTAGTGGCGACCGGTCCGGGTGTCCACCAGGAACTCGACGGTGCCGGCGTTGCGATAACCCGCCGCCTGGCACATCAGGATCGCGTCCTGTTTGATCGCACGTTCCGCCGCGGCGTCCAGGACCGGGGAGGCGGACTCCTCGATCACCTTCTGATGCCGCCGCTGCACGGTGCAGTCCCGCACGCCCAGCGCCCACACGGTGCCGTAGTCGTCGGCGACGATCTGCACCTCGACGTGCCGGGCCCGCGGCACCAGCCGCTCGATGAACAGCGTGGGGTCGCCGAAGGCCAGGGTCGCCTCCGCGCGGGCCGCGTCCAGCGCCTCGGCGAGCGCCTCGGGTTGACGCACGACCCTGATTCCCCGGCCGCCGCCACCGGCCGCGGCTTTCAGGAGCACCGGATAGCCGATCCGTGCGGCCTGCTCGGCCGCGTCCGCCACGCCGGCCACGTCGCTGGTCGCCCCGGGCACCACGGGCACGCCGGCCTTGACGGCCAGGCGGCGTGCCGCCAGCTTGTCGCCGAGCAGCGCGATCGTCTGGCTGTCCGGCCCGACGAAGGCGATGTCCTCCTGCTTGCAGCGGCGGGCGAAGCCCGCGTGCTCGGCGACGAAGCCCCAGCCGACCCACACCGCGTCGGCGTCGGCCCGCTTCAGCGCGGCGATCACCCGCTCCTCGTCCAGGTAAGCCGCCTTGCGCCGCCCGTCCACCGGATCGGTGAACGTGGCCGGGCCGAGCGAGACCGACTCGTCGGCGAGCCCGACGAACCAGGCGTCGGCGTCGGCCTCGGTGCGCACGATGATCGAGGTGATCCGCGTGCCTTCGTCGGCTCCCAGCTCCGCGGCCGCGTCCAGGGCGCGCTTCGCGCTCTCACCGCGGTTGAGGATCGCCAGTCGGGTGATCGCCGGCATTCAGACCACCCCGGCCAGCGAGTCCCGGACGTCGGCGGGCACCGGGTCGGGCAACGGCGTCGCCCGGTAGCCCTCGAGTCGGACGATGACACCTCCCTTGGCGTCGAGGACCGAGGCGTCGAAGTGCTCGCCGCTGCGCTGGACCCGGACGAAGGCCGGTCCTTCGGCGGCCGGCCACACCCGGACCCGGTCGACGTGGCGCGGCAGCGCGAGCTCTCCGTCCTGCGCGGCCTGGATCAGGCCCGCGGTCTGGAAGCAGAGCTCTACCAGCCGCGGCGCGGCGAGGGTGGGGGACTGCTGCGGCTCGTGGTCGGGCGGCAGCCCGTCGGCCAGCGCGGCCGCGGTGGCGCCGTCCTGCCCCCACGCGGAGGCGACGACTTGGTACGCCGGTCCGTGGAAGTAGAGCCGGTAGATGTCGGCGGCGGGCACCGCGACCGCGCTCTCGGCCCGGCGCGGCGCGCCTTCACGCTCGCTGCGCTCCGGCCGGTGCGTCAGCCGCACCTTCCCGGTGAAGTGGACGGTGCGAACCGTCACCGGCTCGTCTCCGGCCGCGTGCGGCATCGTGCGATCCGCTCCCAGCGAGCACTGCGCGATCAGGTCGGGACCGTCCGGGCGCAGCAGCGCGCGCACGGTGATCTCGCGCGGCTCGTCCCGGTAGAACTTCAGCGGCGCGAGGAACTCGACGTCCTCCACGTCCGCGACCAGCCAGTCCGGCGCGGCCAGCCGGGCGATCTCGGCGAAGGCCTCGATGCCCATGACCCCCGGCAGCACCGGCGTGCCGTCGATGCGGTGGTCGTTCAGGAACGGCTGGCCCAGCGGATCGAGCGTCGTGCGCACGGTCAGGCCGTCGGTCCCGAACGACTCGACGGTGCCGATCATCGGCCCGGCCTGCGCGGTGTCGAACCGCTCGGGCAGCACGCCGCCGGACTCGTCCGGCTGCGCGGCCAGCGCTCCGAGTGCGCCCGCGGCGACGACCTCGCCCGACTCGCCGCTCTCGGTCAGTTCGGCGCGCAGCCAGTCGATCGCGGCCTGAGCCGGCAGCTGCTCGATCCCGGCGCGCTTCATCACGGCGGGGATGGAGCCGCGCGAAGCCATGCCGATGCCCGCCCACGCGCTCCAGTCCACGGCCAGGGCCCTGATCTGCGGACCGGTGCGCCGCAGGCCGCTGACACACTTGCACAGCAGGTCGTTGGCGGCGCTGTAGTCGGTCTGGCCGGCGTTGCCGAACCGGGCGGCCACGGAGCTGAACGCGACGATGGTGCCGATCGGCAGCTCGCCGGCGCCGCGCAGCAGGTTGAACCAGCCGTCCGCCTTGACGTCGAAGACGCGGTCGAACTCGGCCGGCTCCTTGTCCGGCAGCGCGTGGCTGATCTCCATTCCGGCGGCGTGTACGAGCACGTCGACGCGCCCGGACAGCTCCCGGATGCCGGACATGGTCGCCGCGACCGCGGCCGCGTCGGTGAGGTTCACGCGGTGGTAGTGCGCGGTGCCTCCGGCCGCGCGCACCGCGTCGACGGCCTGCCGCGCGGCGTTGCGGCGCTCCTGGCGGGAGAGTTCGGCCTCGATGAGGACCGGGGTCGGGCGCTCGCCGCGCGCCTTGAGCCGCTCGGCCACCACGAGCTTGAACGCCTCGCGGTCCGCGCCGAACAGCCGCGCGTCCTCGTCGCCGTCCTCGGGGCACTCGGCCAGGTCCAGCAGGTGATAGGTGCCGGGCGCGTGCCGGGCCAGGTCGGCCACGATCGCGCTGACGATGCCGCCGGCCGCGCCGGTGACCGCGACGACCGACTCAGGGCAGAGCGCACTGCCCTCGCCGCTGCGCGGTTCCTCGGTCAGGCCGACCGTCCAGCGCATGGCGTCGGCGTGCCCGACCTCGACGCAGCCTGGGTCCTTGAGCGTTTCCTCGATCAGCGTGTCCGCGATCCACGCGGTCTTTCGGCTGCGCGGGAAGTCCACGGCCTTCACAAGGACTTCGGGCCGCTCGCGCCGGTAGGCCTTGGCGAAGCCGGTGATCGCGCCGCCCATGACGGCCTTCGCTCCCGCGTCGTCGTAGCCGTGGCGGCCGCCGAGGCGGGTGCCGGTGACGAGGAACGGCGACTGCTCGTAGAGCCCGCGCATCAGCCGGTAGAGCTGCTTGACGCGCAGGTTCAGCGCGCCGCGCCAGGTCGGCAGATCCATCGTCTCGACCGGGCCCTCGTCATCGAGCCCTGCGAGCCAGTAGACGCCCTGGACGCTCCCGGACACATCGAGCCCGGGGACATCTGGCCCGGTGCCATCGATGCCAGTGACATCGCCGGTCGCGGTCGGGGAGAGCAGCACGACCTCGCAGCCCTCCTTCTCCAGCCGCGCGACCAGCTGCTTGGCGACTCCGCCGGAATCCGGCATGACCACGACGCGGCTGCCGGAACCGAGCGTGACCCCGGTCGGCTTGCACAGGTCGAGCGCCGGGCGCACCACCGGGTGCGCCACCCGCCGCAGCACGGTCACGTCCGGCTCGGCCGCGGTCTCGGCGGTGTTGCTTTGCGCCGGCTGCTCGGGCGCCGCCGCTGCCGTCTGACGCTGCTTCACCCAGTCGATCACGTGGTTGAGGGTGGGGAAGTCGCGCAGGCGCAGGTTCTCGTCGCGTTCGAGGTGGAAGCGTTGGCGTACGGCGGCGAAGACTTCGGCTTGTTTGACGGTGTCGACGCCGAGGTCGGCT
>NZ_DASRGV010000401.1:0-9975 GCF_035650855.1 Actinocrinis sp. | reverse complement strand
TCCACCGCTCCAGGGCCGGCACCAGCTTCGTCAGCAGGTTGATCGCGGCCCGGCCCCTGGGCACGGTGGCCGGGTGGTACAGGCTGGTCTCCGCGTCGTCCACGATCACCCGGACCACCGCGAACGGCCGGTTGGCCAGGGTGCCCAGCCAGGAGGACTCCATGTCCACGGCGAACACGCCCTCGCCGGCCAGCATCCGCCGGCGCGAGCCGAGGGCCAGCCGGTCCGTGGTCGCGACCGGGCCCAGGTGCACCCGCACCGGGGCCGAGCCCGGTCCGGCGGACTCAAGGCCCAGCGACCTGATGGCGGCGGCCAGCAACGGAGCGGCCGGGCTGCGCACGACCGAGCCCTCCGGGCCGCGCACCTCGCTGGCCACCACGATGTCTCCGGCCCGCACGTGCGGCGCCACGCCGCCGGCCACCCCGGCGACCACCAGGGCGTCGTCGTCGCGGGGCAGCACGCGCACGGCGTTGCGGGCGCGCTGGCCGACCCGCACGACTCCGGCGTCGCGGGTTCCGGTCAGGCCGCGCTCAAGGGCGCGGGCCTCGATGGCGAGCGCGGCCGCGATGGTGAGCTTCGGCGGGCGCTCGGTCTGGTCTGATGCGGCGTTCACGGGGACTCCACGAGACGGTCGGCCAGGTATCGGCCGAGCGCGGTCAGCGGGAAGACAAGCCGGTACAGGTGGTAGTTGATGTAGAAGTCGCCGGGGAAGCCGGTGCCGGTGAACAGGTCCTCGTTCCAGGTCCCGTCGGCGCGCTGGGTCTCGGCCAGGTACGCGACGCCCCGGTCGGCCGCTTCGCGCACGGCTCGGGCCCGCGGGTGCTCTCCGGGTTCCTGCGCGGCCAGCAGCGCGAGCAGGGCCCAGGCGGTCTGCGACGCGGTGGACTCGCCCCGGCCGATCCACGAAGGATCGACGTAGGAGCGCAGGTCCTCGCCCCAGCCGCCGTCGGCGTTCTGATGCTCGATCAGCCAGGCGGCGGCCCGGCGGACCGCCGGGTGGTCCTTCGCGACGCCCGCCTCGACCAGCGCCGGCACCACGGCGCCGGTGCCGTAGACGTGGTTCGCGCCCCAGCGGCCGAACCAGGACCCGTCCTTCTCCTGGTGGTCAAGCAGCCAGCGCACCCCGCGCAGCGCGCGCGGGTCGTGCGCCCGGCCCCGGATCGCCATCGCCTCCACGATGTGCGCGGTCACGTCCGCCGAGGGCGGGTCGATCACCGCGCCGAAGTCGCAAAAGGGCAGCTTGTTGATCAGGTACCGGGTGTTGTCCGCGTCGAACGCGCCCCAGCCTCCGTCCTTGCACTGCATCCCGGCCATCCACTGCACGCCGCGCTCGATCGCGCCGTCCAGCGCGGCCAGGCGCGCCGGCTCCACCGGCTCGGCGTCCTCGTCGCGGGCCGCGCCGCGCCGCGAAGCGCGGTGCAGCGCGATGACAACCTCGGCGGTGTCGTCGGTGTCCGGGTAGCCGTCGTTCTGGAACTCGAAGGCCCAGCCGCCGGGGGCGAGGTCGGGGCGGCGCACGGCCCAGTCGCCGCGCACCGTGATCTCCTCGTTCAGCAGCCAGTCGGCGGCTCTGACGACGGCCGGGTCGTCCCCGGCGACGCCCGCGTCGGTCAGCGCTACCAGCGCCAGCGCCGTGTCCCACACCGGGGACTGGCACGCCTCGAGCCGGCGCACCGGGCCCTGCGGCGTCTCCTCCCAGACCAGGAAGTCCTCGAGCCCGTCGAGCCCGGCCCGGATGACCGGGTGGTCGAGCGAAAAGCCCATCAGGTGCAGCGCCATGAT
Source organism: Actinocrinis sp. (assembly GCF_035650855.1). Taxonomy (GTDB): domain Bacteria; phylum Actinomycetota; class Actinomycetes; order Streptomycetales; family Catenulisporaceae; genus Actinocrinis. The sequence goes on along the minus strand of NZ_DASRGV010000401.1, from coordinate 8,193 downwards.
CGAGTACACCCACGGCGGCTGGATGCCGCCCCAGCAGCCGTCGGCCTCCTGCCGCGCGACGATCCACTCGACCGCCCGCTTGAGCGCGGCCTTGCGCATCGGCTTGAACCGCAGCCGCTCATAGCGGTGCAGCAGCTTGTCGGCCCGCTGGAAGAAGCCCGCGGTGGACAGCGCGGGGGAGAGCGGCGGATCGTCGGCGCCGGTGCGCAGCTCGTCGATCCCGAAAGCCAGCGGGCGGCTGGGCCGGAAGTGTGAGACCACGGTGAGCGGCACCACGGTCTGCCGCGCCCAGCAGGCCCAGTCGTAGATGTTCAGCGGCACCTGCGGCGGCAGGTAGACCAGCTCCGGCGGCATCACCGGCAGCCGCTCCCAGTCCCACAGGCCGAACAGCGCCAGCCAGATCCGGGTGAACACCCGCGCGCGCTCCACGCCGCCGTTCGCGACGATCCAGTCCGCCGCGAGCTTCATGTGCGGCGCGTCGGGGGCGTCGCCGCACAGCTTGAGTGCGACGTACGCCTCCACGGTCGTGGACAGCTCCGGTGGACCGCCGTGGAACGTGCCCCAGGTGCCGTCCTCCCGCTGCTGCGAGCGGATCCACCGGGCCGCGGCCCAGCTCTCGGCCGCCTGCCGAATGCCGAGGAACTCGCGCAGCAGCAGGTCCTCGGCGTCCATGGTGACGTTGGTCGCCAGCTCGCCCTTCCACCAGCCGGCCGGGTCCTGCAGGCCGAGCAGGTGCCCGCGGGCCCGCTCGGTGGCGCGGCGCACCGCCGCCACCGCTCCGGGCTCGGCTCCCGCCGGCCCGGATCGTCTGGCGCTGGGCCGATCCGCGATTGCCGTCATCTCCAGGTCCTCCTCGTGCCCGCCCCTACCACTCCCGCCGCAGCAGAAACCTGGTCACCTCGGTGAGATCGCCGAAGGTCTCCGGCCGCGCCGCCAAGCGGTCGAGCCGGGCGAGCGCCTCGTTGGTGTGCAGGTCGGCGCGTTCCCGGCACCAGGCGCGGCCGCCGGACTCCTCGACGAGCTTGGCGGCCAGCGCCACGTCCTCCTCCGGAAGCTCGCCCGGCGTGGCCAGCAGCGTGGCCAGCCGCTCGCCCTCCCGGGTGCCGGAGGTGAGCGCGGCGACGACTGGCGCGGAGCGCTTGCGGGCCCGCAGGTCCGCGGCCACCGGCTTGCCGGTGCGCCCTTCGTCGCCCCAGATCCCGAGCATGTCGTCGACCAGCTGGAAGGCCATGCCGACGTGGTGCCCGTACTCGGCCAGCAGCGCGGTACGCGCCGCCGCGTCGGAGCCCTCGATGAGTTCCCCGCGCGCGCCGTACCAGGCGATCGCGCCGAGCGAGGCGGAGGCGGACAGCAGCGAGGCGGTCTTCCCGGCCTCCATCTCGATGCACTGATCGAGGGTGGCGTCCTGACGGTCCGCCAGGTACAGGTCGTCCGACTGCCCGGCGATCAGCACCTGCACCGACGCGGTCAGCGCCTCCTGGGCCGCCACCGCGCCGCGCCGGGCCAGCACCTCGAAGGCCAGCGTGTGCAGCGCGCAGCCGGCCAGCAGCGACTGGTTGACGCCGTAGACGGTCCACGCGGTCGGCCGGTGATGCCGGGTGCGGTCCTCGTCCATGATGTCGTCGTGCAGCAGGGAGAAGTTGTGGATCAGCTCGACCGCGCAGGCCGCGTCCAGCACCTCCGGCTCGTCCCCGGCGGCGCCTGCCGCCCGGGCGCCGAGCACGGCCAGGGCCGGGCGCAGCGACTTGCCCGAGCCCCCGGCGGTGTCCCAGCCGAAGTGGAAGCGGGAGATCTCACGCATGAGCGGGTGCAAACCGTCGACGTGCCGCTGCAGCACGGGGTCGACGAGTGCTTTCATCGCGGCGAGAATATCCGGTGCCTGTCGCTGCATCAGCCCTCTCCCGTCGTGTGATCAACTACCAGTCTTGCAGCATTGATTCCGCTGCGCACCGCACTTTCCATGGTGTCCGGCCAGCCGGTGGCGGTCCACGCGCCCGCAAGGTAAACCCCTGGCATACCGGTCGCCGGGCCCGGCCGCAGCGGCGCCGAACCGCGCTCCTGACGGAACGTCGCGTGCTGCTCCCGGGTCACGAACACCTCCTCCAGCCGTGCGTCCTTCGCCTTGGGCAGCAGCCGCGCCAGCTCGGCCTCGAACAGGGTGGCCAGCTCGCGGGTGGGGGTCTCGGACAGGGCGTCGGCCGCCGAGACGGTGACCGCGAGGTAGCGCCCGGGCGGTCCGTCGAGGCCGCTGGCCGCGGTGCGGTCGAAGATCCACTGGGCCGGGGTGTCCACGGCGGCCAGGAACGGTCCGTCGAGCACCGGCCGGTCGTAGCGCAGGTGGATGTTGAGGATCGGGCTGTGGCCGAGCTTCCCGAACGCGGTCGGGTGATGCGGCGTGGGCAGCAGCGTGGCGGCCGCGTCGTGCGGTACGGCCAGCACCACCGCGTCCGCGGCCAGTTCGGTGCGCTCGCCGGACCGGTCGGCGACGGTGACCGATCGGGCGGCGGAGCTGTCAGTGAGCGGCTCGGCCTTGGTCGAGTCGAGTACGGTCACTCCCGCCGCGTCCAGCGCCTTGCGGGCCAGTTCGTCGTGGATCCGGCCGAGCGGGACCATCGCGTAGCCCAGGTCCGCGCCGTCGTTGGTCTCCAGCAGCCCGGTGCGGAACACCTTCGCCGCCAACGCGAGTGAGGCGTCGTCAGGGGCGATGTTCAGCGTCGCGGTCGAGATGACCGACCACAGCCGGTCGATCGCGGCCTGCGACTGGCCCTTCTCGCGCAGGAAGTGCCCGAAGCCCTGCTCGTCCACGTCGAGGCTCGCCGGATCGGTGCGCCGCAGCGCGAACGCCGGTCCGCCGAGCTTGGCGCGGTCCCGCAGCGGCAGCAGCCCGTAGCCGCCGAGCGCGACCGCCAAATGCAGCGGAGCGGGCAGTGCGGTACGCCGCAGCCGCGCGGTGCTCGCGTCGGCCGCCGACTTCAGCGGGATGTCGAGCCGGTCCTGAAGGTGCGTCAGACCGGTCTCCGGCCCGGCGCCGAGCCGGTCGAGCAGCCCGCGATAGGCGGTGCAGCAGCGCAGGAAGACGTGCTGGCCGTTGTCCACGGTCAGCTCGCCGCGCCGGTACGAGGTCGCCCGGCCGCCGAGCCTGGGGCGCGCCTCGACCAGCGTCACGCTCCAGCCGCGCTCGGCCAGCACCAGCGCGGTGGTGATCCCGGCCAGCCCGCCGCCGACGACGACGGCGCGCTGACCGGTCCCGGTCGGGCCCGCGTTCATGAGCGCGGCGCCGGGAGCAGCAGGGCGCCGAGCGCCACGGTCAGCTTCTGCGGGGTCGGCACCGAGACCCGCGTGGACAACACGGCCTCCGGCTCGGCCGCGATGCGGCGCAGCAGCGCGTGATAGATCCCGGACAGCGCACCGCAGCAGGCCCGCGAGCGCCGGTCGAGCAGCGGCAGCAGACCCAGGCCCTCGGCGTACAGCTTCTCGGCGCGGTCCGCCTCCGCCCGGATCAGCCCGACCAGCTTTCCGCCCTGCGGGTCGAGATTCCCGTCCGCGTTGAGCACGAGCTTGCAGCCGTGCGCCGAGAGATCCTCCTGCGGCAGGTAGATCCGACCGTTCGTCAGATCCTCGCGCAGGTCACGCAGGATGTTGGTGAGCTGGAGCGCCAGCCCGAGGGTGTCGGCGAGGGCGTTGGGTACCGAGGGCTCGGTGCGCAGCGACGGCGGATCGAACACGCCGAGCGAGAGTCGGCCGATCGAGCCTGCGACGCAGCGGCAGTACACGGCGAGGTCGTCCCAGGTGCGGTACACCGTGCCGCGCTGGTCCATCTCGCAGCCGTCGATCAGCTCGCCGAACGCGCCGAGGTCCAGCGGATAGCGTGCGGCCGCGTCGGCCAGAGCCAAGAGCACCGGATCGTCCGGGAAGTCGCCCGGCGCGGCGGCCTGCTTGCGCGCGCGGTCGAGCGCGACCGTCTTCTCGGCGATGGGCAGGTCGCCGTCTCCGATGTCGTCCACCCGGCGCGCGAACGCATAGACGGCGGACAGGGCCTGGCGCTTCGGGCGCGGCAGGAGCCTGATGCCGTAGGAGAAGTTGCGCGCCTCCACGCCGACGATGCGCTCGCATTCCGCGTAAGCTGCAGTCACATCGAGATGCCGCGGATTCATCCGCGGCTCCGGGGCGGCTGTAGGATCCGCGCCACTCGGCGCGGCCGCCTCTCGCCGCGAATCCTGCGCCGCCGCCGCGGATGAATCCGCGGCGGCGACATCGGCGCGTTGCTGGGGCTGGTGGGCTGCGGCCGCCGGGGGCCGGTTCTCATCGCTGGTCTGCACGTGATCAACCTAATCCGGGTTCAGCGTCGTCGGCCCAGAAGCACACCGGCCGCCGCGCGCAATGTCGCGCCGGTGGTGGGCTTGGGCGTGGCGGCCAGTACGTCGTAGTCGGCGTGGCGTAGTGCGGCGAGGGTCGCCCGGCCGCCGGCCACGTAGCCGATCACCGCGGGCTTGGCCCAGCCGCGCAGCCGCCGGGTCAGCGGCACGCCCCGGCTGAGCATCACCGCGGCCCGGCCTGACTCCCAGCGCAACAGGGCTTTGACGTCCTCGTCGGCGTGCTGCCCGGCGAGGGCGCCCTCGGTCACCCCGAACGCGGTCAGATCCTCCCGGGGCAGGTAAATGCGCCCGGCCCGGTAGTCCTCGGCCACGTCCTGCAGGTGCTCGATGACCTGAAGGCCGGTGCACACCGCGTCGGAGTCGGCGATGTTCTGCTCGGTGGCCTGTCCGGCCAGGTACAGCACCACGCGGCCGACCGGGTTGGCCGACAGCTTGCAGTAGTGCACCAGCTCCGCGAACGTGGCGTACCGCAGCTTGTGCTGGTCCATCAGATTCGCGGCGACAAGGTCGTGGAAGGGCTCGATGGGCACGCGGCCGTCGCCGGTCATCCGCAGCAGCCCGCGCACCGGCTCCAGGCTCGGCGTGGCGCCGGAGGCCAGCCGGTCCAGGTCCGTGTCCACATCCTTGAGTGCGGCTATCCGGTCGCCGGCGTACTCGTCGCCGAGGTCGTCCACGTACCGCGCGAAGGTGTAGAACGCGGCCAGGTCGGCGCGGATCTCCCGGGGCAGGAAGCGCAGCGCGACCGGAAAGTTCTCGGCCTCCTCCTTGGCCGCGATCACCGCGCGGTCCGGGCTGACCACCTCGTCGGGCACCGTTGCCGTGGTTTCAGTAGCGTCAGCGGCTTCGGCGAGCTCAGCCGCCTGCGCCGATGGGTCGTCCCGCGTGACCTCCGGCGCCGCCGCGGCCGCAGGTTCGGCCGAAGCGGCGTCCTCGGGCACGCCCGCCCGGGCCGGCGCCGCAGCGCCGCCCTCGAGCACCGTCTCATTCGCCGCGGCCCGGGCCTCGACTGCCTCGTCGCCGTCCGCCGCCCTCGTCTCCTCGCTCACCGCCGCTGCATCGCCTGCTTGACCAGGGTGCGGCCGAAGTCCCACATCAGGCCGGTGCCCCGGTGGGCGTCCCGCATCACGTCGTCGAAGGCCTCGATGAAGCGGTCCACCTCCACCTCGGTGATGTTAAGCGGCGGCAGCAGCTTGATGACGTCCATGTGGTCGCCGGCCACTTGGGTCAGGATGCGGTGCCGCTGGAACAGCGGGACCACCACCATCTGCGCGAACAGGCCGTGCCTGGCCGCCTGCAGGGTGTTCCACCCGGCCTTGAGCTTGAGCGAGGAGGGCTTGCCGAATTCGAACCCGACCATCAGCCCGCGCCCGCGCACGTCGGACAGCAGCTCGTAGCGCTCCATCCGCTCGGCCAGCCGGGACTTGAGCAGCTCGCCGATCCGCGCCGCGTTCGCCACCAGCTGCTCGTCCTCGACCACCTGCAGCGCGGCCAGGCCCGCGGCCATCGCCATCGCGTTGGAGCCGAAGGTCGAGTCGTGCACCAGCACCCTGTCCATCGAGGAGTAGACCTTCTCGAAGATCCAGCCCTTCGCCAGGGTCGCGCCGACCGGGACGAAGCCGCCGGACAGCGCCTTGGCCACGGTCACGATGTCCGGCTCGACGCCCTCCTCGTGTTCGTACGCGAAGAACTTTCCGGTGCGCCCGACACCGGTCTGCACCTCGTCGCAGATCAGCAGCGCGCCGTGGGCCCGCAGCCGTTCCTGAGCGGCCTTCAGATAACCGGGCGGCGGGATGTTCACGCCCTTGCCCTGGATCGGCTCGAGCAGCAGCGCGGCCACGTCGCCGCGGGCCAGCTCCCGCTCTAGCGCGTCCAGATCGCCGAGCGGCAGCGGGGTGTCCGGCAGCAGCGGGTCGAAGCCGCGGCGGAACTCCTCTGCGCCGTTGACCGAGAGCGAGCCGGTGGTCAGGCCGTGGAAGGCGTGGTCGACGTAGAGGATGCGGCTGCGGCCGGTGGCGTAGCGGGCGAACTTGAGCGCGGCCTCGACCGCCTCGGTGCCGCTGTTGCCGAAGTACACCCGGTCCAGGTGCGGCGCGTACGCCAGCAGCTTCTCCGCCAGCAGGCCGGCCAACAGCGGCGAGTCGAACTGCACCAGGTCGGCCAGCTCCGCGTCGAGCACCTGGTGCAGCGCGGCGCGGATCGCGGGGTGGTTGCGGCCGGCCGCGAACACGCCGAAGCCGGAGAGGAAGTCGAGGTAGTCGTTGCCCTGCTCGTCATAGAAGTAGGCGCCCTGCGCGCGCACGTAGGTCCGGTCGAAACCGATGGCGTGCAGCATCCGCGGCAGCTGCGGGTTGAGCATCCGCGCCTGCAGGTCGTGGCCCTCGCCGGTGCGTGCGCGGATCAGCGCGGCCAAGTCCGGCCCGGTCCCGCGCGCCGGCTCCGGTGCGCTGCCGCGGGCTTGGTCACGCCCGCTCAGATCGCCGCTCTCGATCAAGCTGTCCATCGACGCATACCGCCCTTTCGGCCCGCCAGCCCGCCGGGGCCGTCTACCCGCGCCGGATCCGGCTGAACCGGACCGGACACGGACGTCACCCCGAAACGCCCTGCCTGTCGGGGCTGATACTACGGTGACGATCACTCCTGGGCGGCGGCTCGCCCGGCGGGTTTCCCGGAACTGTGGATATCGTGCGCCGGACGGTTGAGTCCGTGCGCTCGGCGGTTGGATCTCGGCGCCGCGACGCGGCGAGCGCGGCGCGGGCTCGGCCCGGGCTCAGAAATCCGGGCGGCATTCTTGAGATGGTCTGACCCTAGTCTCAGACGTCTTTCAAGGAACGCGGGCACTGTCGAGGCATGACCGAGACGCAGCACGACCCGCACACCGCCCAGCAGTACCGCCAGGCGTCCTCGTACCCGCAGGCGCCGCAGCAGCCCCAGCCGCAGTGGACCGCTCCGCGTCCGGTCGGCGAGAGCCCCCTCAGGGCCCGCGAAGGCGAGTACGCCTGGAGCGGCCCCGGCCAGACAGCCACCCACGCAACAGCCGCCCAGACATCCGCCCCGCCGTACGGCCACCCGGAGCCCACCGCCCCGATCGGCCCCTTCGGCCCCGTTCCCGGTTCGCCGCCCGGAGCCGGCCATGCGGCCGAGCCGCGCCGCCGCTCGCCGATGAGGTTCGGCCTCGGCGTGGTCGCCGCGTTCGTCATCGCCTCCGCCGCGGTCGGCGGGGTCGCCGGAGCGTACTTCGGCTCCAGCCACAGCAGCTCGGCCGCCGTGGTCACCTCCATCACCGGCGCGACCACCTCGAGCGCGACCACCACGGTGGGCAAGGTGGCCGCCGCGGTCCTGCCGAGCGTGGTGCAGGTCAACGAGACCACCGCCTCGGCCTCCGGAGTCGGCTCCGGAATGGTTATCTCGTCCGATGGGAAGATCGTCACCAACAACCACGTGATCGCCGACTACGTCGCCAACGGCGGCCAGCTGAGCGTCACCCTCTACAACGGCAAGACCTACAGCGCCAAGGTGATCGGGTACCTCGCCGCCGACGACATCGCGGTGATACAGGCCGAGGGCGTTTCCGGGCTGACCCCGGTGACCTTCGCCGACTCCGCGAAGGTCCAGGTCGGCGACGAGACCATCGCCATCGGCTCGCCGGACCAGCTGCAGAACACCGTCACCAGCGGCATCGTCTCCGCGCTCAACCGCAAGGTGTCGATCACCGAGTCCACGGACAACGGCGGCGGCTTCCCCGGCTTCGGCTGGCGCGGCCTCGGCTCGACCACCACGGTGACCTACAACGCCATCCAGACCGACGCGTCGATCAACC
>NZ_DASRGV010000400.1:0-18566 GCF_035650855.1 Actinocrinis sp. | reverse complement strand
CGCGGAGCAGTACACGCCCGGACCGTACGCTTTCACGCAGTTCGGGCCGCCACGCAGGCCACACGACGAGACGCAGTACACGATCCACGATCTGACTGCGCTGCGTGAAATCGTCACCGATTGGGCTCTTTCCCACCACCTGTCCGCCGACCGGACCCGCGACCTGATGCTCGCGGTCACCGAGGTCGCGTCCAACAGCATCCGGCACGGCGGCGGCAAGGGCGCCCTGCGCGTCTGGGCCGAGGACGGCGCGCTGGTGTGCGAGTTCCGGGACGCCGGGGTGATCAAGGATCCGATGGTCGGCCGGGTGCGGCCCGCGTCCAACCAGATCGGCGGCTGCGGACTGTGGTTCGTGCACCAGCTGTGCGACTTGGTCGAGATCCGCTCCGAGCCGACGCGGGGCACCTGCATCCGCTTGCACATGGACCTCCCGGACGGCCGCGGCGGGGAGAAGGCGTGAGCGGCAGACCCGCGGCGCAGGAGGCGAGCTCGATCCCGCAGGAGATGGACGCGTGGATCGTGCAGGATCCGGGGCCGACGGCCGGCCGCCCGCTGCGCAGGGTGCGCCGCCCGGTGCCCGAACCCGCGCCGTATGAGCTGCTGGTGCGCGTCGAGGCCTGCGGCGTGTGCCGCACCGATCTGCACCTGGCCGAAGGCGACCTGCCACCGCGCCGGCCCCGGTGCACGCCAGGGCACGAAGTCGTCGGCCGGATCGTCGCGATGGGCGCGCAGGTCGCCGGGTTCGCCCTCGACGAGCGAGTCGGCATCGCCTGGCTCGCCTGGACCTGCGGCGTATGCGGGTACTGCGAACGCGGCAACGAGAATCTGTGCCCTCAATCGCGATACACCGGCTGGGACCTCGACGGCGGCTACGCACCCTACGCGGTCGCGAACGCGCAATACGTGTATCGGCTGCCGAGCGAACCGCCAGCGGAGGAACTCGCGCCGCTGCTGTGCGCCGGGATCATCGGATACCGCGCGCTGAAGCGGGCCGAACTGCCGCCCGGCGGCCGCCTCGGCATCTACGGCTTCGGCGCCTCGGCGCACCTGACCGCGCAGCTCGCCGTGCACGCGGGAGCCACGGTCCATGTGCTGACCCGCTCCGCCGAGGCCCGGCAGCTCGCGCTCGACCTGGGCGCGGCTTCGGTGGCAGGGGCCTACGACGCACCCCCGGAGCCGCTCGACGCGGCGATCCTGTTCGCCCCGGTCGGCGATCTGGTCCCGGTCGCGCTCGCCGCGCTCGACCGCGGCGGCACGCTCTCCATCGCGGGCATCCACCTGAGCGACATCCCGTCGCTCAACTACGAGACGCATCTGTTTCAAGAGCGCACCTTGCGCAGCGTCACAGCCAACACCCGCGAGGACGGCAGGGAGCTGTTCGCGGCGGCCGAGACCGCTCGGCCGCGCATCGCCGTGACCCGCTATTCCATGGCTCACGCGGATCAGGCCCTCGCCGACCTGGCCGCCGACCGGGTCACCGGCGTCGCGGTGCTGGTCGACTGACGTCCGCTCCGTGCCGCGCAACGTCTTGCCGGACGACGTCTTGCCGGACGGCGCGATGCCCGGCCGGGCGACAAGCACCCGGCCGGGCTCCCATCCCGCGATAGTGGCTAGTTGCAGTTGTGGATGTCACTGGTCGACGACGCGAGGACCACGTCGAGCAGACCGGTCACCTTGATGTGCACCGCGTTCACGGTCAGCCCCTGGTCGGCGCCGGGCACGGCGCTCTGCTCGTTGAGGATGATCGTCACACCGAGCACGTTGACCGTCGTATTCGCACCCGGATGCAGGTTCACGTTCACCGGAATCCCGCCGACGCTCAGCGAGGTGACCGTGGCGTCCCCGGACGAGCCCGCGCAGGTCGTCGTCGAGGAGGTCTGCACCAGGCCGACCTTGATCACCGGCAGCCCGAGCACGCCGATCGTCGCGTCCTGCACCGAGGCCGAGGCCGCCGACGTGCCCGGGTTCAGCGAGGTGACCACCTTCGCGCACAGCGTGTCCGCCGAGATCAGGCCGCTGATCCGGACGACGCACGGCGGTCCGAAGGTGCCTGCCGCCGCCGTCGCGATCGGACCGGTGTCCGGCACCGGCGAGATGCCGACCAGTCCGCTGGACGACAGGCCGAAGGCGCGGCCGGTCAGGTACTGGAGCTTCAGCGTCGCGGTGGCCGAGGAGGGCTGGTAGTAAGCGTCACCGGCGAACGCCGCCGTGACGGGCACGGTGGTCGTCGCAGCCGGCTGGTTCACCGTGGCGATGGTGCAGGAGGCCGAGCCGGTGGCGTCCGTCGTGCCGGAGCAGGACTGCGCCGAGCCGCCGGAGCCGAGCGTGAAGGTCAGCGTGCGCCCGGAGATCGGCGCCGTGCCGTCCTCCTTCAGCACCCCGGAGAGGGTGAGCGGCGCGCCGTTCGCGGCCTTGGCCGGACCGGTGTACGTGGTCGTCGTTTCCTCGTGCGTCACGGTGAACGTGGCCGTCGCGGTCGAGCCGAGGTCGGCGGCGCTGCCCGCGAAGGAAGCAGTGAGCGGATACGGCCCCGCCGCCTCCTGCGGTGTGATGGAGCACGAGGCGACGCCGCTGCTGGTGGTCACCGCCGAGCAGGTTTCCGCGCCGTTCAGCGCGAACGTCACGGTCTGCCCCGCGATCGGACCGAGCTCGTCGGTCAAGGTCGCGGCGACGCTCGCCGGGTCGTTGTAGTCGCCGGTTGCCGCGCCGCCGGTGATCGACAGCGACGACGTCCGCTTCTGCCAGACCACGCTGACCGTGTTCGAGCTGATGGTTCCGGCCGGGTTCGTGGTGCTCGCGACATCCGTGTCGGTACCGGTGGCGGCGCCGGTGTAACTGAACACCGCGTCACCGTTCTGGTCGGTGGTCCCGCTGCCGGTCTTGCCGGCGTTGGGGCCGCTCTGTACGGCGAAGTCGATCTTCGCTCCCTGCAACGCGGTGCCGCAGCTGTTGGCGAGGTGCGCGGTGACGCTCGCCGACGAACCGACCGCGTCGGTCTGCGACGCGGGCGCGAGCGACAGCACCGAACCCGGGCAGGACTGGGTGCCGACCGAGGACCACTGCTCCGACTCGTTGGGTCCGCCGGCGCACGCCGCGCGGTCCACCCCGCCGGTGTTGAGCACCTGGCCGGTGTCCTGGAAGGCGCTGGCCACGCCGTCGATCGTCGTGTCGACCTCGGGGATCACCCCGTCCGGGGTGCAGGTCGTCCCCGCGCCGTTCACCCCGACGTCGGAGGTGTCGAACGCGCCGCTGGTCCCGCCGCAGGTGGCCGCCGCGACCGTCGTGGTCTGCGTCACGATCAGCTGCCCGCCGGGCTGCAGCACGGTGCCGTGCGGCCAGATGTCCCAGGTGCACGTGCTCACCTTCACGATCACCGAGTCCACGGTCACCGCGATCGGCGCGTTGTTGACGAGGCGCACCGCGCCCGCGTCGAAGGTGCAGTTCGGCGTGCAGCCGGCGAAGCCGACCGACGGCGAACCGTCCCACGGGGTCGGGAAATTGGCCGGGTTCGCGCGCAGGTTGTCGGCGTACCCGACGAAGACCTGCACGTTGGCCGCCGCGAAGGCCGGGGCGGCGGGCAGCGCCACCACCCCGATCAGCGCCAGCGCGGCGGCGAGCAGCGCGGCGAGCCGGCCGCCGAGACGTGACCTACTCCAGCTGTGAATCACATGACACCCCCAGCGCGGCGGCGAGCGCCGCCGCTCTCGCGAAATTCGAACCCTGAGTCAGGGGCCTGGTCCGGTGTTGACGATAAGGAAACGCCGGTGTCACAACCAGGCGGAAACGGGGGCGCGCGAGAAGTACGCCATGGCCTGTGACGTGCGTGGAAGTGCGCTCGAAACGGTTATTCGAGAGAAACCCGGCTTTGTAGAAGGCTGATGCGAAGTTTCCGCGGATTCAGAATTCCAGCCGGTACGCGCGCGCGGCGGCGCCGCCGAAGACCTGCGCGCGCTCGTCCTCGGACAGCTGCGCGGTCAGCTCCCGCGCCGCCCCGGCGACGTCATCGTACGAGGCCGCGAGCAGGCATACCGGCCAGTCCGAGCCGAACATCAACCGGTCGGGGCCGAACGCGTCGAGCGCGATGTCCGCGTAGGGCCGCAGGTCGGATACAGTCCACGAGCCCTGATTCGCCTCGGTGACCATACCCGACAGTTTGCAGAACACGTTCGGTTCGCCGGCCAGCTCGCGCAACGCCGTGGCCCACGGCTCCAAGGCGCCCGAGGCGATCGGCGGCTTGGACAGGTGGTCGAGCACGAAGGTCAGCTGCGGCAGCGCCCGCACCGTCTCGATCGCGGCCGGCAGCTGGTGCGGGTACGTCAGCAGGTCGTAGCAGAGCCCTGCCTCGCCGATCGCGGTGAGCGCGCGGCTCACGTCGGCGCGGCACAACCATCGCGGGTCGGCCTCACCCTGCACCAGGTGCCGGATGCCGACCAGCCGATCGCCGCCCGGGCCTTCGCGCAGCGCCGCCAACGCCTCCGCCACGTCCGGCGCGGTCAGGTCCGTCCAGCCGACGACGCCGGCCACCAGCCGCGAGTCCGCGGCCAGCGCGAGAAACTCGCGCGTCTCGTCGGCGTCAGGCAGCACCTGGACCAGAACGCTGCGTTCGATCCCGGCGGCCGCGGCCACCGCCGCGAAGTCGGCCACCGTAAAGGTCCGATGGATCGACGCCAGCTTGGGACCGTCGAGCCAGGCCTGCTCGCGCCGCGCCAGATCCCAAAGGTGGTGGTGCGCGTCAATTCTGGTCACGGATGCACCTGCTCGGACCGGCAACCTGGAGTAGGAAAGGCCATGGGCAGGACTGTACCGGCTGTCTGCGCCTGCGGGGAGCAGAGATCGGATTACTGCCGGGTCGCACTGAGTCAGCCACGCGGCGCCGGGACGCTCCCGCTCTGCAGAACCTCCACGTGCTCCGCGCCGCTGATCCCCTCAGTCACGGTCACCGTCGGCTCCATCACGCGGTCGAAGCCGACCTCGCGGCGCGCCCCGGTCATCGTCAGCCGCAGGGTGCTGCGAATGTCCGCGCTCGACGCGCCTACGCGCAACTCCACCTCGCCCGGGTCCACCTGACGCGCGCCGGCCCGGCCGGTGTATGCCGTCAGATCCGCGTGCAGCTCGATGGTCACTGTCCGCTCCGCACCGGGGGCCAAGTCGACGCGCGGCGCCGCGATCAGCTTCTGCACCGGCCGCGCCACCTCCGCCACCGGGTCGTGCAGGTAGACCTGTACGACCTCTGAGGTCGGCACCGGATGGTCGTTGCGCAGCGCGACCGTCACCCGGTACGTCCCGTCCGTGGCCCAGGTCCGCTGCGGCGCGGCCCCCTGGACGCCGACCCAGGTCGCCGGGGCGTAGGACAGGCCGTGCCCGAACGGGTACAGCGGCGTCTGGTCGATGTTGCTGACCCCGCTGGCGTGGCCGAGCGGCGCGGCCAGATAGGTCGAGGGTTGGTTCACCTCGGCCGTCGGGAAGGTGAGCGGCAGCCGGCCGGACGGGTTGACCCGCCCCGACAGCACGTCCGCGAGCGCGTGCGCGCCCTCCTCGCCGGGGAAGAAGCCGCACACCGCCGCCGCCAGCCGGTCCGCCTGCCGGGACAGCTCGTACGGCCGCCCCGCCAACAGCACCAGCACCACCGGGGTGCCGGTCTCCAGCAGCGCCCCGAGCAGCTCCTCCTGCCGGCCCGGCAGCCGCAGGTCGGTCGCGTCGCAGCCCTCGCCCGACGTGCCGCCGCCGAACAGGCCGGCCTTGTCGCCCAGGACCACGACGCACACCTCCGCGGCGCGCGTCGCGCGGACCGCTTCCGCGATGCCCTCGTCGCTCCCGCCGAGCACCGGAACGCCCTGCGCGTACGAGATCTGATACCCGGCGGTGTCCTCGCGCAGCGCGCCGAGCAGGGTCGCGACCTCGATGCCCATCGGCACTTCGGGGTGGTGCACGCCGACATGCATCGGGAACGAGTAGCAGCCCATCAGCGCGCCCGCCTCGTCCGCGCGCGGACCGACCACCGCGATCCGCTTCCCGGCCGCCAGCGGCAGCGCGCCCTCGTTGCGCAGCAGCACGATCGAGCGCTCGGCCAGCTCGCGGGCCAGCGCGCGCGACTCGTCGTCGTCGAGCCGCACCGACTCGGCGTCGGCCACCTGCGGCGACCAGTCCGCGTCCAGCAGCCCGAGCTCGCACTTCTGCCGCAGCACCCGCTCCAGCGCCCGGTCGATCAGCGCGACGTCGACCTCGCCCGCCTCGATCGCGTCGAGCAGCGGCTGCCCGAAGCACCGGACCGTCGGCAGCTCGACGTCGATCCCGGCGTGCAGCGCCAGACCCGCCGCGTCGCCCTCCGATCCGGCGACGTTGTGCTCGATCTGCAGGAACGTCACCGCGAAGTAGTCGGACACCAGGGTCCCGGTGAAGCCGTAGGTGCCGCGCAGCAGGTCGGTGAGGAGCTCCGGATCGGCCGCGGCCGGCAGGCCGTCCATGTCCGTGTACGCATTCATCACCGAGCGCGCGCCGGCCCGCAGCGCCATCTCGAACGGCGGCAGCAGCACGTCGGCCATCTCGCGCCGGCCGATCGACACCGGGGCGTGGTTCCGGCCGCCGCGCGAGGCCGAGTATCCGACGAAGTGCTTGAGCGTGGAGATGATCCCGGCCGACTCGACTCCGCGCACGTAGGCGCTGCCGATGGTGCCGACCAGGTACGGATCCTCGCCGATGGTCTCCTCGGTGCGGCCCCAGCGCGGATCGCGGCTCACGTCGAGCACCGGGGCGAGCCCCTGGTGCACGCCGAGCGCGCGCATCGTACGGCCGATCTGGGCGCCCATCCGCTCCACCAGCCGCGGGTCGAAGCTCGCCCCCCAGCACAGCGGCGACGGGAAAACGGTTGCCTGCCAGGCCGCGAGGCCGGTCAGGCACTCCTCGTGCACGAGGGCCGGGATGCCGAAGCGCCCGGCCGCCATGATCTGCCGCTGGCTGCGGGCCAGGGCCGCGGCCCCGGCCGGCGGCTCCACCGGCTTGGTGCCGAACGGCCGGGTGAGCTGGCCGATCCCGTCCCGGATCAGCTCCTCCCAGGCGGCCGGCGCGGTGGCCAGCTCGTGCTGGTGCGGGGCCACGTCGCCCCCGGCGCTGTCTATCCCCACCCACACGCCGTAGAGCTGGGCCACCTTCTCCCGGAGCGTCATCCGGGCCATCAGGTCGCCGACGCGCGCGCCGGCCTCGGCCGCGGGGTCGCGCCAAACCTCAGCGGTCAGTTGATCGTCGATAGCCACGTACGGTCCGTCCGTCCTTCACGCGCACAGAGCGATGGTCCGAGCAAGAGCTTTTACTTTTGGGTTGTGCCGCCGGCCGGCGAAGGGGTCACAGCGCACGCGTGGACTGGCGCACGACCAGCCGCGTCGCGAGCGTGATGTGGGTCTCCTGCGGGCTCTCCCCCCGGATCAGCTTGACCAGGACCTCGATCGCGCGCTGACCCATCGTGCGGATCGGCTGCTCGACCGTGGTCAGCGGGGGAGTGCTCAGCACCGATTCGGGGATGTTGTCGAAGCCGACGATCGAAAGGTCCTCGGGAACGCGCAGCCCGAGCTCCTCGGCCACCTCGATGGTCGCGATCGCCGACAGGTCGTTCGCCGCGAACACCGCGGTAGGCCGATCGGGGGAACTCAGCAACTCCCTGGCCGGCTTGACCGAGACCTCCGGATCATAGGCGCCGATCTGCACCAGCCGCTCGTCCACCGGCACCCCGGCCGCGGTGAGCGCCTCGCGGTAGCCCTGTTCGCGCAGCTGGGCGGACTGCAGGTCCGGCCGGCCGGCGAGCAGCGCGATGCGCCGGTGCCCGAGTGCGAGCAGGTGTTCGGTGGCCAGGCGCGCGCCGTGCAGGTTGTCCGAGTCGATGGTCGGCAGGTCGGAGGGGCCGGTGTGCGGGTCGACCGCGACCACCGGCGCTCCGTACTGCACGTCCACCACGGTCGGGGTGACCAGCACCGCGCCGTCCACCAGGGTGCCGCTGAGCCGGGAGAGGTACCGCCGCTCCCAGCCGACGTGGTCGCTGGTGCGCCCGCCGGCCGAGTAGACGACCAGTTCGAAGCCGGTCCCGCGGATGGCGTCGCCCGCCCCCTTGAGCAGTTCGGTGCTGAACGGCTCCAGGTCCGCCACCAGGATCCCGATGACGTTGGTGCGGTGATTGCGCAGGCTCTGCGCCACGAGGCTGGCCTCGTAGCCGAGCTCGTTGATCACGGCCTGGACCCGCGCGAAGGTGTCCGCCGACACGCCGTAGCGCTGGTTGATGACTTTGGACACGGTCGCGACCGACACGCCGGCTGCTGCGGCGACGTCGCGAATGGTCACGCGGGAGCTTGGCTGCACCGGGCCAGAATAGCGTTGTAAATCGTTATCGACAACGATTGACACGATCACGAGTTGCGCGCAAACTCTCTGCCATCCTGGGCTCACTTCGCCCGGTCCAGTTCGGCCGACGTCGTCAGGAATGGACCAGTCATGCGCAGAATCCGCACAGTCAGCCTTGTCGCCGCCGCGGCGGCGTTGGCGCTCACCGCCTCGGCCTGCAGCAGCAGCAGCGGCGCGAAGAGCAGTTCCAGCACCGGGCCGGTCAACCTGACCTGGTGGCACAACGGCACCACGGATCCGGTCAAGTCGCTGTGGGCGCAGGCCGCCGCCGACTACACCGCGGCCCACCCGAACGTGAAGTTCACCGTCGATCCGATCCAGAACGAGCAGTTCACCACGAAGGTCCCGGCCGCGCTGGCCGGCGGCAACCCGCCGGACATCTACCAGCAGTGGGGCGGCGGCCAGCTGACCAGCCAGATCACCTCGGGCAAGGTCATGGACCTGACCTCGGCGGTCGCCAGCTGGATCGGCCAGCTCGGGCCCACCGCGGCCGGCTGGCAGGCGAACGGCAAGCAGTACGGCATCCCCTATGACCTGCACGTGGTCGGGTTCTGGTACCGCAAGGACCTGTTCGCGCAGGCCGGTATCACCACCCCGCCGGCCACCATGGACGACCTGAACGCCGACGTTGCCAAGCTCAAGGCGCACAACATCGCGCCGATCGCCATCGGCAGCAAGGACCGCTGGCCCGACGCGTTCTACTGGGACTACTTCGCGGTGCGCGAATGCTCCACGGACGTGCTGAAGCAGGCCTCCAAGGACCTCAAGCTGGACGACCCGTGCTGGACCAAGGCGGGCAACGACGTCAAGGCCTTCCTGGCCACCAACCCGTTCCAGACCGGCTTCCTCGGCACCCCGGCCCAGCAGGGCGTGGGCAGCTCGGCCGGCCTGGTGGCCTCCGGCAAGGCGGCCATGGAGCTGCAGGGCGACTGGGAGCTGCCGACCATGGAGGGCCTGCTGCCCAACGGAACCTTCAAGTCGCAGATGGGCTGGTTCCCGTTCCCGTCGGTGAACGGCGGGCAGGGCGACCCGGCCGTGGCGCTCGGCGGCGGCGACGGCTTCTCCTGCACCACCGGGGCGAGCGCGGCCTGCCCGGACTTCCTGAAGTACCTGGCCAGCACCGCGGTCCAGGACAAGATCGCCTCGCAGGGCATCGCGCTGCCGGCCAACCCGGCCTCGGCCTCCAAGCTGACGGACCCGAACCTGCAGCAGATCTCGTCGTACGCGTCCAAGGCGCCGTACATCCAGATGTACTTCGACATCGCCTTCCCGACCAACGTCGGGCAGTCGCTCGACAACGCGGTGGCGGACTTCTTCGCCGGTAAGGGCACGCCGCAGACGATCGTCCAGAGCGTCACGAACGCCGGTTCGGGCGGCAAGTAATGAGCGAGGCACGGGTCACGGCGGGGGTGGCCGACACCATCCCCGCCGTGGCGGGTGACAAGACGCCCGGACGCTCCGGCCGCGCCGCCAAGGCGCGGCCGGCCCGTCCGGGCGGGCGGCGCAAGCGGCTCGAACTCGTCCTGCTGCTGACGCCCGCGACGCTGCTGTTCGCGGGCTTCGTGCTGGCGCCGATGGCGCTGGCCGCCTACTACAGCTTCTACAACTGGAACGGCTACGGGACGCTCACCTCGGCCGGGCTGTCGAACTACACCAGCGCGATCAAGGGCACGAACTTCCAGCACTCGATCTGGCACAACCTGATCATCGTCGGGCTCTCGCTGGTCATCCAGCTGCCGCTGAGCATCGGCCTGGCGATGCTGCTCAACCGCAACCTCAAGGGCCGGGCCTTCCTGCGCCTCGTGGTCTTCGCGCCCTATGTGCTGTCCGAGGCGATCACCGCCGTGATCTGGTACCAGATGCTCCAGCCGAGCGGCTTCGTCGACCAGATACTCACCTCGGTCGGTCTCGGCAGCCAGGTGCACGACTGGCTGGGCAGCACCAGCCTGGTGCTCTACACCCTGTTCGTGGTGATCACCTGGAAGTACATCGGGTTCGGCATCATTCTGCTGCTCGCGGGACTGCAGGGGGTCCCGGCCGAGCTGCGGGAGGCGGCCGCGCTCGACGGCGCCAGCTCCTGGCAGATCACCCGGCACGTGGTGCTGCCGCTGCTGGGCCCGACCATCCGGATCTGGATCTTCCTGTCCGTGATCGGCTCGCTCCAGCTGTTCGACCTGGTGTGGATCATGACCCGCGGCGGCCCGGCCGAGGCGTCGAACACGATGGTGACGTACATCTACAACTTCGGCATCAGCCAGCAGCAGTACGGCTTCGCCAGCGCGGTCGCCGTGATCCTGTTCATCATCTGCTTCGCTTTCGCGCTGGTCTACCAGCGCTTCGTGCTGCGCCGCGACACCGAGGGCGCACTGACCAGGGTGGTGGGGTGACGGCATGTCAGCGACCGTGAACACTCCGGCGGTCAGGCCGGCCGCCCCCCGGCGCCGCGGACGCGGTGGTCCCGGCGAGGGCCGCACCTGGGTGGCCTATCTGGTGGGGATCCTCGTCGTCGGGCTCACCGTGGTGCCGCTGCTGTTCGTGGTCCTCGGCGGCTTCCGCACCAACGCGGAGCTCAACTCGGATCCCGCGGCCCTGGTGCCGCACCACTGGGTGTGGTCGAACTACACCAGCGTCCTGGGCAACGCGCAGTTCTGGCGCAACATCTACAACAGCCTCCTGATCGCGGTGGTGGCCACCGCGATCGCGGTCGGAGTCGGCTCGATGGCGGCCTACGCGCTCTCGCGCTACCACTTCCGGGGCCGCGAGGCGTTCTACAGCTTCTTCACGATCGGCCTGCTGTTCCCGATCGGCGTCGCGGCGCTGCCGCTGTTCCTGCTGCTGCACGACCTGCACATGCTGGAGCACTGGTGGGGCGTGGCGATCCCGGAGTCCGCCTTCTCGCTGCCGGCCACGATCGTGATCCTGCGGCCGTTCATGCGGGCCATCCCCGCGGAGATCGAGGACGCCGCGATGATCGACGGTACGAGCCGGCTCGGCTTCTACTGGCGCATCCTGCTGCCGCTCTCCCGGCCGGCGCTGATCACGGTCGGCATCCTGGCGTTCGTGACCAGCTGGAACGCGTACCTGCTGCCGCTGCTGGCGTTCAACGACCAGAACAACTTCACCCTGCCGCTGGGTGTGGCGAACTTCCAGACCCAGTACACGCAGGACACCGCGAAGATCCTGGCGTTCACCGGCCTGTCCATGGTGCCCGCCCTCGCCTTCCTGGCGATCGCGGAACGGCGCATCGTCGGCGGCCTGACCGGAGCCGTGAAGGGATAAGGGCGGTGAAGGGGTAGCGGCCGGGTGATCGAGACAGCCGGGTGATACAGATAACGGTGTGACCGAGACCGCGAAGAAGACCCCGGCGAAGGCGAGCGCCGCACCGGGTCCGATGGCCGACCCGCTGGACCTGCTGGACATCTCCTCCCTGCTGGGGGAGGAGGAGCGGGCCATCCAGCGGTCGGTGCGCGAGCTGCTGGCCGATCGGGTGCGGCCGCACATCGGGGGCTGGTTCGAGCGCGGGCACTTCCCGCGCGACCTGGTCCCCGAGCTGGGCGAGCTGGGCCTGCTCGGCATGCACCTTGAGGGCTACGGCTGCGCGGGCACGAGCGCGACGGCGTACGGTCTGGCCTGCCTTGAACTGGAGGCGGCCGACTCCGGGCTGCGCAGCTTCGTGTCCGTGCAGGGTTCGCTCTCGATGTACTCGATCCGCCGCTACGGCACCGAGGAGCAGCGCCAGCAGTGGCTCCCGCGGCTGGCCGCGGGCGAGGCGATCGGCTGCTTCGGCCTGACCGAACCGGACTTCGGCTCGGACCCGGCCAACATGCGCACCCGCGCGGTACAGCAGGGCGGCGCGGGCGGCGACTGGATCCTCAACGGCGCGAAGATGTGGATCACCAGCGGCGGCATCGCCGACGTGGCCACGGTCTGGGCCGGCACCGAGGACGGCATCCGCGGCTTCCTGGTGCCCCGCGGCACGCCCGGTTTCAGCACCCGCGACATCGAGAACAAGCAGTCGCTGCGCGCGTCGGTCACCTCCGAGCTGGTCTTCGAGGACGTGCGCCTCCCGGACGCGGCGCGGCTGCCGGAAGCCCGCGGCCTCGGCGCGCCGCTGTCCTGCCTGAACGAGGCGCGCTTCGGCATCCTGTTCGGCGCGGTGGGCGCGGCCCGCGACTGCCTCCAGACCGCCCTTGAGTACGCCGATCAGCGAGTGCAGTTCGGCAGGCCGATCAGCGCCTTCCAGCTCACCCAGCGCAAGCTCGCCGGCATGGCCGTGTCGCTGAACACCGCGATGCTGCTCGCGCTGCACCTCGGCCGGCTCAAGGACGCCGGCCGGATCCGGCCCGAGCAGGTCAGCGCGGGCAAGCTGAACAACGTGCGCCAGGCGATCGAGATCGCCCGCGAGTGCCGGACCATCCTCGGCGCGAACGGCGTCTCGCTCGACTACTCGCCGATCCGCCACGCCAACAACCTCGAATCAGTGCTCACCTATGAGGGCACCGAGGAGATCCACACCCTGGTGGTCGGCCAGGCGCTCACCGGCCAGTCCGCGTACCGATAAGACCGGGCGTCACCAGGTCACAGGTCACCAGGTCACCGGCAGGCACACCAGCCGGCGCATGGCCACGCCCTCGTCCCACGGCAGCTGGTCGTGCGGGATGGCCACGCGCAGGTTCGGTATCCGGGCCACCAGCACTTCGAGCGCGACCTCGAGCTCCGCGGTGCCGAGCGGGGCGCCGACGCAGCGGTGCGGGCCGTGGCCGTAGCCCAGGTGCGGGCTCTCCAGCTTGCGGGTCACGTCGAAGCGCTCCGGCTCGCGGTAAGCGTCGGCGTCGAAGTTCGCGGAGGCCAGCAGCGGGATGAGCACCGAACCCTTGGGCAGCGCCGTGCCGCTCAGCTCGACCGGCTCGGTGGTGATCCGCTCGAAGCTGGTCGTGGCGGCGGCGACGTACCGCAGCACCTCCTCGACCGCGTTGGGGATCAGCTCAGGGCGCTGCTTCAACAGCTCCCACTGGTCCGGGTGCCGGCTGAAGGTCGCGATCATGTTCGGCAGGATGTTGGACGAGGCGACCGTGCCGCCGCTGACGTTGACCCAGATGTTGGAGACCAGCTCCTCGTCGGTGAACTTGTCGTCCCCGTCGCGGGCCTGGATCAGCGCGCTGGTCAGGTCGTCGCCGGGCTCGGCCCGCTTGCGCGCGACCAGCGCGGCGAAGTACCCGGTCACCTCCTGGAAGGCCTGGCCCTGCTCCTCGGGGGTGAACCTGCCGAAGGAGAGGATCTTGGTCAGCCAGTCCATCAGGCGGCCGATGTCGGTGGTCGGCACGCCGAAGATCTCGAAGATCAGCTGCGCCGGGAACGGGGTGCCGAAGGAGGTGACGAAGTCGGCCGGCGGACCCTGCTCCAGCATCGCGTCCACCAGCGCGTTGGCGATCTGCTCGATGCGCGGGCGGAACTGCGCCACCTTGCCGGGAGTGAATGCCCTGACGGTCAGCTTGCGCTGGCGCAGGTGTTCCCTGCCCTCGATGTTGACCAGCAGGCCGGGAATCCGCGAGCCCTCCAGCAGCAGCGGGACCGAGGGGTCCATGCAGCCTTCGCGGTCGAACACCGGCTCGGCGAGGACCCGCCGGGTGTCGGCGTGCCGCATCACGACGTAGGCTTCGCCGCCGTTGGCGAGCCGCACCTTCGGCACCGGGCACTGCTGCCGGTACGTCTTGTACTGCGCGACATAGTCGTCGCCAGGGGAGACGCCCTCGAAGGGGAAGAGCGGCAGCTGCGCTCCGGCGTCGGTGGCCGGGTCGGCTGTGTCAATAATCGTCGTTTCGGCCATTGCGTGCTTCCTCCCGTGTGAGACGACAGGAGAGTGCGCGCGGACGCTAAAGCGGCGGAAAAGGGGAGTGTGCGCTAGCTCTGCGCGGTCGCGAGGCGGTGCAGGCCCTGGATGGCGAGCGGATAGCCCTCGACGCCGAAGCCGACCATGATGCCGGCGGCGACCGGCGAGATGTACGAGTGGTGCCGGAAGCTCTCGCGTGCGTGGACGTTGGAGATGTGCAGCTCGATGACGCGCAGGTGCGCGCCCTTGATCGCGTCGTGCAGAGCGATCGACGTGTGCGTATACGCCCCCGCGTTCAGTACCGCACCGATCAGCCGCCCCGCCTGCTGCTCCGCCCCGGCCTCCTGAAGCCAGTCGACCAGCTGGCCCTCGTGGTTGGACTGGCGGCACTCCGCCTGCAAGCCGAGCGCGGCCGCGGCCTTGTGGCACATCGCCTCGACGTCCGCGAGCGTGTGCGCGCCGTAGATCCCGAGCTCGCGGGTGCCCAGCAGGTTGAGGTTCGGGCCGTTGACGATCAGAACGGAAGGCATGGGTAGATCTTCCCGCCTGCGCCGCCGGTTCGCACGCGCCCCCGCCCGGTTGACGCGAAGCCGTCGCCGGTCGAGCCTACGGGCATGGACTCGGAGAGCTGGATCGGCCGCAGCGCACAGCAGATCGCTGACGCCGTACGCCGCGGCGAAGCGCAGCCGCGGCGCGTGGTACAGCAGCACCTTGACCGGATCGAGCGGCTGAACCCGCAGCTTGGCGCGTTCCGCAAGGTGCGGCACGAGGAGGCGCTGGCCGAGGCCGACGCGCTCGCCGCGCGTTCGGACCTGGGGGAGCTGCCGCTGGCCGGGGTGCCCGTCGCGATCAAGGACAACGTCCCGGTGGCCGGGGAGCAGACCCGCAACGGCTCGTCCGCGAGTTCTGAGGCGACCAACGAGTCGGACCATCCGGTCGTGGCGCGGCTGCGCGCGGCCGGCGCGATCGTGGTCGGGCTGACCAACGTGCCCGAACTGTGCCTCATGCCGATGTCGGACAGCGTCTACGGCATCGCCAGGAATCCGTGGAACCGCCAGACCACCTCCGGCGGCTCGTCCGGCGGCAGCGCGACCGCCGTCTCTGCGGCCCTGGTCCCCATCGCGCACGGAAACGACGGGCTGGGCTCGATCCGGATTCCGGCGTCCTTGTGCGGGCTGGTCGGGATCAAGCCGGGGGCCGGGGTGGTGCCGCCGCTGCTCAACGAGGACGGCAGCGTGCCCTGGTACGGGCTCTCCGAGAACGGACCACTGGCCACGACGGTGCGCGACGCCGCGCTCGCGTTGTCGGTGATGGCGGACGACCCGGAGCTGGCGGAACTCGACGATGCCGCCTCGAACGGCGCGGATTCAAGTGGCTTGGATTCAAAGGGCGCGGATTCAAAGACTGTGCGGGTCGGCGTGTCAGTGCGTCCTACGCAGCTCGGTCTGCCCATCGATCATCGCTGTGAGGCGGCCGTCATCGAGACCGGCGACCTGCTCGCGAGCGTCGGACACACCGTCAGCCGGCACACCGCCCGTTACCCGATGTGGCTCGGACCCGCGGCGCTGCGCACCTGGTTTTCCTGCGCGCACGAGGACGCGCGCAAGCTCGACCATACGAAGCTGGACCGCTCCACGCGCCAGATGGCCGCCATCGGACGCGTGCTGAACGCGGCGCACTTCGGCGGCGGCGGAGCGCGCGAGCGTTGGCGCAGCGGCGCCGCCGACGCGTTCCTCGGCGACGTTGACGTGCTCGTTCTCCCGGCAGTCGCGGTGCCGCCGC
The DNA here is from genome assembly GCF_035650855.1 of Actinocrinis sp. Lineage (GTDB taxonomy): Bacteria > Actinomycetota > Actinomycetes > Streptomycetales > Catenulisporaceae > Actinocrinis. Next base: position 2,569 of record NZ_DASRGV010000400.1, on the reverse strand, counting down.
CGTTCGCGCGCCGCTACGGCGAGCGCGCGGCCGTGCGCAACGCGATCACCAGCGTCCTGGTCGGTCAGCTGCTCGGGCCGTGGAACATCGCCGGATGGCCCGCGATGAACGTGCCGGCCGGTGTACACGACCCGGGAGGCTGGCCGCTGGGCGTCCAGCTGGTCGCGCGGCCGGGCGGCGAGCAGCGGCTACTCGCGTTGGCGGCGCAGCTCGAAGCGGCGCGGCCGTGGGCGAGGCACGCGCCGGAATACGCCGTTTAGCGCAGGCCGCGCGCCGCTGCCCGCGCGGTTACCACGCCGGGAACAATTCATCGACGGGAGTCGTTCATTCGCGTCATAGGGCAGTGAGCCGCGTGTCGGGGGCGGCGGAGCGGGAAGCTGATTTTCGTGATCTGTGTCTTGTTCGCGGTGCTGACGGCGCTCAGCAATGCCTCGGCCTCGGTGTTTCAACGCCGGGCCGCGAGCGAGGCACCCTCGGACGGCGCCTTCCGGCTGTCCCTCTTCGCCTATCTGGTGCGCCGGCGGATCTGGCTGGCCGGGATCGGCATGGTCGGCGCGGCGGCGCTGTTCCAGGCCGCGGCGCTGGGCACCGGACCGGTCGCGCTGGTACAGCCCATCTTCATCATCGAACTGCCGCTGGCGCTGCTGATCGCCGGCATGCTCTTCCGGCACCGGCTGCCGCGCCGCACGTGGGCCGCGGTCGCCGCGGTCACCGTCGGCCTCGCCGTTGCCCTGGCCGCGGCGGCTCCGTCCGGTGGCATCGACCGGCCGTCCAACCAGCTCTGGGTCCTGGCGCTGATCGCCACCGGCGGCTTCGAGGCGGTGCTGCTGGTCTCGGCGCTGCGGGCGCGCGGCGAGCCTCGGGCCGCTCTCCTGGGCCTGGCCGCGGCCTGCGGATACGCGCTGACCGCGGCGCTGATGAAGCAGGCCATGTCCGCGCTCGCGGACGGTCCGGCCGCGTTCTTCAGCACCTGGCAGCTCTACGCGACCGCGGCGGCCGGAGTCGGCTCGCTGTTCCTGCTGCAGAACGCGCTGCAAGCGGGCACCCTGGTCGCCTCGCAGCCGATGCTGACGATCGGCGACGCGCTGATCAGCTCGTGCTACGGCGTCCTGCTGTTCGCGGAGGACATGCGCTTCGGCTGGTGGCTGGTGCCGGAGATGCTGGGCCTGATCGCGATCGCGATCGGCTATATCGAGCTGGCGCGCTCGCCGCTGGCCTCCGGCCAGAGCCCGGCGCAGGACAAGGCCGGAGACGAGCCATCGGACCGGCTCCAGCACAGCTCTACGACGGCGTAGCCGCTTCCGTCACGCCCTCGCCTCGTGCCTCGATCGCGACCTCGGCCTCGGCTCCGTCCTCGGACCCGGCGTCGGCTCCGGCCTCGGTAGCGGCATCCGCCTTGCCGCCGTCGCGCGTGGCCGGGGCGCGGAAGGGGTCCAGCTGCCCGGCCTGCTCCGAATAAGGGCTTGAAGTCAAGCCTCCGGCCAGCGTCCACATGCTGCGCTCGGCCGCCAGCGACCCCGGCAGCTCCAGCCCCAACGCCTCGGCCAGCGGCTTGCGTCCGAGGTCGACCAGGGCCTTCACCGAGCCGGTCCAGTCGTCTGTGGCCACCACCGCGGTCCGGTACCAGACCGGAATGAGCGCGAGGAGCACGCCCGCGAGCGCCCACAGCTTCCAGGCCGGATGCGGACTGCCGAAGCCGAGCCGCAGGAACGCGGCCGCCGCCACGAGCAGGTGGCCGTAGAGCAGGCAGACGAAGAAGTCGACCCCGGTGCGCGAGTCCTCGGCCTGCTTCCGGGCCTGCTCCGGCGCCACGGCGATCAGCTCGTGCCAGACCACTTGGGTGTCCAGGCGGAAGCGGTCGTATCCGTACTCTTCCAAGCGCCGGATCGCGTTGCCGAGGCGGGTCGCGGCGAATTGGCGATCGTCCACCGGGTACCGATTCAGCCTTTCCTCCAGGATCGCCAGCCACACCGGTCCGCGCCGCGCGTCCCGATCGACATACCGGCCGGTCACCGGGTGGGCACGAGAGGCGGCAAGAGCGGCGGCGTACTCGGCGGAAAGCGGTCCGGCGGCCTCCGCCTGCACGAGCATCGCCGCCTGTAAGCGGTTCTGCAGCAGGTGCTTACGCGACAAATGTCTGCGGACTACCGCGCGAAACAGGCTGTCCGGCCAAGCGAGGTAGCCTTCAAGCAGCCGGTACAGCTGAGTTTGCAGCGATGCGAGCAGCAGGCCGAGCACAAGGGTCCCGGTGAGCGCGTACAGCGCCGGCCGCGCGGCATCACCGCTTCCTCCGCTCAATGCGTCGAAGCCGCTGTGCCGCGGGTCGACCAGTGCTCCGTACAGCAGGATATTGATAGCACTGGGCAGGAACCAGCCGAGCAGCAGCGCCCGGCTGCCGCCCAGGGCGCCCTGAAGGATCCCGCTCACCAGTGCTCCCTCCGTTACGCCACCGCGTCGGCAATGACTGCCGTGCCTGCCGTGACGCCGCACACAATTAACGCCGCACACAATTAACGCCGCACGCAACTGACGCCGCGACAGCTTAGGCCGTGTGCAGCGTCGTGGTGAA
>NZ_DASRGV010000399.1:0-12957 GCF_035650855.1 Actinocrinis sp. | reverse complement strand
CGCACCGAGGAGACCATCGGCGAGGACCCGTACCTCGTCGGCGTGATCGGGTCCGCTTACGTCAGAGGCCTGGAACGGGCCGGAATCGTCGCGACGCTCAAGCATTTCGCCGGCTACTCGGCCTCGCGCGGCGGCCGCAATCTCGCCCCGGTGCCGATGGGCCGCCGCGAGCTGGCCGACGTCGTGCTGCCGCCGTTCGAGATGGCCCTGCGGCTCGGCGGCGCCCGCTCGGTGATGCATTCGTACGCTGAGATCGACGGGGTTCCGGTCGCGGCCGACGAGGCCCTGCTCACCGGGTTGCTGCGCGAGGAGTGGGGATTCACCGGCACGGTGGTCGCCGACTACTTCGCGGTGCGCTTCCTCCAGACGCTGCACGGCGTCGCCGCGGCGGCCGCGGACGCCGCCGGGCTGGCCCTCAAAGCAGGGATCGACGTCGAACTGCCCACGGTGGACGCCTATGGCGCGCCTCTGGTCGAGGCGGTGCGGGCCGGGACCGTGGACGAGGCGCTGGTCGACCGCGCCCTGCGCAGGGTGCTGATCCAGAAGGCGCAGCTCGGCCTGTTGGACGGGCCGCCGTCGGACCAGGCCGCGCAAGCCGGGCAGCCCGAGCAGCCCGAACAGTTCGACCAACTCGTCTTCGACGACGAGGCCAATCAGCAGATCGCCCTGCGCCTGGCCCGGGAATCGGTGATCCTGCTGCGCAACCGCGACGGCGTGCTGCCCCTGGCGCCGGGCCGCCGGGTCGCCCTGATCGGGCCGGTCGCCGACGAGCCGCTGGCCATGCTCGGCTGCTACTCCTTCCCCGTGCATGTCAGCGCGCACGCGGGCCGCGGACTCGGCCTGGAGATCCCGTCGCTGCGCGAGTCGCTCAGCGAGCTGATTCCCGGCCTGGCCTACTCACCGGGCTGCACCGTGGACGGCGACGACGCCTCGGGCATCGCCGCGGCGGCCGCCATCGCAGCGGACTGCGACGTGTGCGTACTCGCGGTCGGCGACCGTTCCGGCCTGTTCGGCCGGGGAACCTCCGGCGAGGGCTGCGACGCGGCCGACCTCCGGCTGCCCGGCGTGCAGGCGGACCTGGTGCGCGCCGTGCTGGCGACCGGAACACCCGTGGTCCTGGTGCTGCTGGCCGGGCGTCCGTACGCGTTCGGCGACGAGTTCGCGGACGCCGCCGGTGTGATCTACGCGTTCTTCCCCGGCCAGCGCGGCGGCCAGGCGCTGGCCGAGGTGCTGACCGGCGTCGCGAATCCGTCCGGCCGGCTGCCGGTCAGCGTGCCGCGGGACGCCGGCGGTCTGCCCGCCACCTACCTCTCCCCGCCGCTCGGCCGGCGCTCGCAGGTCTCCTCGATCGACCCGACCCCCGCGTTCCCGTTCGGATTCGGGCTCGGATACACCAGCTTCGAGTGGAGCGGCGCCGGCCTGGTCGGCGACGGCGACAGTGACGGGCAGCCGAACGACTGGCCGGTCGACGGCGAGGTGACCGTTCAAATCACCGTGCGCAACACCGGCGGCCGGTCCGGTACCGAGGTCGTGCAGCTCTATCTGCACGACCCGGTCGCGCAGACCACCCGGCCGGTGGTGCGCCTCGTCGGCTTCGCCCGCGTGCCCCTGGAGCCCGGCGAGCAGGCCCGGGTCTCGTTCACGGTGCCCGCCGACCTCGCCTCGTTCACCGGAGTGCAGGGCCGGCGCATCGTCGAACCCGGAGACGTGGAGCTGCGCTTCGGCCGCTCCAGCGCGCACACCGAGGGCGCCGTGCCGCTGCGCCTGGTCGGCGCGGAGCGCGAAGTAGGCCACCAGCGCCGCCTGATCTCCGTGGCCCGCGTCGAATCCGCGGCGAAGCCGGGCGCGCGCTCCGGCGGCGACTCGCCCGTCATATCAGGCCCCGACTACGAGCTCGGGCACGACGGGGCCCCGCTCACGCACACCGCACCGGAGGCCGGAGGATGAAATGAGCACGCCGAGAACCCTGGACCCGCTCTCGGGCACCCGGGACGCCCCGCGGCCGCGGGCCGGCGCGACCCGCCCGCGCCCGCGCAAGCTGACCTGGCGCCGCGCAGTGCGCCGGGACTGGCGGCTGTACTCGCTGGTCGTCGCGCCGCTGCTGTTCTTCGCGGTCTTCCGCTACCTGCCGATGGTCGGCAACGTCATCGCGTTCCGGCGCTACGAGCCGGGCGGCAGCCTGTTCGGCGAGGAATGGGTCGGGCTGCACTACTTCCAGATGTTCTGGAGCGATCCGACGTTCTGGCAGGTGTTCACCAATACCCTGATTCTCGGCGGGCTGACCCTGCTGTTCACCTTCCCGGTGCCGATCATCCTGGCGCTGCTGCTCAACGAGGTGCGCACCAGCAGCGTCAAGCGCTTCGTGCAGTCGGTCTCCTACCTGCCGCACTTCCTGTCCATCGTGGTCGTCGCCGCGATCATCACCCAGATCCTCGACGCCAACGGCGTGGTGAACCAGGCGCTGCACGCGGTCGGGCACGCGCCGATCCTGTTCCTCCAGCAGCCCGGCTGGTTCCGGCAGATCTACGTCTCCTCAGAGGTCTGGCAGACCGCGGGCTGGGGCACCATCCTCTATCTCGCCGCGCTGACCACGATCGACGGGCAGCTCTACGAGCAGGCCCGGATCGACGGCGCGAACCGCTGGCAGCAGACCTGGCATGTGACGCTGCCCGGCATCCGGCCGACCATGATGACCCTGCTGATCCTCAACATCGGCACCTTCATGGCGATCGGCTTCGAGAAGATCCTGCTGCTGGAGAACCCGCTCACCTACCCGACCGCCGACGTCATCTCCACCTACCTGTACCGCGTCGGCGTGGTGTCGGGCAGCTTCAGCTACGCCGCGGCCATCGGGCTCTTCGACTCGCTGATCGGGCTGACGCTGGTCATCTCCGCGAACTACCTGTCCCGGCGCCTGGTCGGAGCGAGCCTGTGGTAACCATCAGTGAACTGCGACCCGGGCGCAAGGCCCCGACGCCGCCGACCCGGATCCGGCCCAGCCGCGGCTACCGGCTCTTCCAGGCCGTCAACGCCGTGATCCTGATCGGGGTCGTGGTGGTGACGCTGTACCCGTTCGTCAACATCCTGGCGCAGTCGTTCAGCTCCGAGTCCGCGATCCGCCAGGGAACGGTGAACCTCATCCCGCACGGGTTCAACCTCACCACCTACCAGACGGTGATGAAGGACTCGATGTTCTGGAGGAACTACCGCAACACCGTCGAGTACACGGTCGTCGCCACGGTGATCTCGATGGTGCTGACCACCTGCTACGCCTACGTGCTCTCCAAGCACCAGCTCAAGGGCCGCAGCGTGCTGATCGGCATCGCCGTGTTCACCATGTTCTTCAACGGCGGCCTGATCCCGAACTACGTGCTGGTCAGCCAGCTCGGCCTGCGCAACACGCTCTGGGCGATCGTGCTGCCGAACGCGATCAACGTGTTCAACCTGCTGGTGATGAAGGCGTTCTTCGAGAGCCTGCCGAGCGAGCTGGAGGAGGCGGCCGCGGTCGACGGCCTGACCACGTACGGGATCCTGTGGCGCATCGTGCTGCCGCTGTCCAAGGCCGTGATCGCCACGATGATCCTCTTCTACGCGGTCTCCTTCTGGAACTCCTGGTTCTCCGCGTTCCTGTACATGGACCGCACCGACCTGTTCCCGGTCACGGTCTATCTACGCAACCTGATCGCCGGCGCCACCGGCGCGGGCGGCATGAACGAGGGCACGTCCAGCGACACCGCGCTGCAGGTCGCGGCCAGTGTCCAGGCGGTGACCGTCGTGCTCACCGTCCTCCCGATCCTGACCCTCTACCCGTTCATCCAGAAGTACTTCGTCTCCGGCGTGATGCTGGGCGCGGTCAAGGGCTAGCTCACCCCCCGCGCCGGAATCCGAACACCCACGCACCGCACACCGTTCGCTCGGACAAGGGAGTCTCAATGAACGCCCCGTTCACGAAAACCACACTGTCCAGAAGGCAGGCGCTCTTCGGGGCCGCGGGGCTCGCCGCGCTGGCCGTGGCCGGCTGCAGCAGCTCCAGCGGCGGCAAGCACAGCAGCGACCTGTCCGGCAACCGGGACGGCGCCATGGCCAAGTACGGCGTCGGCGACCAGTTCAAGGCCACCTCGCCGCTGACCTTCTCGATCATGGTGCTCAGCAACCCGGGCTACCCGTACGACGCCAAGTGGCCGTTCTGGTCGGAGCTGACCAAGCGCACCAACGTCAGCTTCCAGCCCACGGTGGTGCCGCTGAGCGACTACAACCAGAAGCGCAGCGTCATGGTCGGCGCCGGCGACGCCCCGATGATCATTCCCAAGACGTATCACCCGGCGGAGGAGGCGTACATCGCCAGCGGGGCGGTCCTGCCGGTCAGCGACTACCTCGACCTGATGCCGAACTTCCAGGACAAAGTCGCCAAGTGGAACCTGCAGGGCGACCTGGACCAGCTGCGCGAGGCGGACGGCAAGTTCTACCTGCTGCCCGGGCTGCACCAGGACGTCTGGGCGGACTACTCGATCGCGGTGCGCACCGACATCCTGCAGAAGCTCAACCTCGCGGTGCCGCAGACCTGGGACGACGTGCACACCATGCTGCGCGCGATGAAGGCCGCTTACCCGAATCAGTACCCGCTCTCCGACCGATGGAGCAGCCCCGGTCCCGGCCCGGGCGCCAACCGGCTGCTGGCCTCCCTCGGCGACGCGTACGGCACTTACGCGGGTTGGAACTACCAGCACAGCTGGTGGGACTCGGCCTCCGGCAAGTTCGTCTACACCGGCGCGATGGACCAGTACAAGCAGGTGCTTCAGTATCTCAACACCCTGGTGAGCGAGAAGCTGATGGACCCGGAGAGCCTCACCCAGACCGACGACCAGGCGAAGCAGAAGTGGGCCAACGGCCAGACGTTCGTCATCAGCACGAACGCGCAGGAGGTCATCAACACCCTGCGTAAGGACATCGCGCACATCCCGGGCGCCACGGTGGCGAAGATCCCGGTGCCGATCGGCCCGGCGGGCGCGGTGAAGTCGGGCACCAGGCTGGAGAACGGCGTGATGATCTCCTCGAAGGCCCGCAGCAGCAAGAACTTCGTCGCGATGATGCAGTTCATCGACTGGCTCTGGTACTCGGACGCGGGCGAGCTGTTCGCCAAGTGGGGCATCGAGGGCACCACCTACACCGGCAGCGTCGACGACGGAACGTTCAAGCTGGCGCCCGACGTGACCTGGGCCGGGCTCAACCCCGCCGGCACGAAGAACCTCCAGGTGACGTACGGGTTCTCCAACGGCGTCTTCGCCTACGGCGGCTCGACCAAGCTGCTCGACTCGCAGTTCCCGCCGGAGGAACTGGCCTTCCAGAACGTGATGAACAGCCGCCGCACGCTGCCGCTGCCGCCGCCGCACCCGCTGAGCGCGGACCAGCGCGAGCAGGCGACGCTGTGGGAGACGAACCTGCTCGACTACGTCAACCAGCAGTCCGCCAAGTTCATCCTCGGCCAGCGGCCGCTGAGCCAGTGGGACCAATACGTCGCCGAACTCAAGGGCCGCAGCTCGGATCAGTACATCAACCTGATCAACACCGCGTACCAGAACTACAAGAAGGCTCACGGCTGAGCCACGAAGCAGAGCACTGAGTCATCCCGGCCCGCGAAGGAGCATCGTGCCGAACCCGATCCTCGTCCCGCAGCAGGCAGCCGGACGGTTGAGCGAAGCCTGGCGCTACTGCGTCGGCACCGGCCGGTTCGAGCTCGCGCTGCGCCGCGACTACCAGGACTCGCTCGCGCTGATCCAGCGGGAGATCGGGTTCCGGCACATTCGCGGGCACGGGCTGCTCAGCGACGGCGTCGGCGTGTACCAGCCCTACGAGTATCAGGGTTCGAGGCACGTGCGGCACGCCTTCACCTACGTCGACCAGGTGATCGACGCGTACCTCGAGCTCGGCATCGAGCCCTTCGTGGAACTGGGCTTCATGCCGGCCGCCCTCGCCTCCGGAACGCAAACAGTGTTCTGGTGGCACGGCAACGTCACGCCGCCGAGCGACCACCGTGAATGGGCCGCCCTGGTGCGCGCGACGGTGGCGCACCTGGTCGACCGCTACGGACTCGACCAGGTGCGCGGCTGGCCGATCGAGGTATGGAACGAGCCCAACCTGAAAGACTTCTGGCAGGACGCCGACCGGGACGCCTACCACCGGCTGTACGAGGTGTCCGCGCACGCGGTCAAGGACGTGGACGCCTCGCTCCAGGTCGGCGGACCGGCCCTTTCCCCGGGCGCGGACCATTGGCTGCGGCCCTTCGCCGAGTTCGTCGCGGACCGCTCGGTGCCGGTCAACTTCGTCAGCCGGCACGCCTACACCTCGGGGCCGGCGCAACACGTGCCGTTCGGCGTGCATCAGACCCTTGAACCGGCCACCACGCTGCTGGAGCAGTTCGCCGCGCCACGGCAGCATCTGCGCGACACGGCGCTGGCGCAGCTGCCGGTGCACATCACCGAGTTCAACTCCTCCTACCGGCCGGACAATCCGATACACGACACCGCGTTCCACGCCGCGTATCTCGCGCCGGTGCTCGCCGCGGGCGGAGAGCTGGTGGACTCCTTCTCCTACTGGACGTTCAGCGACATGTTCGAGGAGACCGGCGTCCCGACCGCGCTGTTCCACGGCGGCTTCGGCCTGCTGACCCATCGCCAGATCAAGAAGCCGACCTACCACCTGTACGCCTTCATGGCCCGCATGGGCGAACAGGTCCTCGCCCGGGGCGACGACCATCTGGTCACCCGGCACGCGGACGGCCGGATCGCGGTCCTGGCCTGGGCGCCTGTTGACGCCACCGGCCAAGAGCCGGCGGCCGGCCACGCCCTGCGGCTCTCGATCCCCGTTGGGCCGCAGGGGGCTGACTCCCAGGACGATCGACGGCCGAGGACAGCGTTCCTGCTTCGTTCCTCGGTGAGCGAGGAAGCGGGCAACGCCTGGGCGGCGTGGTGCGAGATGGGCCGCCCGGCCTCCCCCTCGCCGCGCCTGCTCGACGCGTTGCGCGAGGCCGCCGAACCCGTGCGCACGCACCGCAGCCTGCCCATCGACGCAGGCCGCGTCGACCTCCTCCTCAACCTCGACCGGCACGAGGTCACGCTCGTCGAACTCAGCGCCGTGACCGACGAGACCCCGCCCTGGTGGGACGCGCGGCGGCTGCTCGGTCTACCCGCCGATACTCCGGAGCACGGCGAGAGGGAGTCAGGCGATGAGTGACCACACTGCCGCCCCCGCGACCGGTTCCCGCACGCGCCGCGAGTTCGGCGAAGGGCCACTCGCTCGCGTCGCCGCCTTTGTCTACAGCCTGCTGACGATCGAGTCGCTGCTGCTGCTGACCACCTTGCCGGGCCTGATCCCGCTGGTGCTGCTGGATCGCGACGCCAGCAACGCACCGCTCGCCGTCGCGTGCGTGATCCCGCTCGGCCCCGCGCTGTCCGCCGCCCTGTTCGCGCTGCGCCAGCACAGGAGCGACCTGACCGACCTGAAACCCGCGGCGCAGTTCTGGCGCGGCTACCGGCTCAACGCCGGCGGCGTGCTGCGGGTGTGGATCCCGTGGCTGGCACTGATGGCCGTCCTCGCGGTGAACCTTTCGCACACCCGGGCCGCGGCGATCCCACACTGGTGGGCCGCGCTGCTGGTCGCCTTCGCCGCCGTCGCGACCCTGTGGATGGCCAACGCGCTGGTGATCACCTCGCTGTTCGCCTTCCGCCCGATCGACATCGCGCGGCTGGCCGCCTACTTCCTCGGCCGCACCAAAGCGGTGACGCTCGGCAATCTCTGCCTCCTGATCTGTGCGGTCGCCCTGGTGGCAGTCGCCTCGGAGGCGGTGCTCGCGCTGCTCGGCGCCGGGTTCGCGGCGTTCCTGCTGCGCAATTGCCGGCCGATGATCGCGCTGGTCACCGAGGAGTTCACCGCCGCCGAGGAGTTCACCGCGTGAGCCTGCCCGCCGCCTCGAAGATCGCATTCGGCGGAGACTACAACCCGGAACAGTGGCCCGAGGAGGTCTGGGCCCGGGACTATCAGCTCTTTGACGCCGCCGGGATCGACACCGTCACCCTCGGCGTCTTCGACTGGGCTCTGATTCAGCCGGCCGAGCACAGGTACGACTTCAGCGTGCTCGACCGGATCGTCCAGCGCGCTGCCGACGAGGGCCGCAACGTCTGCCTGGCCACCGCGACCGGCGCCCATCCCGCCTGGCTGGCCCGCGCGTACCCCGAGGTGACGCGCACGGACTTCGAGGGACGCAAGCACCGCTACGGTCAGCGGCACAACGCGTGTCCACGCTCTCCGGTCTTCCGCCGCCTCTCCCGCGAACTGGCTCGCCGCATCGCACAGCGGTACGCCGAGAACCCGGCCGTCGTCGCCTGGCACATCGGCAACGAGTACGGCGGCGCCTGCTACTGCGAGCTGTGCGCCGCCGGATTCCGCGATTGGCTGCGCAAGCAGTACTCCTCGCTGGAGGCGCTGAACGCGGCCTGGTACACGACGTTCTGGTCGCACACCTTCGCCGACTGGGACGAGATCGAGCCGCCCTCCGCGCTGACCGAGCACTGGCGCGGCCCCGACCACACCGCCTTCCAAGGCATCACGCTGGACTACCTGCGGTTCATGTCGGACGCCATGCTCGCCGACTTCCTGGACGAGAAGGCGGCGATCCGGGAGTCGAGCCCTGATCTGCCGGTGACGACGAACTTCATGGGCATGTACCGGCCGATCGACTACCACCGCTGGGCCCCGCACCTGGACTTCGCCTCCTGGGACAACTACCCGCCGAATGACACCTCACAGGCGCGGATGGCGTTCACCCACGACCTGATGCGCGGCCTCAAGGGCGGCCAACCGTTCTGGCTCATGGAGCAGACGCCGAGCTTCACGGCCTGCCGGGACATCAACCCGCTGAAACGCCCGGGCGTGATGCGGCTGTGGAGCTGGCAGGCCGTGGCGCACGGAGCGGACAGCGTGCTGTTTTTCCAGTTGCGCGCCTCGCGCGGTGCCAGCGAGAAGTACCACGGCGCGGTCATCGGCCACGCGGGCCGCGCCGACACGCGCGTCTTCCGCGAGGTCGCCGAGCTGGGCGCGGAACTGGAACGGCTCGGCGGCAGCACGCTCGGCGCGCGCACGCCGGCCCGTGTCGCAATGCTCTTCGACTGGGACAGCTGGTGGGCGCTGGAGATCTCGGACGGCCCGTCGCGCCTTGTGCGCTATCAGCCGGTTGTGCTGGCCTACTACACCGCGCTGTGGCAGGCGGGCGTGGACGTCGACGTGGTCCCGGTGACCGCCGATCTGTCCCGCTACGACGTCGTCCTCGCTCCGGCGCTGCACATGATCAAGGGCGATCTGGCGCGGCGGCTGGAGGAAGTGGCCACGCGCGGTGGATCGGTCGTGGCGACCTTCCTGTCCGGCCGGGTAGACGAGAACGACAACGCGTTCCTGATGGACGTGCCGGGTCCGCTCGGGCCGCTGATGGGCATCCGGATCGACGAGTGGGACGCTCGTGAGCCCGAGTTCGTGAACCCGGTGCGTCTCGAATCCGGATCCGACCGGCTCGACGCCGGCTCGCGACTCCTCTTCGAACTCGTCATTCCTCAGGGCGCTGAGACCGTCGGCACCTACCGGGCGGACTTCTACGCCGGAACGCCGGCGGTCACGCGCAATCGATTCGGCTCGGGCCACGGTTGGTACGTCGCGGCCGGGTTGGATCAAGAGGGCGTCTCGTGGGTCGTGCGAAAGGTGCTCGCCGAGCATGACATCGCGCTGCGATACCCGGACGTGCCAGACCTCGAAACGGCCTTCCGGGTCGCACCAGACGGCGCACAGTTGCTGTTCCTGCTCAACCATCGCGACGAGCCCATCGAGGTCGCCGCCGACCACACCGGCACCGACCTGCTGACGGGAACGCAGATCCAAGCGGGACAGCGGACGACTCTCGACGCGCGCGGCGTCCGCATTCTGCGCACTCAGTAAATACGCCGGCCACGCTCGTCAGGAACACCGGACTTGCGGAAGAAGTAGGCGTTGATCTGATCGCGCCACTCCTGCGCGCAGCGCACCTGCTCGTCCAGCCTTTCGCGCACACGCGCGTACAGCGCCGGCGTCACCAGACCGCCGGGCTCGACTTCCTCCCACGCCCGCCGCATCTCGGCTGCGCGCTCGGCGCCCGCGAAGTGCGTGTCGTAGATGTGCTGGATGACCGTCGATCCGCTGCGCAGCAGGTGCGTATAGGGGACGTGATGGAAGAAGAGCAGCAGCTCGTCAGGGCACTGTTCCAGCGACTCATACGCCTCGGACCAGGCCTTCGGATACTGGCCGGTGAACGCGGTGCCGCTCGCCTGAGTGCGGTCCACACCGACGCCGTCCCGGTCGGCGAAGTGATAGGTGCCCCACTGCGTGTATTCGTACCCGTCGACGCTCGGACCGTAGTGGTCCGCGGGATGCACCATGAAGCCGACCCCGAGTGGCGCCGTGTACTGCTCATACACAAGCCAGGACTCGTCCATCATCGCGTGCAGGGTGTCGCGCAGCTTCGCCCCGCCGCTGTCCGCAGCGGGCTGGAAGGTCAGGTCGATCCATTCATCGAGCACTGCGGTCGGGTCCAGCTGCGGATCCCAGACCAGACGGCCGAAGGCATACAGGTTGGCCTGCGCCATCGGATGGCCGGTCCAGAACGGATCGTTGCCCACGTTCGAGACCGCGACCAGTCCGCCGCCGGAGGCCACCGCGATCTGCGCGACGGTCGACTCTTCCGGGCCCCAGGGCCGGAAACCGAGCACCTCGCTCCACAGCGGCCCGAGGTAGCACACGTGCCGCTGCTGACCGGTGTACTCCTGAGTCACCTGGAACTCGACCGCGAGGCGTGTCGACGGCATCGCCGCGATCACCGGCGAAACCGGCTCGCGGACCTGGAAGTCAATCGGGCCGTACTTCACCTGGAGGATGGCGTTCTCGCGGAACTGTCCGTCCAGCGGCGCGAAGTGGTCGTAGGCGGCGCGGGCCCGGTCGGTCGAGCGATCGCGCCAGTCCTGCCGGTGGTCGTAGACGAAGGCCCGCCAGTGCACGATTCCGCCGAACGGCGCCAGCGCGTCGGCGAGCAGGTTCGCGCCATCGGCGTGCGTGCGGTCGTACGCGAACGGGCCCGGCTGCCCTTCGGAATCGGCTTTCACGACGTAGCCGCCGAAATCGGGGACCGACTCGTACACACGCCGAGTCGTCTCCTCCCACCACGCGCGCACCTGCGCGTCCAGCGGATCGGCGGTCGGCAGCCCGCCGAGCGCGATCGGCGAGGCGAAGTTCACTGACAGATGCACTCGGATCCCGTACGGACGCAACGCATCCGCGATTGCGATCACGTCGCCGAGCCGATCCGTGAGCAGGTGCGCCTCGGAGGCGTGTACGTTCACGTTGTTGATCGCGACGCGGTTGATCCCGCACGCGGCCAGCAACCGGCCGTAGGCCCGCACCCGCGCCAAGTCCTCGCGCAGAGCGCCGTCTTCCCAGAAGATCGACCCTCCGGAATAACCGCGTTCCACCTGGCCCATCACCGGGTGCGCGTCGATGTTGTCCCAGTGGTCGAGCATCCGCAGCGGCGTCGCCGGAAGGTGCCGCTCCACCGGACGCGAGCCCGCGAACGCGGCCTCGCCGAGACGTGCCACGTGAAACAGGCCATAGAGAAGCCCGGCCGGCTCGTCGGCCAGGACCGCCGTGGCGCCGTCGCGCCTGGTGAGCGCGAAGCCCTCATCGCCGAGCGCGCCCCGTTCGACGACGCCGACCGCCGCACTCGGCAACGGATGCGCCCTGGTCAGCGCGAGTACCAGCTCGTAACGGCTGCCGTCGAGATCCGCGCCGGCCTCGCCCTGCCGCTGGCGCCGCCGGCTGCCGCCGTACCGTGCGCAAGCCTGCTCGATCTCGCCCGTAACCGTATCAACGAGCTGACCCTCGCCGCGCACCAGCACGCGACGCGAGCCGAGCGCCCGGAACGCCGCGGCGGGCAGCCAGGCGGGGTGAACCTCGATCTGATCGGAATGAGTCACCGGATTCCCCGAAAACTTGCGGGCTGAGCCGTCGCGCCGGCCGGTCAAAGTCACAACCTACCCAGCGCGGCCCGCCACCGCACCAGGGAACTGTCGGTGCTCCCGGCTACCGTGAAACCCATGAACGATCTTGAAACTCCCTGGGAGCCGCCGCTCGCCGGTACCGAAGCCGAGCAGTTGATCGGCGCGCTCGACCGACTGCGCACCACCTTCCGCTGGAAGGCCGACGACCTGGACGCCGCCGGCCTCAGCACCCGCGTCGGCGCCTCCGAGCTGACCCTCGGCGGCCTGCTCAAGCACCTGGCCGCCTGCGAGGACGTCATGTTCACGGTGAAACTGTCCGGACTGCCGCTCGGCGCCCCCTGGGACGCGCTCGGTTGGGACGGCGGCGGCGACTGGTCGTACACGTTCGACACCGCCGGGCTTTCGCCGGACGAGCTCTACAGCCTCTGGGACGGCGCGATCGAGCGCTCGCGCGCGCGGCTCGATGCAGCTCTCGCCCAGGGCGGCCTCGATCAGCTCGCCCACCTGGCCTGGCCCGACGGCCGCCGCGCCAGCCTGCGCCGCCTGGTCTGCGACCTGATCGAGGAGTACGGCCGCCACACCGGCCACGCCGACCTGCTGCGCGAGGCCGTCGACGGCCGTGTCGGCGAGGATCCGCCGCCCGGCTGGCGCCCCAAGAGCGGGCCTGAGGCCTGAGTCCTCATTCGAGGCGGGGAAACAGCGGCCTGCTTTCCGGCAGCACGCCGTCGACCGGAGTGCACTGCGCGCTGATGCGGTGAGCCGCGTCAGGCAGGAACGGCGCGAGGTGCGATGCCAGGCTGAGGCACGCGCGGTGCAGCGCGCCGAGCGCGATGTCGAGACGCTCGGCCGCAACCACGTCGCCGCCGGTTTCCGACGCGGCCAAGTGCCAAGG
>NZ_DASRGV010000398.1:0-8206 GCF_035650855.1 Actinocrinis sp. | reverse complement strand
CGCGATCGAAGGTGGGATACGACTGCACGCTGATGCCCAGCAGGTGGCCGGTCGAGCTCTGCGTCGCCGCCGTGCCCGCCGGGATGCTCGCGGCCATGACCGCGGCCGCCGCTCCCAGCACCGCGGCCGCCCGCAGGCCCGTGCGCCCCGTTACCCCGTTGATTGAAGACATTCCGCATCCTTTTCCGCTCATGCGCACGCAGGATCGCGCGCCCCGTCCCGTAGCCGGTGAACGCACCGGCGCGGACCCCTATCGCAGGGCCCGCGCCAAGTATGCCCGCAGGCCGCGGTGGCCGCGTCGCTCAGCTTCCGGTGCGCGCGAAGCGCAGGGTGGCCGTGATCGTCGCGACGCCGCGCAACATGCCTAGTTGATTCCACGTGATCCCGAAGGCGGCGCGGTCGACGTCGAACTGCGTCACCAGCGTGACGCCCGCAGGCTCCGTCGCCGCGAGCGTGGCGGTAATGGTGAGGGCCTGGGTGACCTCGCGTACGGTCAGCAGCCCCTCGACGCGCACGGTACCGTCCGCGTTCTGCACGGCGCTCAGGACGTCGAACTTGATGACCGGGAACCGCTCGGCGGCGAAGAAGTCGTCGGAGCGCAGGTGCTTGTCGCGGGCGGTGTTCTTCGTGTCGACGGAGTCGGCGCGCACGTTGATCACACCGGTGGCGGATCCGTCCGCGTCGAGCTTGCCGTCCCCGCTGACGCCCTTGAAGGTGCCTTTCACGGTCACCAGGCCCCACATCGTCTTGTGCCGGAAGGCGACGGTGGAACGCGCGGTGTCGAGTACGAACTGGCCGGGGGCGCTGGCGGTCATCGAAGTCTCCTGCGGAAGGGGGGTGGAGGGCGAAGGTCGAGCGGGCGGGCACCGAGGCGCCCACACTCGTCCAAATTTGAACGTCACGCTAGCATGAAATCCAAATTTGGACGACAGCTACGATGGAGCATGACCAACGACGCGGAGCCCACCTGCCCCGGGAGCGGCGCGCCCGGGGGCGCGGACACGCAGCTGCCGGAGGAACTGCGGTTGTGGATGCGGCTGCTCTCGGCCGCCGGGACGGTCGAGCAGATCATGGCCAAGCAGGTCAAGCAGACCTTCGGCATCTCGCACGACGAGTTCCTCGTGCTGTGCCTCCTGGCCGAGCAGCCGGGCGCCAGTCTGCGCATGACGCAGATCGCGGAACTGCTCGGGCGGCCCAAGACGCGCCTGACCTACCAGGTCGGCTGCCTGAGCCACACCGGCCTGGTCACCCGCGAGTCGGTGAGCGGAGACCGGCGCGGCATCGCCCTGACGTTGACCGCGAAGGCGCGGCGGCTGCTCGCGGAGAAGGGCCCGGACCTGGCCGCGGCGGTGTGCCAGGCCCTGGCCGAGACGATCGGCCCGGATTGGCGCCGCACGGTGGGAGCGGCCGCGGCGGTGGCCGGCCACGCCCACGCGGCCGGCGGCGAAGACTGAACCGCGAAGAGACCGAGCCGCGGCACGTGTGTAGTCCCTGACCCTCAGCCCGCCTGACGCCGCCGACCGCCAGACCTGGAGTGCGCGTCGGCCGGCGATTCGTCGCAGGTCAGACGGCTTTCGCCGGACGCTCGATTAGTTGCTTGACAAAAGGAATTAACTCGCACGACACTGTTCGCACCCGGAGCCGCCCCGCGACCCACGCCCTCCGGGACTCGCATCAGGTCGGCCGACCTGCAGTTCGATCATCCACGTCCGATCATGCACGTCTGCAACGAAGCAGGAGAGGCTGCCAGGGATGAGATTCCGAAGACTCGTCGGATCGGCGACGGCCGGAGCCGTCGTCATAGCCGGGGCCGTGTCCGCGTCGGTGCTCGCCGCCGGGCCGGCCGGGGCGGCGAGCCCGACCCAGCCGTCCGCCGAGACGGCCAGGTCGCTCTACATGAACAACTGGAGCGACACCACCGGCATCTGGATGGCGCCGCAACTGGCGCAGACCGACAGCAACACCCAGTACGGCCCGCGGCTCGGCGAGCTGCACTACTCGCCGAACGGCGCCGCGTCCGCCGCGTCCGCCGTCAACCAGATCGTCGACTACACCGGCTTCTTCCGCGACGAGACCCACGGCGTGAAGTACGACCAGGTGCACAACTTCTCCGCGGCCACCGGCTACCTCGACTCGGGCGGCATCCTGCGCTCGGACTACGGGACCTACTCCGGCACCGCGATGCCGGTGAGCATCGGCCGCGACTACGCGATGGTGCCCAACCAGCACTTCATGGTCGTGACCTACCGGCTCACCAACACCACCGGCTCGGCCGTCACGATGAACGTGCTGGACTCGGTGCACCTGAACAACACCGGCGCCGGCTCGGGCGCCACGGTGCACGCCACCTACGACTCGACCCGCGACGCCGACGTCGCCGACATGTCCGCCAGCGGCCAGTACCAGATCGTGCTCGGCTCCTTCGGCGCCTCCAGCGGCCACCAGGTCGGCGACGACACCGTCTCGAACACCGCCAGCGCCACGGTCGCGCCCTGGTACGCCTTCGACGCGAACGGCAGCCTGCCCGGCAACAACAGCGTCACCGCCGGCAACGTCGACATCGCCCTGTCCAAGCAGGTCTCGGTGCCGGCGAACAGCACCGTGAACACCTCGTTCTACCTGGCGATCGCCGCCACCCAGAGCGACGCGCTGGCCGCCGCCGACACCGCGCGCGCCTCGAGCGACACCTCGTGGCAGCAGACCACGACCACCGACTACGCGAACTGGCTGGCCGCCGGAAAGCGGGTCACCTCCACGTTCACCGACACCGGCCTGTCCACCGCCTACGACCGGTCGCTGGTGGTGATGAAGCAGACGCAGAACCCGGTGCTGGGCACCTGGCCCGCGGCCACCAACCCGATCGCCTACGGCTACAAGACCTGGATCCGCGACTCGGCCGTCACCGCGCTGGCGATGGACACCGCCGGCCACCACGCCGAGGCCGCGAAGTACTTCAACTGGCTGATCAGCGTGCAGAACTCCGACGGCTCGTTCGGCACCACCTACAACGAGTGGACCGGACAGTACGTCAGCTTCGTGCAGCCGGAGAACGACTCCGTCGGCATCTTCCTGATGGGCGCGCTGCGCCACTACCAGCAGACCGGGGACACCACGTTCCTCAACGCCATGTGGCCCGCGGTGCAGAAGTCCGCCGGATTCATCGCGGGCGGCATCCAGAGCAACGGCTTCGGCCCCTCGGACTTCTCCATCTGGGAGGAGGCCCAGGAGTACAACGCCTTCACCCAGGCCACCTACGAGGCCGGGCTCGGGGCGGCCGAGCTGTACGCCCAGGCCGAGGGCGACACCGCCCTGGCCGACAGCTGGAGCTCGGCGGCAGGCAGCATCGCCACCGCGCTGCAGCGCTCCTCGCTGGCCAGCCCGGCCGGCATGTGGAACGGCCCGTCGAACTACTACGACCGCGCGGTCAACACCGACAACACCGCGCGCGTCTCACCGGTCGACTCCTCCTCGGACATGCTGCTGGTGCTCGGCGTCATCGACACCGCCAGCAGCCGCGCCGCCTCGCACGTCTCGACGGTCACCTCGGATCTGACCCACGACACCTACGGCATCGCGCGCTACCAGGGCGACGACTTCTACTACACCTCGCCCTACAGCCCGGCCGGCAACGAGGCGCTGGCCGCGGAGCCCTCCTGGCCGC
Organism: Actinocrinis sp.; assembly: GCF_035650855.1. GTDB lineage: Bacteria > Actinomycetota > Actinomycetes > Streptomycetales > Catenulisporaceae > Actinocrinis. Next base: position 4,545 of record NZ_DASRGV010000398.1, on the reverse strand, counting down.
AGATGAGCATGTACCTGGCCATCCAGGAGGTCTTCACCGGCGACACCGCCACCGCGCTGAACCGGCTGACCTGGTACGTCACCCGCACCGCGACCGGCTACATGCCCCCGGGCGAGGCCACCTCGAACGTGACGCAGAAGCCGATCGTCTCCACCATGGTCGAGCCGGTGACCGGCGCCTGGTACGTGCTGGCCGCGCTCGCCTACGGCGGCCAGACCGACACCCGCGTCTACCCGACGGTGACCAGGGCCGGCGCCAACGCCACCCTCACCGTGGACGCGGGCACCACCGGCGACTGGCCGCAGTGGTCCTCGGTGCCCTACTTCACCGACCGGGTGGGCGACAACGCCAACGGCGACCCGGACACCGACATCCGCAACGTCGCCGTCGCCAACGACGACTCGAACCTGTACGTGCGGGTCGACAACGCCGACGGGCACCTGCCCAACTACCAGACCGCCACCGAGTTCGGCGTCGACGTCTACTCGGCGGACTACTCCGGCGCCGCGTCCGCGACGACCACCGTCGGCATCGACGGCTCGACGCTGCCGCGCCCGGTCTCCTACCTGGTGGCGCGCCGCTCCAGCGACAACCGCTACCTGCACTACCACGTCGCCAACGGAGCGTGGGTGCAGGACGCCGACATCACCAGCGTCATCGCGCCGCAGTGGGACCCCGCCACCGGCCGGGTCGAGCTGGTGATCCCCCGCTCCGCGCTGGCCAGCTCCAGCACCGCGAACGGAACCGTGCAGCCGCTGACCATCGAGCTGGAACACCAGAACCCGACGACGCTGGCCTGGACCGAGGACGACACGAGCACCCTGCTCTACCGGCTCACCGGCTCGGCCACCGCGGCGCTCTACGGAAACGTGCGGTGACGGCGGTGAGGATGGCGACCGTGGTGGAACCCTGACACGCTGACGCCCCGGCCTGGGGCACACTTTCCCCGACGACCTCAGGCGACGAACCTTCGAGCAAGGAAGAGCGATGATGCCGGAGACGATGGACCGCACCGCGCCGCACCAGCCGGAGCAGTGGTCCTCGCGTGAACGCAACCTGGCCGCGCTGTTCACGGCCATCCTCACGCGCGGACCGATCTCCCGGCGCGACGCGGCGCGGGCCATCGGGATGTCACAGGCCGCGGTGACCAAGCTGGTCAAGCCGATGATCGCGGGCGGCTACGTGACCGAGCAGGAGGGCTACTCCGAGGGCCCGGGCCGCCCGCTGATCCCGCTGGTCATCGACGCCAAGCGGCACAACGCCGTCGGGGTGAAGGTGACCAGCGGGGAGCTGATCGGCGTCGTGGTCGACCTGCACGCCGAGGTGCTGCAGTCCAGGCGGGTGCCGCTGGCCGAGCCGCGGCCGGACACGGTCGCGGCGGCGGTGGCCGACCTGGTGCGGGATCTGCTCAGCCGGGCCGACGGCGGCGCGAGCAGCACGGTCGGCGTCGGCGTCGGGCTCGGCGGCCACGTCGACGGGCGCCGCGGCATAGTGCGCTTCTCCCCGATGCTGGAGGACTGGCGCGACGTGCCGCTGCAGCGGATGCTCGCCGACGCGCTGCACCTGCCGGTGCTCATCGAGAACGACGTGAACACCCTGGCCGTCGCCGAGCAGTGGTTCGGCGCCGGCCGGGACACCTCCTCCTTCGCGGTGGTCACCGTGGGCGCGGGCGTCGGCGGCGCGATCGTCATCGACGACCAGCTGCTGCACGGCGCCAGCGGCGCGGCCGGCGAGTTCGGGCACAACATCGTCGACCCGCGCGGCCCGCTGTGCCACTGCGGCAAGCGCGGCTGCATCGAGGCTTTCGCCAGCGACGAGGCGATCGTGCGGGCGATCGGCGAGCGCGGCGGGCAGGCTCCGGGCAGCCTCGCCGAGGCGGTGGAGATCGCGCACGGCGGCGACCCGGTGGCCCGGCAGGTGTTCGTCGAGGCCGGCCGGGCGCTGGGCCAGGGCCTGGCCGGCCTGGTCAACCTGATCAACCCGCCGGTGGTGATCCTCTCCGGCGAGGGCATCAGCGCCTCCGATCTGATCATCGACGCGCTGGGCGAGGAGCTGGCCCGCTCCAGCTTCTCCACCGCCGGGCGGGACTGCCGCCTGGTGGTGCGCCCGCTGCCGGACGAGACCTGGGCCCGCGGCGCCGCGGCCACCATGCTGCGCCACGGCGTACTGCGCTCGCTGATGACGCTCACCGGCGAGATCCAGGTGTAGGAAACGGCGCCGCGAGCACCGCGGCGCGAAACGCACTGCAAAACCCCTGCTGTCCGAGCCGGGCCGGATACGGCCTCGAATAGTTTGCTTGGCGAACGAAAACAATCCCGGCCGGGGGCGCAGCACCGACGCTCAGGCGGTGCGGCCCCGGCTCCTCACGACACAACCCGCAACTCAGCCCCTCACCACGACACAGGAGTCATGGATATGAGTCGTCGTCACGACCGCGCACTGATGCTGGGAGCGGCCGCGCTGTGCGCGTCGCTGCTCGGCGCCTGCTCGTCGGCAAGCTCGCCGGCCGCCTCCTCCGGTCCCGTCACGCTCACCTTCTGGGGCACCTACGGCAACGGCGGCAACAAGACCCAGACCGACGCCCTGGACAACACGATCATCCCGGCCTTCGAGAAGGCCAACCCCGGCATCAAGATCCAGTACGTCGACATCCCTTACGACTCGATGCTGCAGAAGCTGACCACCGGCGCGGCCGGCGGCCAGCTGCCCGACCTGGTGCGCGCCGACCTCGGCTGGGTGCCCAAGCTGGGCGCGCTCGGCGTGTTCGCGCCGCTGGACCAGAAGATGAGCGACTACAAGACGCTCGCGGCGGCGGACTACCCGGGCACCGTGGCGACCAACCTGTTCGCCGGGCACTACTACGGCCTGCCGCTGGACACCAACACCAGGGTGCTGATCTCCAACCCGGACGCGCTGAAGGCCGCGGGCATCGCCGCGCCGCCGGCCACCTTCGACGAGCTGAAGGCGGACGCGCCGAAGCTGGCCGCCAACAAGGTCGCGGCGTTCGCGGACAGCGGCCTGCAGGGCTGGAACCTCTACCCGTGGATCTGGTCGGCCGGCGGTTCGGTCACCAACGCGGACCAGACCAAGGCCACCGGCTACCTCAACAGCCCGGCCAGCGTGGCGGGCGTGCAGCTGCTGGTGGACCTGTACAAGGCTGGCGCGATCCCGAAGCTGATCACCGGGGACAAGGGCGCGACGCAGACCTCTGACGGGCTGCCCAAGGGCCAGTACGCGAACATCCTGGACGGGCCGTGGATGACCGGGATCTGGTCGGGCCAGTACCCGAGCTTCAAGCCGGTCTACTCCCCCGTGCCGGCCGGGCCGGGCGGTTCGGTCTCGGTGACCGGCGGCGAGGACATCGTGATGACCTCGGCGTCGGCGCACCAGGACGCGGCGGAGAAGTTCATCCGCTTCACCCAGAGCGCCACCTTCCAGCTGGCGATGGCCAAGACCGGGCAGATGTCCGTGGTGCAGGCCCTGGGCGTCCAGGAGGCCGCGGCCTCGCCGGAGCTGGCGCCGTTCATCAAGCAGCTGGCCACCGCCAAGCCGCGTCCCTCGGTGCCGCAGGCCCCGCAGATCGACACCGTGCTGCAGGACGACCTGACCCCGGCGTTCACCGGCAGCACGTCGGTGCAGGCCGCGCTGGACAAGGCCGCCTCGGACATCGACCCGCTGCTGACGGCGACCCGGTAGGCCGCCAAGCATGATGACCGCTCAGAACGCCGCGGCGTCGTCGAACGCCGCCACGTCTGAACCCGCGGACGCACGCCTCGTCGCGCCGGCCGATGCCGGTGCGGCGGGGCCGCCGCCCCCGCCCCAGGGGACGAATCGCGCGCCGCTGTGGCGGCGCACCGCCTCCTCGCGCACCGCGCTGCTGTTCCTGGCACCCGGGTTCCTGCTCTTCCTCGCCCTGATCATCTATCCGATGGTGCGCGCGTTCCAGATGAGCTTCTACGACTGGAACATCGTGGCCGGGTCGGTCAGCCGGTTCACCGGGTTCGCCAACTACACCCGCGCCTTCCACGACCCGGTGTTCTGGCGGGCGGCGGCCAACAGCGGCGTCTACATGGCGTTCACGGTGCCGCCGCAGATCGTGCTGGGCTTCCTGGTCGCGACGCTGCTCAACAACAAGGCGCCGGGCCGCGCGCTCTTCCGGGTGCTGTTCTACCTGCCGGTGGTCACCAGCTGGGTCGTGGTCTCGCTGCTGTTCCAGTACCTGTTCGCGGACAGCGGCCTGGTCAACTGGATGCTGCACGACGTCACGCACGTGACCTCGCAGCCCACCTCCTGGCTGGCGGGCCGCTGGACCGGGATGGTCGCGGTCTCCGCGCTCGGGGTGTGGAAGGGCATCGGCTGGTCGATGGTCATCTTCCTGGCCGCGCTGCAGGGCGTGCCCAAGGAGCTGCTTGAGGCGGCCGAGATGGACGGCGCCGGGGCCTGGCACCGCTTCCGCGCGGTGACGCTGCCGGCGGTGCGCCCGGCGCTGCTGTTCGTCACGGTGATGCTCGTCATCGGCGGGTTCAACGTGTTCACCTCGGTGCT
>NZ_DASRGV010000397.1:0-26730 GCF_035650855.1 Actinocrinis sp. | reverse complement strand
CCGCGCTGTCTGCCGGAACCGCGGCCGCGGAAACCTCGGCGCCACCCGTCTCGCCCGACTGCATCAGGCGCTCATCCCGTGGTCCCGCAGGATGCTGTTGAGCTGCGCCTTGTCGTGCCGCTGGCCTTCATCGAGCCGCTTGAGCACCAGGACGCAGGGCAGGCCGAAGGAGCCGCCGGCGAACTGCTTGGTACGGGTGCCGCCGACCGCGACGGACCAGGCCGGGATGTGCCCGCGGCTGATCTCCTCGCCGCTCTCCACGTCGATGACCGGGATCGTCGCCGACAGGATGGTGCCGGCGCCCACCATCGCGCCCTTGCCGACCCGCGCGCCCTCGACGATCATCGACCGGCTGCCGATCATCGCGTCGTCCTCGACCACGACCGGGATCGCGTTCGGCGGCTCCAGCACGCCGCCGATCCCGACGCCGCCGGACAGGTGCACGTTCTTGCCGATCTGCGCGCAGGAGCCGACCGTCGCCCACGTGTCCACCATCGAGCCGGAGTCCACGTACCCGCCGATGTTGGTGAAGCTCGGCATCAGCACCACGCCGGGCGCGAAGTAGCTGCCCCACCGGGCGATCGCGCCGGGCAGCACGCGTACTCCGGGGAAGCTCTTTTTCAGCGGGATCCGGTCGTGCTGGTAGAACTCGCCGACCGTGCCCTCCGTCATCTCCAGCACCTTGAAGCCGAGCAGGATGGCGCGCTTGGCCCGCTCGTCCACCAGCACCGCGTCGGTGGCCGGGTCCACGAAGGCCACCCGGGCCGCGCCGGAGTCGAGCAGGTCGACCGCCTCGACGACCAGCTTGCGGGCGTCCGCGTCGGCCGGGCTCAGGTCGGCGCGGCGCTCCCACAGTTCGTCGATCACGGCGGGCAGCGGGCTGGAGAAGGTGTCGGTCATGTGCCAAGACTAATGCGGACCCGTGACACGACCCGGACCCGTCTCGCACCGCGATCGCGTTACGGTAACGGGAAGCCCCCGCCTTCGACCGACGCCGAGGAGCACTGTGCCGCGCACCGCCCAGACCAGTCACGACACGCAGGCCCTCGCGCCCCGCGGCGGCGGTGGCGGCTGGCTCAAGGCGCTGATCGTGGCGCTGGTGATCGCCGGGCTGATCGCCGCGGCGGCGCTGTGGGCGGTGCACAAACTCGGGCACCTGTCGATCTTCCAGTCCTCCGGATGCACCGTCAGTTCCCCGGCCGGCAGCATGAGCCTGGATCTCGAGCAGGCGAAGAACGCCTCGACGATCGCGGCGGTGGGCGTCTCGATGAACGTGCCGTCCTTCGGCATCGAGGTGGCGCTGGCCACCGCGCGGCAGGAGTCGAAGCTGCACAACCTGGACTACGGCGACCGCGACTCGGTGGGCCTCTTCCAGCAGCGGCCGTCGCAGGGCTGGGGCACGCAGGCGCAGATCCTGGACCCGGTGTATTCGACCACGAAGTTCTACCAGGCGCTGCTGAACGTCTCCGGCTGGCAGAACATGTCGCTGACGCAGGCGGCGCAGGCGGTGCAGAAGTCGGGCTCGCCGACCGCGTACGCGCAGTGGGAGCAGTTCGCGACGGTGCTCTCCGCGGTGTTCACCGGTTCGGCGGGCGCCGGGCTCGGCTGCACGCTGGACGGGCCGACGTTCCCGGCGCAGGCCAAAGGCGCCGGCGCGCTGCTGACGGCGCGCGGCCAGGCGGTGGTCAACGAACTGCGTACCGAATTCGGCTCCGCGAATGTCGGCAAGGTCGACGGGATCGCGGCGGACGGGCGCTCCTTCGGCGTGACCGTGCCGAGCTCGATCTCAGGCACCGCGGCGTCGGCTCGTGGGTGGGCGTACGCGAACTGGGCGGCGGCGCAGGCGGAGACGATGGGCATCGCGCAGGTCTCGTACGGCGGCAAGACATGGTCGGCCTCGGACGGCGCGGCCGGTTGGAAGGCCGATTCGAGTGCTACGGCGGCTGCGGGCCCCGTGCACATAGTCATGGTCGGCTGACCGGGGTTTGTTCGAGGCAAGCAGGCAATTCACTGAATCGAGTGAATTTCGGCCCCAGGATTGCGATAGTTACCGTTTCGTTACCTTATTTGGCCGCAACTTCCGCGGGCTCCTCATCGATGAGTGAAGGGTAGGAATACCCGCCGTTCACATAATTCGAGGAGCACCATGAGCAACTCGCAGTCCCGCAAGGGCCGCCACGCCGCGCCGAGCAAGGGCATCTTGAGCGGGAATACCGGCCGCCGCCTTGCTGCGACGGCCGCAGCGCTGACCGCCGGAGCGGTACCACTGGCGTGTGCGGGAACGGCGGCCGCGGCGACCGGTCCGCAGGCCGACCTGCAGACGCTGGGGCTGCCGAACGTCGCGCTGCCGTTCGGGCTGCCGGACTCGATCAATCCGCTGGTGGCGGGTGTCCCGATCGCCAACGACCTGCCGCTCGACGGCACGCTCAACGCCGCGACCCCGCCGCTGAGCGACCTCATGCAGGTCGGCGACCTGGGCCTGCTGCCGCAGCGGCCGCAGGCAGACGCACAGGTGCGTTCGGCGACGCTGGACGCGCAGCCGGCCGACTCCGCGCAGAAGCTGGCGGTCGGGACGGGCAACCTCGCGAACGCGGCCGACCGGCTGCTGAGCGGCCAGACCCAGCGTGCGGCCACCCAGCTGGCCGAGGCGCTGCCGGTGAACAACGTGATGCCGCAGCTGGCCGCATCCGGGGGCGCGCTCGGGCTGGCGCCGAACGTGCTGCACCAGGGCGCGCTCGGCACGCTGACCTCCGGCCTCTCGCCGCAGGCCGATGCGCTGGCCGGAGGCGTGATCGGCCAGGCCGCGCCGCTGGTCTCGCAGCTGCGCCAGGGCGGCGTGCCGACCGTCAGCGACCTGACCGGCAAGCTGAGCGGCACCCAGCTGCCGATGGTCGGCAGCGTCGGCAGCCTGACCCAGACGCTTCCGGTCACCGGCGTGCTCGGCGCGGACAGCCCGGTCACCGGCGCGCTGCAGAGCGCCGGCTCGCTCTAAGCCGGCCGTTTTCCGGAAAAACCGGCCGAGCGCGGGCCCGGAAATACGCTCATCCGGTCTTTGGACCTCCAAACCGCGCCGGGTCCTTTACCCAAACGTTACTCTGCCGGGCCGAAACCCAAGCCGTGCCCGGCTCGTAATTCCCAGTGACGCGGACGCCGCTGTACTCGGCCCGCGTCGCCGGCCGCCGAGCGGCGGCCGGGCGTCATCCGGGCCGTCGGCCCACCCGGCCTGGGCGCGGGAGCCGAGCCGACCGCCCCGGACCGCACAGTCCACACGGAAATGAGAGACACAGATGAGCCACGCCGGGCGTCGAATCGCCTCCACCGCGGCGGCCGCCGCCGCCGTCGCCCTGCCGGTCGCCGCCGCCGGGGCCGCGCACGCGGACACCCTGCCGCTGGTCGGCTCGCTGCCGGTGGTCGGCAGCCTGGCCGAGAGCCAGACCACGGCGCACCTGACCCAGGGGCTGCCGCTCTCCGGCCTGCCCGTGGTCGGCAGCCTGGCCGGGCAGCAGAACGGCGCCTCCCCGCTGAGCGGCCTGCCGGTGGTCGGCAGCCTGGCCGGCAGCGGCCTGCCGGACGTCGCCGGGCTCGCCGGCAACGGCGGCGCCTCGCCGCTCAACGGCCTGCCGGTGGTCGGCAGCCTGACCAGCGGTCTGGGCAACGGCGGCCTGCCGGTCGTGGGCAACCTGCCGGTGGTCGGCAGCCTGACCGGGCAGCAGGGCGCCAACGGCGGGTCGGCGAGCATGCCGACCTCCACCGAGTCGGTCCCGATGCAGGCGCAGCACGTCGCCGCGCAGGCCCCGGCCATGGTCGCGCACCCGGCGGCCGAGGCGGCGCAGGGCCAGCAGGCGACCACCGACGCGGCCAAGCTGACCACGCACTACGTGGCCAAGCACAAGAAGGCCTGACGAACAGTCAGGGAAGCAGCCGGACCGACTGACACAGCCGGCGGCTGAGCGGCCGGTGGCCCGCCGACTCCGAACCGGGAGCCGACGGGCCACCGGCCTTTTGGTCGCTGTCGGTGCGATGGCGCGGTACGGCAGTAGCCCCGGCAAGGCGGTGTCGAAATGCGATGCCGAAATGCCGTGATGAAGCGATGAGGCGGTACGGCGCGCGGCGGAGTCGGTCGGAGTCGGTCAGCCGGCGAGCCGCGCCGCGGCGGACGCAATGCGCTCGTCGGTCGCGGTAAGTGCCACCCGGACGTGGTGCTCGCCGCCGGGACCGTAGAACTCGCCGGGGGCGGCCAGGATGCCCAAGTCCGCCAAGTGCGCGACGGTGTCCCAACACGCTTCGGGCTCACCGCTGACGATGCGTGAGGCCCACAGGTAGAGGCCTGCCTCGGAGTGGTCGATGCGGAATCCCGCATCCTGCAACGCGTTACGCAGCACCGTGCGGCGGGAGCGATAGCGCTCCTTCTGCGCGGCCGCGTGCTCATCGTCGTCGAGCGCAGCGGCAGTAGCCGCCTGAACCGGGCCCGGCATCATCATCCCGGCGTGCTTGCGCACTTCGAGCAGCTCCGCGACGAGCGCCGGATCTCCGGCCACGAACGCGGACCGGTAGCCGGCCAGGTTCGAGCGCTTGGACAGCGAGTGCACGGCGAGCAGCCCTTCGTGCGAGCCACCGCACACCTCCGGATGCAGGACCGACACCGGTTCGGTGCCTTCCCAGCCGAGCGAGATGTAGCACTCGTCAGAGACCACGGTGACGCCCCGGGCCCGCGCCCAGGCGACGACCTGCCGAAGCAGGTCAGGCGAGTGGACCCGGCCGTGCGGATTGCCCGGCGAGTTCAGCCAGAGCAGTCGGAGATTCTCCGGCGCCCCGCTGACTTTCCCCGAGGCGTCATCCGGCGCGATCCACTGCTCCCGCAGCTCGCCGTCGGACACCGGGACCGGCGTCGCGCCGGAGAGCAGCGCGCCGATCTCGTAGGTCGGATAGGCCGGGGTCGGGTACGCCACGGCGTCGCCCGCGCCGAGCCCCAGCAACGCGGGCAGCCCGGCGACGAGTTCCTTGGAGCCGAGCAGCGGCAGTACCGACACGGGGTCTACCGCCACACCGAGCGCGCGCAGCATCCAGCCGGAGGCCGCCTCACGCAGCCTGGCGGTGCCGTGCGTGGTCGGGTAACCCGGCGAATCGGCGGCCGCAGACAGCGCACGACGCACACTCTCGGGCGTCGCGTCGACCGGCGTCCCGACGGAAAGGTCCACCCGTCCGCCGGGATGGGCGTCCGCCTTGGCCGCGTACGGCTTCAGGCGGTCCCACGGGAACTGCGGCAGACGGGCGGACACGTGCGGCATCGGTGCTTTCCTCGCGCGGGTCGCTAGGTGCGGGGTGCTCGCGCCTTCGGCCGGCGCGGGCGGCAGGGGGCGGCGCTCAGTGCGCCTCCTCCTTGCGCGGGATCGCCGTGATCACCGGGTGGTCCTTGGGGATCAGGCCGAGCTTCGAGGCGCCGCCGGGCGAGCCGAGGTCCTCGAAGAACTCGACGTTCGCCTTGTAGAAGTCCTTCCACTGCTCCGGGGTGTCGTCCTCGTAGAAGATCGCCTCGACCGGGCAGACCGGCTCGCAGGCACCACAGTCGACGCACTCGTCCGGGTGGATGTAGAGCGAGCGCTCGCCTTCATAGATGCAGTCGACCGGGCACTCCTCGATGCATGCCTTGTCCTTGACATCCACACAGGGCTGCGCGATGACGTAGGTCACGTCCGGGTCCTCCTGGCCTCGGACCGGGTCGCTAATCCCGGCCCATCATCGTCAATCGATATGGTGCGACACCTAGTATCGCGCTTAGCAAAGCTGCAACGCACAAAGGGGCGCTGAAGTGGACGGTACATCACCGAGTGGGGCGCTCCGCATCAGCGCACAGGATGTGGGATCACGGGTCGTGCTGCGTTACCGGCTGGACCCGCCGGATCACGGTCAGTTCGGCGAGACGCTAAGCGACCTGGTGGGCGAATTGCTGGAGTGGACCGAGGGCGCACAGGGACAGGCCACGGTCCGCAGGCGCTCCGGCGAGCAGGTCTCGGTGAAACTCGCACGCGTCGTCGCCGGGAAGGTGATCCCGCCGCCGCGTCAGAAACCGGCCGGCTGAAGGCTTCCGCCGCGGATCGCGCTCGCTCCCTCGCTACCTCACTGCACGGTCGGGGCGTACCCGGCGGCGCTGAGCCGCGCCACCACCGCATCGGCGTGGTCCGGGCCGCGCGTCTCCAGCGTCACCGCCACCTCCACCTCGGCGATGCCCAGCCCGGCCGAGGTGCGGCCGTGCTCCACGTCGACGACGTTCGCGTCGACCGCGGCCAGCTCGGCCAGCAGTTGGGCGAGCGCGCCGGGCCGGTCGGTGAGCCGCAGCCGCAGCGAGAGGAACCGTCCCGCGGCGGCGAGCCCGTGACGGATGAGCCGCAGCAGCAGCAGCGGATCGACGTTGCCGCCGGAGAGCACCGCCACGACCGGGGGCTCGAACCGCGGCTCGCCGGAACCGAGCTGTCCTGAGGCCGTTTCCTGGGCGGCTTCGAGCAGCGCGGCGACGCCTACCGCGCCCGCGGGCTCGACCACCAGCTTGTTGCGCTCCAGCAGGAGCAGCAGGGCCTGGGAGATCAGCTCCTCGGACACGGTCACGATCTCGGTGCCGAGCCCGCGGATGATACCGAACGGCAGCTGGCCGGGGCAGCCGACCGCGATGCCGTCGGCCATGGTCGTCATCGAGGCGATCGGGGTCGGCGATCCGGCGAGCAGCGAACCGGGATAGGCGGCGGCCGCCGCTGCCTGTACGCCGACGACGCGCACGTCCGGGCGCATCGCGCGCAGCGTCGTGGCGAGGCCGGCGAGCAGCCCTCCCCCGCCTGTGGCCGCGACCACGGTCTTCACCTGCGGGCACTGCTCCAGGATCTCCAGCGCGACGGTGCCCTGACCCGCGATCACATCGGGGTGGTCAAAAGGATGAATGAGCGCCGCGCCGGTCTGCTGCGCGAAGGCCCGCGCCGCGATCAGCGCCTCGTCGACGGTGGTTCCGGCGAAGCGGACCCGCGCGCCGTAGGACTCGGTGGCGGCGACTTTCGGCAGCGGCGCGCCTTCCGGCATGAACACCGTGGACTCGATGCCGTGCAGGGTCGCCGCGAGCGCGACGCCTTGGGCGTGATTGCCGGCGCTGGCGGCCACGACGCCTCGGGCGCGCTCGTGCGGAGGCAGGTTGTGGATGCGTACGTAAGCGCCGCGGATCTTGAACGAGCCGGCGCGTTGCACGTTCTCGCACTTGAACCAGACCTCGCCGCCGAGCTGCTCGGACAGCGGCCGGGACCAGGCCAGCGGGGTCGGACGCACGACGTCGGCGAGCAGCTTGCGCGCGGCGAGCACGTCGTCGAGGGTCACCGCGGGGGTGTCGCCGGTAGTAGTGGTGGTGGCCTGCGGTTTGTCTCCCGGCGTGGTGTCGCCTTCGACCGCGGCCCGCTCCTTGTGGGTAGCCATGGGGTCAGGCTACGCGGATCGCGATCTCGGTTCGACGGTCAAGCGGTCCGGCGGCCGGTGAGCGGAACCGCAGGTCAAAAACTACTTGCATGCCGCAAGCAACTAGGCATATAGTTGCAAGGTACAAGCAACTTCCTGGAAGCCCTATCCGCGGATGGTCTACATGTCGGTCCACACTCACGAGCGGCCCCCGCAGCCGACCGCCGGCGACGCGGCGCTCGACGCGCAGGCCGTGACGGCGCCGACAGTCGCGGACGTGCGCGCCCTGAGCGATGCCATGCGGGCGCTGTTCATGCAGGCCAAGAACCGGCACCGGGCGATGGAGAAGACTCCGGAGCACGGCCGGATCTCGGTGCTGTTCGTGCTGGGCAAGGTGGGTCCGATGCGCGCCTCCGCACTCGCGAAGGAAGCACAGCTGGACCTGTCCACGGTCAGCCGGCACCTGCGCGTCCTCGAGGAGGAGGGGTACGTGGTCAAGACGGCCGACCCGGACGACAAGCGGGCTTTCCAGGTGGGGGTCACCGAACGGGGACACGACTTCGTGGAGCGGTTCTGGTGCGAACGCGCGACCGCGATTCGCGACGCGCTGGCCGCGTGGCCGGCCGACGACGTGCACGCCCTGACAAAACTGCTCGACAGATTCGTACGCGACACCGAAGGATGCTTTTAATGAACGCACCCGCGACGGCGGCCGACGGCCGTCCCATGATGTCGCACCGGCAGATCATGGTGGTCTTCAGCGGCCTGATGCTGGGCATGCTGCTGGCCGCCCTGGACCAGACCATCGTGTCCACCGCGCTGTGGACCATCGTCCAGGATCTGGACCCGGTGCACGGGCTGGCCCACCAGTCCTGGGTGGTGACCGCGTACCTGCTCGCGTCCACGGTCGTCACGCCGATCTACGGCAAGCTGGCGGACCTGTACGGTCCCAAGAAGATATTCATGTTCGCGATCAGCCTGTTCCTGGTCGGCTCCGCGCTGTGCGGGATGTCGCAGAACATGGGCGAGCTGATCGCGTTCCGCGCCCTGCAGGGCCTGGGCGGCGGCGGCCTGATGGCGCTGGTGTTCACGATCATCGGCGTCGTGGTCCCGCCCCGCGAGCGCGGAAAGTACCAGGGCTACTTCGGCGGCGTGTTCATGCTCGCCATGGTGCTCGGCCCGCTGATCGGCGGCTTCTTCACCGACCGCAGCCACCTGTTCGGGACCACCGGCTGGCGCTGGATCTTCTACGTCAACCTGCCGATCGGCATCCTGGCGCTGATCGTCGTCTCGATCGTGCTGCACGTGCGCAACAACCAGATCAAGCACAAGATCGACTACACCGGCGCGGCACTCGTGGCCGCCGGGGCCTCGGCCCTGCTGCTGGTCACCGTGTGGGGCGGCACCACCTACGCCTGGGGCTCCAGCACGATCATCGCCCTGATCGCGGTCGGCGCGGCGCTGCTGGTCGGCTTCGCGCTCTGGGAGGCCAAGGTGGCCACCGAGCCGATCCTGCCGATGCACCTGTTCCGCAACTCGATCTTCACGGTCTCGAACCTGATCGCGCTGGTGCTCGGCATGGCGATGATGGGCTCGCTGATCTACGTCTCGACCTACCTGCAGCTGGTGGTCGGCTACAGCCCGACGATGGCGGGCCTGGCGATCCTGCCGATGATGGCCGGCATCATGCCCGCCTCGATCATCGGCGGGCGGATCATCTCGAAGATCGGCAAGTACAAGGCGTTCCCGATCGCCGGCACCGCGATCGCCGCGGTCGGCATGTACCTGATGTCCCGGCTGACCGAGACCACCGGCGCGGCCGAGCGCGGCGTGTACATGTTCGTCCTCGGCCTCGGCATGGGCCTGGTGATGCCGGTGCTCACGCTGGCCGTGCAGAACTCGCTGCCGTTCAAGGACATCGGCACCGGCACCTCGGCGAACCTGTTCTTCCGCAACATGGGCGGCTCCTTCGGCACCGCGATCTTCGGCGCGGTCCTGATCAACCGGTTCAACCACTACGCCGCGATCGACCTGCCGAAGGGCGCGGGCCTGAGCGGCGGCGGCAGCCCGAACGGCCTGAGCCGCAAGGCGCTGGACGCGCTCAACGTGCAGCACCCGGGAGTCGAGGCGGCCATCCTGCACGTGTTCGTGCAGGCCATGTCGGTGGTCTTCCTGGTCGCCGCGGCGACGATGCTGGTCGCGTGGGTGCTCAGCCTGTTCCTGAAGCAGGTCCCGCTGCGCGCGATGGGCGCACCGGCGCCTGAGGGCGCGGTGGAAGGCGGCGCGCCGCAGGACGCGGTCGAAGGCGCGACCACGGGAACGGCTGCGGGCACGACCGGGGACGCGGCGGGCGACGAGGCCTCCGCCACAAGCGATGCGGCACCAGTGATGCACTAGCACTGGCGGCGCACGAGACGGCATCGATCCGGGTGCGTGACACGCATCCGGACCGGCCGGATCCACCCTCAGCCGGGGGCGCACCGGGCCACTACGCTGGCCGGGTGCGCCCCCGTCGTCTACTGTCCCCGCTCTCGCTGCTCGCGCTGCTCGCACTGCTCGGTGCCGCGCTGGCGAGCGTGATCGTGGCGGGCGCCGCAGCGGCACAGGCCGCGGAGCGCACGGCCAGCGGACCACCTGCGGGGCGCGTCGTCGTTATCGGGATCGACGGTTTGCAGTGGAGCGACGTAACGCAGACCGGGATGCCCACACTCTTCAATCTGGCGCGGCGCGGCAGCATCGCCTCGCTCGTGACGCGCGCGGTGATCAACGACACGTGTCCGGCAGACGGCTGGCTGACCCTCAACAGCGGCACTCGGTCGTTTTCCGGAAGGGTGATGCAGTACCCTGCCGGGACGAGTTCCGCGACGTCCCTGGTCACGCTCCCGCAGACGTACTGCACGCCGTTGCCCGACGCCCCACAGAGCGCGGGTTCGTACGACATTCCGAACTTCTCTGCGTTCACGGCGCCGAACAACGCCTACAGCTACGCCCCGGTGTTCGGGTCGCTCGCTGCACCGATCACGGCGGCGGGTGGTTGTGTCGCGGCGTCAGGTCCCGGCGCCCTGCTCGGAGCAGCCGACGCACACGGGCACGTCGCGAACTACTTGGGTGCGCCGGATGCCCTTACAAAGAGCGATCTCTCACAATGCGCGCTGACTCTCGTCGATCTCGGCGGCGTCACCGCCTTACCGGCGCCTGCCGCTACTATCCAGCCGCAGCCGCCGATCGACCGCGTGTACCCGTATGCGGCGCTCGACTCCGAACTCGGGTCGCTCATCTCACGGCTGCCTACGGGCACGATCGTGGTCGTGGCCGGTCTCGATGACTCCACGACCGAACCGCAGCTGCACGCGCTGCTCGTGTCAGGCACGGCTCAGACGACTGCGACGAGCGGGGCGGCAAGCACCACGACCTTCGACGGCAAGCACTGGCTCTACGCTTCTTCGACGCGGCACGCCGGCCTCGTGCAGACCCTGGACCTGACGCCTTCGCTGTTGCACTGGGTCGGCCTGACGCCGCAGCAGATCTCCGCCGTCGACTCGAAGTCGTTCATCGGAGCGCAGATCAGCACGCGGGGCAACGCCCCGTCAGATCCGGCCGGGGCGATCGTCACCCAGGCCTGGCTCAACACCGCCAACCAGACCTTCGCCCAGACCAACGGCCGATTCATCACCTGGATGGCGCACGCGATCACCATCCTGGCCTGGGCCGCCGGCCTGGCCTTCGCCGCGGTGCGCTGGCTGCCGCAGCGGTACTCCCCCGGCCGATTCGCCCGCCGCTTCCCGCGCCTGCGCCGCTGGCGGACCGGCTTGACCGGGGCCGTCGTCATCTGGGCCACGGTGCTGGGCGCGGTCGCCCCGGCGTCTTTCCTCGCGAACCTGGTGAACTGGTCGGCCACCTTCGCCCCCGGCCCGATCCTTTACGGGACGATCGCGGGGATCAGCGTGCTGCTGGCGGCAGCCGCGTTCGCGGCCTGCCGGCTGGCGCCGTCGTTGCGCGGGCAGCCGCTCGCCCCGGCCGGGCTGCTCGGCCTGCTGACGCTTCTGATCATCGCGGCGGATGTGGCGACCGGATCGCGGCTCCAGGCCCAGACCCCGTTCGGTCTCTCGTATGTGATCGCTGGACGCTTCTACGGGATCGGTAACAGCGCGGTCGGTGTGTATTGCGCCGCGGCGATGATCGGGTCCGCCTGGCTCGCCTCGCTGCTGATGCCGCGTCAGGGGTCAGGTGAAATCCCGGCGCACGCCTGGCCGCACACCTTCCGCGCGGCCGCGGAGGGTTGGCTGCGTCGGGCGGTGCCGGGGCGGCTCGGCTTGAGCCGGTTGCCGGACGCGACGCGTACCGAGCGGCGGCGTGCGCTGCTCGTCGTGGGGGCGGTCGCTCTGGTGGCGGTGGCTGCCTGTGGCTATCCCGGATGGGGCGCGAAGTTCGGCGGCACGATCGCGATGGTGCCCGGGTTCGTGCTGCTGCTGTTCCTGATCGCGGGCCTGCGGATCACCTGGCGCAAGGTCCTGGTGGTCGCGATCAGCGGCGTGGTGGTGGTCTCCGGCTTCGCGGTGCTCAACTACCTGCAGCCGGCCGGGCAGCGCTCGCACTTCGGCAACTTCGTGGCCTCGATCTTCGACGGCGGCTGGACCGGCACGATCCACCGGAAGATCGACACGAACCTGGCCTCGATCGACAACGACTGGTTCAGCCACTACGTGCCGTGGATCCTGTTCTGGACCCTGCTGGCGATCGTGGCCCCGCGCCTGGTCGGCGCGCGCGCGCTCGCCTTGGCCTACGCCCGCGAACCGTTCGTGCGCTGCGCGTTGTGGCTGGCGCTGATCACGGTCGCGATCGGCTGGTTCGTCGACGACTCGGGGATCCTGGTGCCGAAGATGGCACTGTTCCTAGCCGCGCCGCTGGGCGTGCTGAGCGTCGCGTTGACACTGCGGCCGAACGCCGTCGAAGCCGACGGCGCGTCAGCTGACGCACCGGCAGACGGTCCGGCCCGTCGGGTGAACGACCCGGTGGCCGGCGGTCAGTCCTTGGGCGACCAGTAGCACTCCGGATGCACGATCAGCGCCGCCGCGCCGACCAGTCCCGCCTCCTGGCCGAGCGCGGCCGGGACGACGCGCACCGGACGGGCGAAGTCCAGGCGCAGCCGCTCGCGTAGCGTCGCCTCCAGCGGGTCGAACAGCAGCGGTCCGGCCTGCGAGAGCCCGCCGCCGATCGCCACCACTTGCAGGTCGCCAAGGACGGTCGCCGCAGCGATCGCGAGCCCGAGCGCCCGGCCCGCGCGGGCCAGCGCCTTGAGCGCGATCGGGTGCGAGCGGCGCGCGTCGTCGACCAGATCGCGGCCGGTGCGCTGGTCGGCCGGCACGCCCGGTCGCCAGCCCTGCTCGGCCGCCCAGCCGGTCAGCCGCGGACCGGACGCGATCGCCTCCAGGCAGCCGATCCCCCCGCACGCGCACCGCGGCTCGTCGGCGTGCACGATGACGTGGCCGATGTGCCCGGCGTTGCCGCTGTGCCCGTCGATCAGCCGGCCGCCGAGGATCAGGCCGCCGCCGACTCCGGTGGACACGACCATGCCGAGCATGTCCTCGGTGTGCATCCCGGCGCCGCGCCAGTGTTCGGCGACCGCGAGGCAGATCGCGTCGTTGTGCACACGCACCGGCAGGCCGGGAAACGCCTCGGCGAACCGCGCCCGCAGCGGGAAGCCGCGCCATGCCTCGATGTTGAGCGGTGAGACCTCGCCCTGCGGCCATCGCATCGGGCCGCCGCAGCCCACTCCGACGCCGACGAACTCGGCCGGGTCCGTCTTCAGCTCGGCGACCAGGCCGAGCAGGGTGCGGAAGATCATCTCGCCGCTGTCGGTGACGCCGGGCTGCGGGGTGGCGGTCCGCAGGTTCTCCAGGACCCGGCCCTCGCCGTCGACGACGCCGACGGCGAGCTTCGTTCCGCCGACGTCGATGGCCAGGACTCGCTGCTCGGTCGTCTCCACGGCGTGCGTTCCCTCCGGCGTTCGCCTGAAATCGATGACGCTGTGGTCACGATGGCACTGTGCTCACGATGGCACTGTGCTCACGATGTTGCTGTGTTCAGTGCCTCAGCGTCGCTCCGACCGTACCCAAGCGGGCAGCGCCTTAGACGATCAGACGATCTTCGCGTCCGGATCCGCGAAGGCGAGCACGGAGGCCGTGTAGCCGTGCAGGTGGTTTCGCCCGCCGACCGGCCCGATCTCGCCGGCGCCGAAGAACCCGGAGACCGCGTTCGTGCCGAGCCCCGCGCGCACCGCCAGAATGTCGTGTCCTGCGCCGAGTGGCTGCGGGAAGAGGTCCCCGGCCCGGCCGTTGCAGGACACGACGAGCGCGCCGCCGATCGTGGCGTAGCCGGGCCGGTCGCGACAGGCCGTCAGCACCGTGTCCAACTCCCGGCCGGCGCTGGCGGCGTCACGCAGCTGGAAGCGCACGGTACGCCCCACGCCGATCACGTCGCCGACCGCGACGCCGCCTCGCTCCGGATCGGTGCCGAGCACGCCGCGGATCAGGAAGTCGCCGCTCTCGTGCTGGTCCGCGTATTCGTCCATGGCGAGGCCGAGGTGCAGGCCGGTTGAGACGGCGTGGCGCTCTCGCTCGTCGAGCTCGTCGAGGATCTCGCGCAGCTTGTCCAGCGCGGGCTTACCGGCCAGGCCGAGCAGCATGTTGCCCTCGGCCGCGGTGACGGTCATCGTCGGGCCGATCGGGCGGCAGCCCTGGCTGACCGCTATCGCCGCGTCCACAGGACCGCCGAGCATCACGCCGACCGCGCCCTCGTCATAGGTGGCCGAGCCGCGGATCAGCCGGGCGGAGCCGCGTCCGGCCAGTCCCGGCACCAGGCCGCCGACGAACGGCAGGCCGGGCAGCGCCTCGTTGGAGCGCTCGACGAAGCCGTCCGCGGGGAAGCTGTGCGGATCGGCCAGCACCAGCACGACGCGGTCGTCCGGCCAGGGTTCGGGCAGTCCGCCGACGGCGATCGAGTCGGCCTCGCGGGTCGCGCGAAGGTGGAAGGGCCGCACCCGCACCCCGGGCAGCCGGCCCGCCCACACGGCCACCGCGGGCTCGCCGCCGAGCAGCGGTCCGACCGCGCGGGCGTCGCCCATGACGCCGGGGGTCAGCGCCCCGACGACGACGCAGCGTTCGTTGCCGGTGGCGGCGACCATGGCGTGCACCGTGGCGGCGACCCGGTCGGCGTCTTCCGGATCCGTCACCCCGGCGAACACGGTGACCAGGTCGGGCGCGCCCTCCACGGTGGAGAGCGCGCCGTAGGTGGCGCGCCGCGCGGCGCGCTCTACGTCCGTGTCCACCGCGAGGCCCTCACCGAAGCGCGACATGTCATCCATGATTCCATCACCGGCCGCACCGGGTTACTCCCGTTGCCGGGCATTGGGTGCCGAACCGGGTGATACTTCCCTCCCGGTGGCACTCGCAGGCCGAAAATCTCCGCGAACCTTAAAGTTCCCTGCAACGCGAAGGCTGGATGAAGCGTCCTTAGTCGCAACCGAACGCATACGGGTGGATCGGGTTCGGGGCCGGCGAAATGAGGGGTGTATGCGCGGCTGGGCGGTCACACGGATAAGTCGGCACGGGCCGACTCGGCACCGGCCGAAGCGGCGCGCATTGACTCGGGGCGCCTTGAATCGACACAGGCCGGGCCGGCTGCTGGCGGTGCTGCTGAGCGCGGGGGCACTCTGCGCGTCGGCCGCCTGCTCGGTCACCACCGCACCGGCCGACCCGCAGCAGGTCGCCAACGGGGTCGGCCACACGGGCGGCGGCGTGATCGTCCACATCGGGGCACCGAGCCCGTCGCCGACGCTGCGCGGGCCCAAGAACTGGCCGCGCCCATGGGACCATCTCGACGACCCCTGCGCGGCGCCCCCGGTGATAGCGCACCGCGGCGAGGGCGGCATCAACGCGCCGCTGCCGGAGAACACCGCCACCGCTGAACTGGCCGCCGTCGCGCAGGGCGCCTCGATGCTCAACGCGGACGTGCGCTGGACCAAGGACAACGTGCCGGTCGCCATCCACGACGCGACGCTCAACCGCACCACGACCGGCACCGGCCCCGTGCTTTCGGTCACCGCCGCCCAGTTCACCGCGCTCGGCTTGAAGTCCAACGACGGCAAGCACCGGTTGCCACACAATCAGCACCCGCAGACGCTCGCGCAGTTGCTCGCCGCGGTGAAGCACACCGGCCGGCCGATAGTGCTGCAGATGGAGGCCGATCCGTTCGCGGCCGGAGGGGCGGGTCAGGCCTCGATCAACGCGCTGGCCGCAGTCATCTCAGCGTCCGGTTACGCGAACCGGGTGGTAGTCGGCGGCTGGGAGGCCGACGACGTGAGTGCGTTCTCCGCGGCCGCGCCGGACGTGATGACGGCGTACATCCAGGAGTCGGGGAACCCGTCAGCGTCGTCGATCACTGCGACAGGTGCGCGGATTCTGTACATCGACTTCGCGCGGATCACTCGCGCGCAGGTCGTTGCGTGGCGCGCGGCCGGATTGGCCGTTTGGGTGTGGACACCGCCGTTCTCCACGCAATGGGTACACCTGCGCGGGCTCGGGGTGGACGCGATCGCGACGAACTGGGTGCCGGCTTATACACACTGGGCGCCCCCGTGCGCGGCAGTGCCGTTCTCTGACTGAGCAGAACTGTTCTCTCGACAGGGCGGCAGAAACGTGCGCGCCGAGCCTGCTCCTACGCCGGCTTGCGTGCTAGTCCGAGCACGTGCGACGCGGTCGGGTCCGGCAAGTAGAGCCGCGGCGGGAAGCGGAACCGGCTCAGCGTGCTGATCTCGAATCCGGCGGCCGAGACGGCCTCGCCGGTTTCCCGCGAGCAGTGGCAGCCGGCGCCGAGCAACGGCCAGACCGTCGCATCGAGCGCGCGCTGCCCCCACGCCGCCGCGCGGCCCTGTGAGCGCACGTGCTCCATGAAGCGGAACTCCCCGCCTGGCCGCAGGACCCGGCGGACCTCGTCGAAAGCGGCCTGCTGATCCGGCACGGAGCACAGCACGAGCGAGACGACCACGGCGTCGCAGGAGGCGTCGGCCAGCGGCATCCGCTCGGCCACGCCGCCGATCACCTCGATCCGGACGTTCCGCGCGACCTCTTCCGCGGCTTGCCGCGCCTTCGCCCGCAGGGTCGGCTCCGGCTCCACGGCGACCAGCCGGGTCACCTCGGCCGGATAGTGCCGGAAGTTCAGGCCGTTGCCGGGGCCGATCTCGACGACCTCGCCGCTGAGCCCCTCCAGCAGCCGCCTGCGGTACTGCGCCAGGCCGCCGCGGTCCATCGCCACCGAGATCCGCGAGTAGTACTTGGCGAACCACGGATGTGCCCGCCTGCCGCTCGCTGCCGGACTCGGCGGCGTCTGCGTCACTACTTCTTCACCCATACCTGATAGGTAGTCGGTCCGTACGAGGTCTGCACGTTGTATTCAGACACTATGCGATACGGGCTGATCGGCGAGTGCAGGCCCTTGAGGATCGCCTGGTCGACCTCGGGCGTAGTGGTTCCGTCGATCGCGACGACCTGGAAGTAGCCCTGCTCGACCGCCGTCTGGTAAGCGATGTCCCCGGTCAGCCACTGGCCCTGCCAGTCGAGGTAGAGGAAGGCGAAGGTCGAGGTGAACTGGGAGGGCTCGGCGTCGGTGTCGCCGCGCAGGTAGTAGATCGGTACCTCGTCGATCTCCACCAGGTATTTCCCGCCCGGCTTCTGGTACTGCTTGATCGTGGCCACCAGACGGGTCGCGTCCGGCCAGCCGCGGAACATGATGTGCGATTGCGACATGCCGAACGCGAAGGCCACCACCGCGGCGCCGATGCCCAGTTGCAGCCGGCCGAAGTGCCCGCCGACCAGCCGTACGAGTCCGTAGCCGGCCAGCGGCGCGGCGAACATGAGGCCGAAGCCGATGTGCTTCTGCAGCGCGACGTCGGTGTGGATGCGCAGCTGGTTCGCCGGGGCGAGCAGCGCGGTGCCCAGCATCAGCGCGACCAGCGCCACCCGGCCCCACTTGCCGAGGGTGAGCCGGGAGTCGACGTCCGGTCGGTGCCGGAAGATGTAGTAAAGGCCGCCGACCACCGCCACGGCGAAGACCGGGGCGCCCCACTTGCCGATCTCGGTGAGCAGCGTCTGGGTGGAGGTGCCGCCTTGCGCTCGCGCCGTCGTGGTCTGCTGGATGCCGTGCACGTACGTCGGTCCGGCGAGCTTCAAGGCGCCGTACGCCATGGAGCCGATCATGGCCGTGAGCGATATCGGACGCAGTAACGCCCAGCGCCAACCGTGGTAAGGGATGGCCGTGATGCACGACAGCACGATGATCGTCGGTATGAACAGCAGCGATGCGTACTTCGTGCCCACCGCGAGCAGCATCGGTACAACGGCCAGTGCGTAGTACGGCCAACTCGACAAGGCCCCGCGCACTACGATCCACGCCGCGAGCGCGAGCAGGAAGACGCAGGGCGCGTCATAGGTGGCGAACCCGCCCATGAAGATCGCGGAAGCCGTGGTCCCGAACAGCCCCGCGCCGCACAGCGCCGAGCGCACGCCGAACAGCCGGCGCCCGATCAGGTAGACCAGGCAGGTAGCGCCGAGCATGAACGCCAGGCTGAGCAGGCGGGCCGCGAACACCCCGCCGATCTGGTCGGCGATCGCGCCGACGATCGGGTAGAGCACCGGGGCGCCGGAGAAGTACGCGGCGAAGTTGTCGATGGGCTGGCCGTTGAGCAGATGCGCGAGTTCGAGGTGCCCCGAGTAGAGGTACAGCGCCTCGTCTTCGAACGCCGTGTTGCTGTTGCGCAGCGAGAGGAAGGCCTGGACGAAGAGGATGGCGAGCAGCAGCCCGCGGCGCGGCGTCGGGATCAGCCGGGAGAGGCCGGTGCGGCGCTTGCCCGCCAGCGAGGCGTCCGCCTTGCGCTCGGCCTCGCGCAGCGCGCCGACGTTGATCAGCGCGGTCTCGATCCGGTCCGTCGACCAGTCGGCCGGGCGGATCAGGATGCCGGTCTCCTCGAACGGGACCGTGTCGCGCCAGGAGACCTTGTCCCCGAACCGCTTGGGCGCGGGCATGTCGACCGCAGGAGCCAGCTGTGTGCCGGGAGAGTCGGACTCCGCCGGCATCGGCTGCGGCGGCTGGACCGGCGGCGGAGCCTGTCGGGGCAGCGCGACCGGCTGTGTGTCCGACTCCTCGGTCCCTTCTGCGGGCGCGTCCGGGGCGATCGGGTGCGGTGGAGCGACGGGCTCCGACAGCACCGCCATCGCGTCCGGGGCGATCAGTAGGTCGGGCGGAGTGGCCGCGTCCGGGGCGACTTGTCCGGGTATTCGGACTCCGCCGGCCGGATAGACGACCGTGAACTCGGGTTCCCCGTCCAGCTCTTCGAACCCTGCTTCGACGGGTTCCGGCATGCGCTCGCTGAGCCGATCCAGCGCCTTGTGCGACTGGAACAGTTCGAACAGCAGGTCGCGGCGCTCCTGCGCGGTCCGGTCCGCCGCACCGGGCTCCTGCCGGTCGGTGCCCGGTGTGCGGCCGCCGTCGTTCATCGTGCTGCTCATCGGGCGGCGCCCACGTTGAAGCCGAACTCGGTGGCCGCCACGTCCGACCTGAACGCGGCCTGCACCGTGGGCCGGTTCTCCAGTCGCCAGTCGCCCTGGCGGTTGTAGTCGTACCAGACGAAGCCGAGTATGTCGTCGTGCGTGGCCACGGCGTTGAACAGGGCATTGACTGAGGCGACCTGGTTGGATCCGGCTTGGACGCCGGTCTCGGCGATGATGAACGGCTTGGCGGTGAACTTGCGGATGTCCAGCAGGGTCGGCAGGAACAGCGAGGAATAGGTGTGCGGGCCGTTGACCGTCCAGTATCCGGTCACGCCGATCCAGTCCACGTACTGGTCTCCCGGGTAGAGCGGCTGAAGTTGGATGTTGGGCACCGGGTAGATGTCGTTGGGGTCCCAGATCCAGATGACGTTGGTCGCGCCGACCTTGGCGAACAGGTCGTGCACATGCCGCCAGGCGGCCACGAAGTCGGCGGGGGCCGTCTGCTTGGTGCCCCAGGGGTACCAGTCGCCGTTCATCTCGTGCCCGAAGCTGAGCGCGATCGGCAGGTTCAGCGAGCGCACCGAGGCGGCGAACCGGCTGATGTAGTCGTCTGAGGCGCCGGCCGCGATCTGCTGCATGGTGGCCCCGAAGGGTTCCCAGACCTGGAAGTAGAGCGCGCCGTAGGCCCAGGCGTTCTTCACCGCCTGGGTGTCCAGGCCGGTGTTCCAGCCGACGTACGCGCCGAGCAGGTTCGGCTTCTTGCCCACCCAGGAGGCAAACTGCTCGGCCGGGGCGATCGACGCGGGGGCGCCCGGCATCTCCAGGCCGATGTACTTGTGCGCCGGCTTGATCAGGGGTTTGACGTCGAACGCGGGCTGGGTCAGGTTCGGAGCGGCGGAAGGTCCCGCGCTCGCGCCTGCCGCGGCGGGGCCCGCGGACGGGGTCATCTTCCAGGTCGCGGCGTCGCGCACCACGGAGCAGCCGGAAATCGAGCCCACGGCGAGGCACAGCGCGAGCAGCGGGACCGGGAAGCGGCGCCGACGGATCATGCCGCGGCAGGGTTCGGTCGGGCCAGCACGCGTGCGGCGGTGGCCGCGTAGAAGAGCCCTGAGGCGAGCAGCACCATGAAGTTGAACGGGTCCATCGTGTACATCCGCCACAGACACAGGCCGACCCACACGGCGGCGGTGACCGCGGTCCAGCCGATCATCCCGATCCAGAACCGCTTGTTGCGCCCCTGCTTCTTCGAGGACGAGCCGGAGGGCTGCCAGCCCATCCGGTTGTTACGCAGCACGTCCCAGATCGTGAAGACGTGCGCCCAACCGTAGACCATGCGGCAGGCATACGCCTCCAGCCGGTACGGCGCGCGATGCCACAGGGGGAAGATCACTCCGGCGTAGATGAGGCCGGGCACCACGTAGATCAGGTTCGTGATCTGCAGGTCCTGCGGCAGCCCGATCAGCAGCGCGATCGGCACGATCGGCAGGACGAACGTCATCAGGGCCGTGTGCACGTAATAGAAGAACCCGGACAAATAACTCAGCCGGACCCGGAACGGCAGCTTGGCGTGCCAGAACTTGCGGCTGCCGAGCATGCTCATGTTCCCGGAGCACCAGCGGTACTGCTGGTTCACGTAGGCGGCCAGGTTGTCCGGGCACACGCCGGTGGACAGCGCGATCGGCAGGTACTTCAGCCGCCAGCCGCGCAGGTAGAGGTCGAACCCGGTGTGCACGTCCTCGGAGTGCTCGATCAGGGTCATGCCGCCGTTGTCGTCGAGGGCGGCGCGCCGGTAGACCGCGCAGGTGCCCACGCAGATGGCGCCGTCGTAGCGGGAGAGCGAGGTCTGCACGGAGCGGTAGAAGAGCTCCTGCACGGCTCCCGCGCCGCGCTCCAGCCAGTTCTGCGAGTCGAGCACCCGGAAGAACTGCGGCGTCTGCACGATCCCGACGCTCGGATCCTGCATGTGCGGCAACGTCTCGTCCAGCATGTCCGGCCGCGGCGCGAAGTCGGCGTCGAGCAGCAGGATGAATTCGCCGCGCGATATTCGGTAGCCGTAAAGCAGGTTCCCGGCCTTCTTGTACCAGCCGCGATTAGAGCGCCCCGCATATACATAGCCGAATTCCTGCGCCATGCGGCGCAACTGCGGACTGTCCGAATCGTCCAGTACGTACACGTTGACTTCGCCGCGGTAATGCGCGGCCATCAACGCGACGTGGGTCCACGTGTTGCGCAACACCTCGACCGGCTCGCCGCACACCGGCAGCAGCACATCCACCGAGGGATAGACCGCCGGCCGCCAGCTGTCGACCACGGCCCGGTGCGCGACCAGGTCGAAGTCCTTCGCGGCCGCGTTGACCACGAGGGACACTGCGAAATAGCCGATGGTGAAGGTCAGGAAGGGCAGGTAGGCCCAGAACCAGGCGGAGACCTCGATCATCCGCACCTGGCTGTAGATGAGGAAGCCGAAGCTGACCACCGAGGCCCAGATCAGCAGCATCGCCCTGCGGTTGACGTACGAGTATTTCTCCACGTCGTCAGGGGGCTGCGGAAGCGACGGATCGGGCGCCGGGGGCCGTCCGACCCGGGGGATCCGGCTGGTCCCGGCCGAGGCGGCGTGCTGCGGCATCCGTTCGATGCGAGCGCCCTCGACGACGTCGGTCACGTCGAGCCACCCCTCCCGGACCAGAGGTCGAACCATCACGAGCCCGGCAATGCTATCCCCTATCGCGCGCCGCACAACAGCGCGTGCGGTACAGGTAACTTTCAGCCGACTTTTCATGAGGATCTCTTGAAGTCCGTGCGCTACCGGTGGGTAGAATCCCCAATCACCCCGGCCGCAGCGTGGCGACCTCCACGGTCGGCGGGGTTCAAGCACCGCCGCTCAGCACGTAAGGGGTCGCATGGAAAGCGCCGCATCCATTCTCGACGGCATGCGCGCGGCGATCCCGCAGGGGCGGGTGAAACTTGACCAGTCAGAGGTAAGGCTGCTCTCGGAGCTGACCGAACGCCTCGTGGCCGCGCGCCCCGACGCCCTCGCCGAATATCAGCGCTTCCAGGCGATACGCGAGCGCGGAATCTGCCTGCCGCGGGACGCGACGACGCAATGGCTGGCCGGGCGCACGGTGCTGGTCACCGGGGGCACCGGCTGCATCGGCTCGATGCTGATGGAGCAGCTCGCGGCGCTCGGCCCGGGCCGGCTGGTGAGCGTGAGCCGTGGAACGGTGCAGCCCTGGCGGCTGCCGCCAGGCACAGAATATCGCGAAGCGGACATACGTGACCGAACCGCGATATCAGAGCTTTTCGCCGAGCTCAAGCCCGAATTGGTGTTCCATGTGGCGGCCCAGCGGGAACCGGGCCGCGCCGAGGTCGAAGTGCACCGCACGGTGACCACGAACATCTTCGGAACCCGCAACCTCCTGGACGTGGCCGCCGAGCACGGGGTGCAGCACGTGGTGTGCGCATCGACCGGAAAGGCGCTGCGGCCCTACTCCCCGGACATTTACGCCGAATCCAAGCGCGTGGCGGAATGGCTCATGGCGCGCGCCGCGGCGCGGTCGCAGCTGCTGATCACGGCCGCGCGGTTCACGCACGTCGTGGACAACTCGATCATCGCCGACCGGCTGCGCAGCTGGTGCAAAGCCGGCGTGATCCGCCTGCACAGCGCGGAAATCGACTTCTACGCGCAGTCCGCGCTCGAATCGGCGCAGCTGCTGCTCGCCTCGGGCCTGAGCCCGCGGCGCGGCGTGGTGCGGATGCACGCGCTGCGCAATCTGGACTGGCCGGTCAACCTGCTGGACCTGGCGATCGGCATGATCGTGGAAACCCGCTCCAGCTCGCCGATCTACATCGCCGGGTACGAGAGCGGATACGAGCCGGAGGCATTCCCCGGCCTCTACGACCCGCGCACGGCCGGCTGTCTCAGTCCCCTCATCAACGCCTTCGAGGCGGCTTCTGTGGTGGCCGGAGACTGTACGGACACCGACGCCTTCGAGCTGCGCGCACCGAGCGACGACGCGGCCGCGCTGGAGGCGCTCACAGTGCTCGAAGAAACCTGCGAGAAGTCCGACGACTCGGCGGATCTGCGCGGACCGTTCGAGGCGCTGTCCCTGGCGCTGCTCGACAGTACTCTGCGAGACGTGCCCAAGCCCGCGCTGCAGCGCTCGATCCAGCTCGCCACGGCGCGTGGCGCGGCGAGCCGGGCTCACGACCGCCTGCTCGACGCGCTGCGCCGCTGGGCCGCCTAGTAAGCCGCGCCCGAGTCGCTATCCCGACAAGGGCAAAAGAGTCGGGCGGCAGGCCCCAAGCCCGCCGCCCGACCTTTCAGCCGATCCTCGCCGCTAGCTCCCCTGTCCCATGGACAGGTACGGAATCAGCTGGTTGATCTGCTGGCGGAATCCGGCCGGCACGCCGCTCTGGTTCAACGCGGAGCGCAGTTGGCTGACGCCGGGCTGAACCGAGGACTTGGAGCCGATTTCCTGCTGAAGGGTGCCGACCGCCTGATTAAGCGGACCCTGCGCCTGCTGCGGGATCTGCCCGGCGGCTTCAGCCTGGGAGACGGTCTGCTGGATCTGCTGGAGTGCTTGACCGGGGCTGGCCGGTGCGGTGGCCAGCGGAGTGACCGAGTAGCTGGGTGCCGCGGTGACGCCGCCGCCGGCCCCTGGGCTCGCCGAATTCGACCCCTGAGTCGGCGACGCCGCGGAACTCGGCCCCGGCGAGGTCCCTGCGCCACCCGCCTGACTCGAGATGGCGCTCGGCGAAGCACCGGCCCCGCCCTGTCCACCGGTGGCCTGCCCGGCCGTGGACGGCGAGCCGGTCGGTTTCGCAGACGGCGATGAGCCGCCTGCGCTGCATCCCCAGACGATGGCGCCGACGACCAGCACCACGATGGTGAGGGCGACGTAGAGCGCTGACTTAGGTCGTTGCGGCGGCGAGCCGTGCC
Organism: Actinocrinis sp.; assembly: GCF_035650855.1. Taxonomy (GTDB): domain Bacteria; phylum Actinomycetota; class Actinomycetes; order Streptomycetales; family Catenulisporaceae; genus Actinocrinis. Next base: position 2,820 of record NZ_DASRGV010000397.1, on the reverse strand, counting down.
GGCCAGACGGTGACGCGGTCGGCGTCAACGGCGCGGACGCCAGCCCGCTCGCACCGGCCCGCCCGGATCCGCCGCGTCCGCCTCGGCCGCGATTCGCGCCGCCACTCCCGCCGATCGCCTCGGCTCCGACGCCGACCGCGACTCCCGCGCCGACCAGCTCTCCGGCTGCCGCACTTTCCTCGACGACCTCGGCGTATCCGACCTCTTCCGCCGCTTCTACTGCTTCCGCCTCTTCTACTACTTCCGCCGCCGCGGCCTCTTCTGCCTCTGCAGCTGCCACCTCTGCAGCTGCCACCTCCGCCGCAACTATCGCCCCCGCGACGACTGCGGCCGCTGCCACCTCGACCGCCACCGCGGCCTCTTCCTCCACTGCTGACGCTTCGGCGGCGTTCTCCCGGACCCGCAGCGCGGCGGTCAACGCGCCGACCGTCGGGCGCGCGCCGGCCTCGCCGAGCGCCGCGACCAGCAGGGCCGCGAGCTGCGCACGCAACCCGTAGGTCGCCACCAGGTTCGCCTCGGCCCACGCGCGACGCCGCTCGACCAGGTCCAGCGTCAGCAACTGTGGCGCGGCCGCGCTCTCAGGGCTCGAAGCCGCGTCGAATCCGACCCCGAATTCCGCCTCCACGGCCTCCACGCCGGCGAGCGCGATGCATGCCAGCCAGGCCAGCGCGTAGACGTCGGCGGCGCTGGTCAGCTCGCTCGCCGACGCGACTTCGAGCGCAGCGGCCGCGGCCAGGTCGATCAGCAGCACGCCGTTTTCGGCGAGCAGGAACGAATAAGCGGACAGATGCCCGTGGACGATCTGCACCTCGTGCAGCACCTTGAGCACGTCGGCGATCCCGACGAGCACCGCGAGGATCTCCGCTTCGGTCAGCGCGCCGCGCAGCAGCACGGTGGCCAGGCTCTCCGCCTCCACCGGCTCCAAGACCACGTATCCGACGCGCTCGACCACCGCATCCGCAGTGCCTTCCGCATCTTCGCCCGCTGCCTCAGCTACCTGCTCAACCTCAACCTCGACCTCAATCTCGCCGAAGTCCAGCACCACCGGCAGCGCCGGGTGATTGAGCCTGCGCAGCGTGGAGACCACGCCGGCCAGGTCGGCCCCGGAGGCGTAGGTGTCGCGAGCGGCCGCGACCTGAAGCCAGACCTCGACGTCACGGGTCTCGTCGAGGGCGAGCCAGTACTCGTATTCAACGCCGGTCAGCGTACTGTCGGCGACGGCGAAGCGGGTCAGCCGCTCGACCACGCGGTAGCGGTCGGCGACGAAGGCGCCCTGCTCGATTGCGGAAATCCCCACCACGCGCGGCACTGTACACCAGAACACGGCGGGCGCCACAAGGCTTGATCCCGCCGTGTTCGGACCGTGATTTTGCAGGTCCGCCCGCGTATCAGCCGAGCGCCCTCGCGAGGTCCGCGAGCAGGTCGGCGCGGTCCTCGATGCCCACGGACAGCCGGACCAGGTCGGCCGGCACCTCCAGCGGCGAGCCCGCGGCCGACATGTGCGTCATCCGGCCGGGATGCTCGATCAGCGACTCGACGCCGCCCAGCGACTCGCCGAGGGTGAACAGCCGGGTGCGGCCGCACATCTCGACCGCCGCCTCCTCGCCGTCGGCGTGCCGGAAGGAGACCATGCCGCCGAAGGCGCGCATCTGCTTCACCGCGATCTCATGGCCCTGATGCCCCGGCAGGCCCGGGTAGCGCACCTCGCTCACCTTCGGGTGCGCGGCCAGCATCTCGGCGACCGCCGCAGCGTTCTGACAATGCCGGTCCATCCGGACCGCCAAGGTCTTGATGCCCCGCAGCGTGAGCCAGGCGTCGAACGGTCCCGCGACCGCTCCCAGCGAGTTCTGGTGGAACGCCAACCGCTCCCCCAGCCCGGCGTCGGCCACGACGAGCGCGCCGCCGACCACGTCCGAGTGCCCGCCGATGTACTTCGTCGTGGAGTGCACGACCACGTCCGCGCCAAGCGCGAGCGGCTGCTGTAGATAAGGAGTGGCGAACGTGTTGTCCACGACGAGCAGCGCCCCGGCCTCCCGCGCGATGCCCGCGAGCGCGGCGATGTCCGAGACGCCGAGCAGCGGGTTCGACGGGGTCTCGACCCACACCGCGCGGGTGCGCCCCGGTTGTACGGCCGCCCGCACCGCGTCGAGGTCGCCGAGGTCGACCGCGGTCCACTGCACGCCCCACCGCTCGTAGACCTTGGAGAACAGCCGGTAGGTGCCGCCGTAGGCGTCGTTCGGGATCACGACGTGGTCCCCCGGCGCCACGACCGTCCGCAGCAGGCAGTCCTCCGCCGCCAACCCGGACGCGAAGGCCAGTCCGCGCGTGCCGCCCTCGATCGCGGCCAGGCACTCCTCCAGCGCGGTCCGGGTCGGGTTCGCCGACCGGGAGTATTCGTAGCCGCCGCGCAGGCCGCCGACACCGTCCTGCTTGTAGGTGGAGACCTGGTAGATCGGCGGGACGACCGCGCCGGTCAGCGGGTCCGGCTCCTGTCCCGCGTGGATGGCCAGCGACGAGAAACCCAGCCGCTCGTCGTGCCCGGCGTGCTCGCCGTATGTGTCGTGCCCGCTGCGCTCACCGTGATCCCGGCGGGCCCGGTTTTCCCGGCCGGCCGGTTGATCCGCGTCATGTTTCGACTCAGTCATGCCGCCAGGCTATTGGACCGTCCGCGCGATCTGCACCGCCACTCAGGCCACCATCCGGGTCGACCCGCCCCTGGCCGGCCCGCCCCGAGCCGAGCGGCGGGCCCGTCGCCGCGCGACCACCCGCTCGTGTCCTAGGCAGGTCGCCACGAGTATCGCGGCGCCGACCAAGGCGATC
>NZ_DASRGV010000396.1:0-15209 GCF_035650855.1 Actinocrinis sp. | reverse complement strand
CGCCGCCACCGGTCCGACGCTGCGCGTCCCGAGCGGCGACGTGCCCACCATGCCAGTCGCTTGATCCAGCACTGATCCAACTCGCGATTCACCGTGGGGCGGGGCTCGTTCGCGTAGCCCGGCCCCACTTGCGTCGCCGGCAGAGTATGCCGCTCCCACATCCCCTCGCCCGAGCCCGCACAGGACAGTACCCACACGCGCCACGCGCGGCGCGCTCACCCCGTACCCCTGTGACAGGAGCTCGACGTTGAGCACCACCACCGCATCAGAGACGGCCGCCGCAGGCGCCGACCGCGCGCAGTCCCCCTGGCGAGTCGTCGGCGCCTCGCTGGTCGGCACCACGCTGGAGTGGTACGACTTCTTCCTCTACGGCACGGCCGCCGCGGTCGTCTTCCCCAAGGTCTTCTTCGTCAAGGCCGATCCGCTGACCGGGACGCTGCTCTCGTTCCTCACCTACGCGCTCGGATTCGCGGCGCGGCCGCTGGGCGGGATCTTCTTCGGCAACCTCGGCGACCGGATCGGCCGCAAGCGCGCGCTGTTCATGACGCTGGTGGTCATGGGCGCCGCGACCACGCTCATCGCGGCAGTGCCCTCATACGCCGCGATCGGGGTCGCCGCCCCGATCCTGCTCACCACGCTACGCATGGTCCAGGGCTTCGCGCTCGGCGGTGAGTGGGGCGGCGCCGTCCTCATCGTCGCGGAACAGGATCGTGGACGCCGCGGATTCTGGGCGTCGTGGCCGCAGGCGGGCGCACCGCTCGGCAACGTGCTCGGTACCGGCGTCATCCTGCTGCTGAGCCAGAACCTGAGCGAGTCGGCGTTCCTGTCCTGGGGCTGGCGGATCGGCTTCGCGCTCTCGGCGCTGCTGATGATCGTGGGCTTGTGGGTGCGCGCCTCGCTGCACGAGACCGAGGCGTTCCGCCAGTCGCTCGCCCGGCGTGAGGCGACCCGCGCGACGGCAAAGCCCCCGGTCGTCGAGGTGCTTCAGTCCTCCTGGAAGCAGCTGCTCACCGCGTTCGGCGCGCGCATGGCGGAGAACATCTCGTACTACGTGATCACCGCGTTCATCCTGGTGTACGTCGTCGACTTCCTGAAGCTGCCGAAGTCCTTCGGCCTCGACGCGGTCCTGATCGGCTCGGCGGTCGAGTTCGCGTTGATCCCGCTGTTCGGCAGCCTGTCGGACCGGGTCGGCCGCCGACCGGTGTATCTGGCCGGGGCGATCGGGATCGGTGTGTGGACGCCGTTCTTCTTCGGCATGCTGAATTCGAGGTCGTACCCGCAGGCGGTCGCGGCCGTCACGATCGCGCTGGCGTTCCACGGCCTGATGTACGCGCCGCAGGCGGCCTTCTTCGCGGAGCTGTTCGCCACAAACGTGCGATACTCCGGAGCGTCGATCGGCTACCAGGTCGCCTCGATCGCCGCGGGCGCGCCGGCTCCGCTCATCGCGGTGGCTGTGCTGCAGCACAACGGCGGCAAGACCCCGACGCTGCTCGCGATCTACCTTGGCGCGGCGGCCCTGCTCACGCTCATCGCGGTGCTCGCGGCGCGCGAGACCCGTGCGACCGACCTGGTCGCCGAGGTGGGTCCGGAGCAGGCGGCCGAGGCGCTGGCGGGTTCCCGCGCCGTGCCCACCTCGTCCGGCGCTAGCATGCTCCAGTCCCCCGCCTCGGTGTCCTCGGCCGGCTCGAACTCGGCTCCGCGGCCCGAGCCCACCGCGTAACGCAGTAAGAGGTAGGTACGCACGTATGCAGGGCCGCGTCGAGGCAGGCGTTCTCCATCCCGGGGCGATGGGCGCCTCCCTCGGCGCGACGCTGCGGCAGAACTGCGAGGCGGTGCTGTGGGCGGCGCAGGGCCGTTCTCCAGAAACGCATCACCGAGCGCAGCAGGCCGGACTCACCGAGGTCCCGGACTTGTCCGCCCTCGCGTCCCGCGCGCAGGTGATCGTCTCGATCTGTCCGCCCCACGCCGCTGAAGAAGTGGCCCGCGACGTCGCACGACATGCGGGCCCGGAGTTAGAGCTCTACATCGACGCCAACGCGGTAGCGCCCGCGACCGTCGAGCGCATCGCAGAGCTCTTCGACCAGGACCGCGTCGTCGACGCGGCACTTGTCGGCCCGCCGGCGTGGCAGCCGGGCACTTTCCTCTGGCTCTCCGGGCCGCGTGCCGAGGAGGCGGCCGAGCTGTTCGCGGATACGCCGCTCGACGTGCGCGTGCTCGGAGACCGCCTCGGCCAGGCGTCGATGGCAAAGGTCTGCTTCGCGTTGCAAAGCAAGGCGATGCCGACGATCTGGCTGGCCATGGCCGAGGCCGCGAGCGCGTACGGGGTCCTCGCCCCGGTCCGCGAAGTCCTGGCGGAAGACGGCATCGACCTGGACGCGCAGCTCGCGTCGATCGAGCGCCGCGCGCGCCCGAAAGCCTGGCGCTGGGCGGGCGAGATGGACGAGGCGGCTGCGGCCCTCGCCGCGCTCAGCCTCCCCGACGGCTGGTCCCGCGCCGCCGCCGACACCTACCGCCGTGTAGCCGACGGAACCGACGCCGACGCCTGCAAGTGAACCGGCCTACGCAGCTAGCGGTCCCCCAACCCGCGCAGCTAGGAGCTAGGCCATCTCCTAGACCGCCGCCGCCGTCACCATCCCTGCCGCCCCCGGCCCCGGCATGAGATCGATGTCCCCGGCGTGCATCGGCTGCCCGCAGTGCTCGCACCGCAGGTCGACGCTGCCGATCTGCCCGCAAGCGTGGTGCCGATAAAGCACCGGCGGCCCGGCCTCACCGGCGAGCCACTTGTCGCCCCAGCGGACCATCACCATCAGCACGTCGACAAGCTCCGCCCCCTTACCGGTGAGGACATATTCGTACCGCGGCCGGCGGTCGTAGGGCCGGCGCTCGATGATCCCGCGCTCAACGAGGTAGTTCAGCCGCTCGGTGAGCACCTTGCGCGAGATGCCTAGATCGGCCTGGATCTGTTCGAACCGAGAGATCCCAACCCAGATGTCGCGCAGGATCAACGGTGACCACGGCTCGCCGATCACGTCGAGGGTACGCGCGATCGAACAGGCCATTTCGCTGAAGTCGGTGCGCTGCATGACAACAGTCTAGCCGTTTGGGTTCCCTAAAGGAACTCCAAGCGCTACGGTAGCAGAGTCTCCCAAGGGAACTCTGAAAGGAGAGCAACGATGCTCGACCCGACCGTACGCCGCGCGCTCGACGGCACTTCGCTGGCCCACCTCGCGACCGTTCTCCCGGACGGCTCGCCACACACCGTCCCGCTCTGGATCGGCACCCACGACGATCGCATCGTCTTCCTCACCGGCCCGAACTCGCGCAAGGCCCGCAACCTGCGCCGCGACCCGAGGGTCGCCCTCTCCCTCACCTCGGCCGACAACCCCTTCGAGCCGATCATCGTGCGCGGCCGCGTCATCGAATGGCTCGAAGGCGACGCGGCCTGGACGATCATCGACCAGTTGTCGACCAAGTACATCGGCCAGCCGTACTCGCGGGCCGAAGAACGCGTCGTCGCGGTCATCGAGCCCGAGCGGCAGTCGGTCGGCATCGGCTGAGCGGCGCTCCTAGCACCGCACGACGACGTACGCTGGGCCCCATCAGGCCGACTCTAGGCTCAGAGCACTGCGTTCCATAGCGTGTGCCTCAACGGAGACGCAGTTGACCAAGGAGGGCAAGCGGTGTTCGAGCGATTCACCGAAAATGCTCGACGAGTCGTCGTGTCGGCTTCCGAAGAAGCCCGCACGCTGCGCCACGACTATCTCGGCACTGAGCACTTCCTGCTCGCCCTGATCCGCGACGATCAGAGCACTGCCGGACGGATGCTCAACGCCCTGGGGATCGCACCGGCCACGGTGCGCCGCGACATCGAACAGGCCGTCCCGGCGGGAAACGTCGCCGAGACCTCCGGGCACCTGCCCTTCGCCCCGGCAGCCAAGCAAGTCCTGGAACTCACGCTGCGAGAGGCAGCGCGGCTCAACAGCCCCTACATCGGTAGTGGGCACGTACTGCTCGGTCTGGTCCGCGAGGGTCATGGCCCTGGGGCCCGAGTGCTCTCCGCGCTCGGCGTTGACCTAGCGCGCGCTCGCAACGCGGAGCGTCTCGTGCGTGAGGGCGATGGCGGTCAGCCGCAGGCGTGATGCGGGGCGCAGCAGAGTATCGGCAAGGACGCTCGGGACGAAAACGCAAGCGTCGAGAACAGCGACGATCACGGCCGCTCGGCGGACGCGTCGCGGCCTCGGCGAGCGTCTTGGTCGTATACGCCCGCGTCAGCGAGCTCTGCAGTCATTTGATCCAAAGCCTCACGTCGCGCCCGCGTTCTGCGTTCCGTGTACGCAAGCACGTCACGAAGAGCGACCCGACGCGATGAATTCGGCCGTTCGAAGGGAAGGACGCCGTCTTCCATCAGCTTCACCACCGTTGGACGGGTGACCCCGAGCAGCTGGGCCGCCTCTCCCGTGGTGAGTTGAGTGTTCTGCGGCACTACTGCCACTGCCCGTCCCTGCCGCATGACCGAAATCACTTCGGCGAGCGCCTCGACCACCGGTTCCGGAACGTCAACAGGCTCTCCCCCGTCCACGACAAGGCGCAGATGCCTGCCACGCAGGTTGAGCCGCGCCAACGAAGCCAGATGCGGCGCATCGGTTTCGGTTCCGACGATCGGCTGCCCAGCCAAAGCCCACACCTCCGCGTCATCGAACCTGGCGTGTCCATCATTGGGGGAAAAGCAAAACAAACGTAAACGAGTGAGACGCGAGGCTTGGGCAGGATTTCGGCAGCCAGAACCTGCGGCGCGAACACGGCGCGGAGCGGCCGAGCGTCGGCGAGGTAGCAGAGCACTTGGAGCGAGCGGGCAGCCGAAGGCGTTACCAAGCCAGCGCAGGCGTCCCGGCGAAGCGCAGCGGAGCCGAAGGCCAGCGCAGCGTTCAGCGCGCAGCGCGTGCGCGGCAGCGCCCTGAGTTCGCGTAGCGGCCGAGCGCCAGCGAGGGCGCGGAGAAGGGTGGGCGGGTGGGGCAAGATCAGCGCGCGGAGCCGCCGAGCGAAGCGAGGCAGCGGAGCGCGCGTGCACTGGGCACACAGCGGAGCCGCTCAGCTAGCCCTTGGCCGAAGACTGGCATCGACGTGGACGCCCAGCTGTTCGAGAAGGCTCCGCGACACGGCAGCTCACGTTCGGGATTCCCGCAGGTCATCACCAAACGCGCTAACCGTGTGACATGACCATCGCCCCTGACGCAGCTGCGATCCACGAGCTTGTGGATCAGATCCAGCCTGCCGACTACGGCACGGTCTACGTGATCTTGCGCCGGCTGGCTGCCAACACGCCTATGCTGCTGCCCACGGACGATACGGACGTGGACGCCGAGCGGCCCTCGACCGCAGCTGATCAGCAGCGGGTATCCGGACATCGATTTTCTTTCACCGGAATCGGCGAAGGCCCAAGCGATCTGTCCACTCGCGCCAAGGAGTACCTCCGCGAATCGCTGCGTGACGGCGAATGAAGCTGGTCTGTGACACCGGACCGCTGCTTGCGCTGGTCAACAAGAGAGACGTCCATCGCAGTCGGTGCGCGACGTTTCTTGACGCGTACACAGGGCGATGTCGTCGTTCCGAGCCTTGTGGTTACCGAAGTCTGCTATCTGATTCAAACGCGCGTCGGTGCGATGGCCGAGGTCGCGTTTCTGGATGCCGTGGCGCAGGGTGAGTTCGTCATCGAACACCCCGTGTCGGACGACTGGCACCGAATCGCCGAGCTCGCTCGGAAGTACGCGAACCTGCCACTCGGCGTCGCGGACGCCGCCGTCATCGCGACTGCCGAACGGCTCAACGTGAGACAAAGCGTGTGGCGGGGCAGCCGAAGGCGTTACCAAGCCAGCCGCAGGCGTCCCGGCGAAGCGCAGCGGAACCGAAGGCCAGCGAAGCGTTCAGCGCGGAGCGCGTGCGCGGCAGCGCCCTGGTTCCAGCGAGGGCGCGGAGCAGGGCGGGCGGGCAAGATCAGCGCGCAGAGCAGCCGAGCGAAGCGAGAAGGCGGAGTGCGCGTCAGCATGCGGTCAGGACACGGCCGTGTGATTATGCGTCAGATGGCTGCAAACACACCCGTGCCACAACGCGCGCACGACGCCGAGCAGCACGCCGAACGCCCCTCGGCCGACGCTGATCAGCAGCGGGCGTCCGGGCACCGCTTTTCCTTCACAGGATCGGTGACGGCCCGCGCGATCTGTCCATTCGCGCCAAGGAGTACCTCCGCGCATCGCTGCTCGCCGACGGATGAAAGCCGCACTCGGACACCGGGCGAGCAGCGGGGCGGGTCAGTGGCCGGCGGCCTGCCAGTCGCGGCCGAAGCCGACCGAGACGTCGAGGGGCACCCGCAGCTCGTAGGCCGAGCCCATCTCCCGGCGCACCAGCTGCTCGACCAGTTCGCGCTCCTCGTCGCAGACCTCGAGGACCAGTTCGTCGTGCACCTGCAGCAGCAGGCGCGACTTGAGCTCGTGCTCCCGCAGCGCGTCGTCGACCTTGAGCATCGCGACCTTGATGATGTCGGCCGCCGAACCCTGGATCGGCGCGTTGAGGGCCATGCGCTCGGCCATCTGGCGCAGGTGCGGGTTGGTGGAGGTCAGGTCCGGCAGGTAGCGCCTTCTGCCGAGCACCGTCTGGGTGTAGCCGGTCTTGCGGGCCTCGTCGACGACCGCGCGCAGGTAGTCGCGGATCCCGCCGAAGCGCGCGAAGTAGTCCTCCATCATGTGGGTGGCCTCGGCGTTGCTCACGCCGAGGTTCTGCGCGAGGCCGTACGCCGACTGCCCGTAGGCCAGGCCGTAGGAGACCGCCTTGACCTTGCGGCGCAGGTCTCCGGTGACCTCCTTGGGCGCCACGTTCCACACCTTGGCCGCCACCGAGGAGTGCAGGTCCTCGCCCGAGTTGAACGCCTCGATCAGGCCCTCGTCGCCGGAGAGGTGCGCCATGATGCGCATCTCGATCTGGCTGTAGTCGGCCGTCATCAGCGTGTCGTATCCGGGGCCTGCGATGAAGGCCTTGCGGATGCGGCGGCCCTCCTCGGTGCGGATCGGGATGTTCTGCAGGTTCGGGTCCACCGAGGACAGCCGGCCGGTGGCGGCGACCATCTGGTTGAACGTCGTGTGGATGCGGCCGTCGTCAAGCACCGTCTTGATCAGGCCCTCGACCGTGGTGCGCAGCCGGTTGACGTCGCGGTGGCGCAGCAGGATGACCGGCAGCGGGTGGTCGGTCTGGCCGGCCAGCCAGGTCAGCGCGTCGGCGTCGGTGGTGTAGCCAGTCTTGATCTTCTTCGTCTTCGGCAGCTTGAGCTGCTCGAACAGGATCTCCTGCAGCTGCTTGGGCGAGCCGAGGTTGAACTGGACGCCGGTGGCCGAGTGCGCTTCCTCCACCGCGTGCTTGACGTCCGCGGCGAAGCCGACTTCGAGGTCGGACAGGTACTCGCGGTCCGCGGCGATGCCGGCGCGCTCCATCCGGGCCAGCAGCAGGAGTAGCGGCAGCTCGACGTTGCGCAGCAGGTTCTCGGCGGTCTGCTCGGACTCGGCGCGCCGGTCGAGTTCCTGCTCCAGGCGGGTGTTCAGCTCGGTCAGCACCGAGGCGGCCCGCATCAGGCCGGTCGGGGCCTCGTCCTGCTCGCCGAGCACGTCAAGGGTCAGCTGGCCCTCCGGCTGGGCGCTGGTCAGCTCCCGGCCGAGGTACTGGCGGACCAGGTCGGCCAGCTCGGCGGTGCGCACGCCCGGCTGCACCAGGTAGGCGGCCAGCGCGGTGTCCCCGCCGAGGCCCGCGAACGGGAAGCCGTGCTCGGCGAAGGCGAGGATCGGGCCCTTCGCGTCGTGCAGGATCTTGGGCTTGGCCGGGTCGGCGAGCAGCTTGCCGAGCGCGGCCTCGTCGGCGGGGTCGAGGCTGTCCGGGGTGAAGTAGGCGGCGTGCGCGTCGGCGGTGGCGAGGGCGATCGCGGTCAGCTGGCCGGCGCCGCGGCCCCAGCGGCCCTCGACCGCGATGCCGATCGGGGCGTCTCCGGCGGCGTGCTCGGCGAGCCAGGGGGCGAGCTCGCCGGTGAGCAGCACCGCGGTGTGCAGTTCCGGCTCGTCGTCGCGCGGGGCGCTCGCGTCGGGCTCCGGGGCGTCGAGGCCGAAGACGTCGTTCATCCGCGGGCGCAGGGCGCGGAACTCCAGCGTGGTGAACAGCTGGTCGACCGCGGCGGTGTCGGCGGCGGCGCGGGCCAGGTCGGCCGGCCGCAGCTCGAGTTCGACCTCGCGGTCCAGCTCGGTGAGCAGCCGGTTGGTCTGTACCTGCTCCAGGTGCGCGCGCAGCGCCTCGCCGGCCTTGCCCTTGACCTCGTCCGCGCGCTCGGCCAGCTGCGCCAGCGAGCCGAATTCACGGATCCACTTGGCCGCGGTCTTCTCGCCGATGCCGGGGATCGAGGGCAGGTTGTCGGAGGGGTCGCCGCGCAGCGCCGCGAAGTCAGGGTACTGCTGCGGGGTGAGACCGTACTTCTCCTCCACCGCTTCCGGGGTGAAGCGCACCAGGTCCGCCACCCCCTTGCGCGGGTAGAGCACGGTGACGTGGTCGGTGACCAGCTGCAGCGCGTCGCGGTCCCCGGTGACGATGCTGACGTCGAAGCCGTCGGCCGCGGCCTGGGTCGCCAGCGTCGCGATCAGGTCGTCGGCCTCCGAGCCCTCCTTGCGGAACACGGGGATGTGCAGTGCGGTCAGCAGTTCGCACAGCAGCTCCACCTGTCCGACGAACTCCGCCGGGGTGGAGGCGCGCTGCGCCTTGTACGCCGGGAACAGCGCGGTCCGCTTGAGCGTGGCGCGGGAGACGTCGAAGGCCACGGCCAGGTGCGTGGGCGCCTCGTCGCGTACCACGTTGATCAGCATGGAGGTGAAGCCGTAGATCGCGTTGGTGGACTGGCCGGTGGAGATGGTGAAGTTCTCCGCGGGCAGCGCGTAGAAGGCCCGGTAGGCCATGGAGTGGCCGTCGAGCAGGAGCAGCTTGCCACCCGCCGCGGACGCGCCCGCCGGGCCGCCGGTCGCCGTGCTCTGTCCGGTCTCACTCACTGCCGATACTCCCGTCTTCTCCACGGATGCGATCCTATGCGCTGGGTCCGACATCAATGGGCCCACGACGCGGAAAGGATGACCCGGCACATGGGCGAGGCGCGACTCCCTGAGTACGAAGCGTTCCAGGACCTGGTACACGATGTATACGCCACCGGTGGAACGCTGGGCGAGAAGCTGGGCATCCGCTTCACCGAGATCTCCGCGCAGCGGCTCGTGGCGACGATGCCGGTTGAGGGCAACACCCAGCCGGCCGGGCTGCTGCACGGCGGGGCCTCGGCGGCGCTGGCCGAGACGATGGGTTCCGTGGGAGCCGCGGTGCACGCGGGCCCCGGCTCGATGGTGGTCGGCGTGGAGATCAACGCGACGCACCACCGCTCGGCCCGCTCCGGCATCGTGACCGGCACGGCGACTCCGCTGTTCCTCGGCCGCTCGATGGCCACCTACGAGATCGTGATCACGGACGAGGACGGGCGCCGGATCTGCACGGCGCGCCTCAGCTGCCTCATTCGCAAACCGTGATTTCCGTCATCTTCCCGACGATTCGGGACGCTACTGGCGTTAACTCCCCGGCTGTCGCATGCTGTGACCGTGAGAGTATCACGAGAGCATAACGGATCAGCACCGAAGCTATATATCGAATTCGAGGACGACGAGGCGGCGAACGAGCCCGGCGAGGCGAAACTCGTCAGCGAGCGCGAGGTCATCGGCAGCCTCGCGCCCGGTCGCGCGCGCGTGTGGAGACCGCCGCGCCGGGCTTGGACTTTGGCCGCACTGGCGCCTCGTTACCGCAAGATCGCTATCGGCGCCGTCGTGCTGGCCGGCCTGACCGGGACCGTCAGCAACGCGCTGGTCGCGCAGGCGGCGCAGCGTCAGGCGGCGCGCTCGACGGTCGCGGTCCTGGACGCGGCCTACTCGCCGAGCGCGGACGACCAGAGCCTCAACCTGCTCATCGATCTCGCGGACACCGGCAACGGCTCCGTGACGGTCACTCAGCTCGAAGCGCGCCAGTCCGATCTGAGCCTGAGCTACATCGGCAGCCCGGTGAGCCTCAACCGGACCCAGCAGCTGGAGGTCGTGCTCTCCGGTGCCTACGACTGCTCCGCGGGCACGCCGGACAGCGCCGCTTCGACCAAGCCGGACGCGCAACCGGGCGTCCTGCACATGACCGTGCGCAGTGCCCAGGGCAACGTGACCTCGGTGGACGTTCCGCTCCCGGCGAACGCGCTGCTGCCCGACCACTGGCAGAGCGGCCGGGCAGCGTATTGCGCGATGCTGTGGGACAACTGACGAGGCGTCGGGCGATTGCCCCTTTCGAGGGGATGTGTACGTTAGGCGACCGGGTTCCAGTAGTCGCCCGCCATCACGATGTACACGAGCATCTTGATGGTCTGGCCGTAGTAGCCGTCGCCGAACGGGTTGGTGGCCAGGTAGTTCCACAGCGTGTCGGTCCACGCCTGGTCCCCCGCGGCCATCGCGGCCGGGCCCACCGAGTCGCCGGCCTCCTCCGCCTGGTCGCTCGTCGAATAGGCCGTGCAGCCGAGCTTGATGTGCGGGTACACGTTCTGCGGGTCGCCGCCGGAGACCTTCTTCGCGCAGGCCGACCACTTCTTGGCGTCGTTGTAGGACACTGACGCCGTCGACGCGCCGTACAGCAGCGCGTCGGTGCCCATGTGCCACGGGACCCGGATGGAGTTGTAGCCGACGATGTTGTCCGGCTGGTCCTCCTGGTAGTTGGCGGGCGCGGGCTTCGGGCTGGTGGTGTTGGCGTTGACCACGAAGTCGGAGAGCAGGCCGTAGGTCGACGAGTACGACGCGGTGAACTCGGAGACGATCGCCTCGGTGCGCGAGACCACCTTCGCCCAGTCGTGCGCGGTGTCGTACGCGGCGAACGCGCGCAGGTGATCGAGCATCATGTCGCTGGGCCGGGTGTCGGTGCTCGGGCCGTCGTCCTCGCACTTGAGGTGGCCGTCGGAGGTCACGTCGTGCGCGTAGATGTTGGCCAGCCAGGTCTTCGCGGCCGAGGTGTAGCCGCCCCACTGCTTGTCCGCGAGGATCAGGCCGTAGCCGACGTCGAGGTCGCCGTCGGTGGCGGCGTCGGGCGTGCCGCTGTCGGCGTACTTGCAGGTCTTGCCGTCCAGCTGCCACTGCATCAGGCCGTACTGGTCCTCGTGGTCCTTGACCAGCTGCCACAGGCCGTTGAACTCGGCCTGCGCGTTGGCGTCGTACCCGGCCATCAGCGGCACGATGTTCATGCCGTAGCCCTGGCCTTCGGAGACCGGGCCGTTGTTAGGCGCGTCGCCGTCGCCCTTGGTGGACACGTAGTACTCGTTGGAAGCGCAGCCGTGTACCAGGTAGGTCGACTTCCAGGCGTTGTAGGCGGCCTCGACCTTGGCATCCTTCGTGGACTGAGACGCCGACGGCGTGACTCCGACCTTGTACGTGACGTGCGTGGGGAAGGCGTGCGTGGGTGTGGCGGCTTGTGCGCCGGTCGCCGCGAGGCCGATCATGCACCCGGCAGCAGCGGTTACGGCGGTCGCCGCCGCGATGAACCGGTGCTGCGCAAGATACGTCATGGTGCGCGAAGCCATCTGCTCGCTCCTTGAGGGTATGCGCCCGGAATCGCGCCGCACGCCGGGCCGTCCAAGATTTAAGTTAGATAACTTTCCTAACTCGCTCGCTTAGCTTCGCGGCGCGGCGGAACTCTGTCAAGGGGCGTTCCACAGCAGGCACTTACATCGGACACTGGACTGCATGAAGCGCAAGGCTGGCGGTCAGACGGCGGAACCGCGCGGCTTCGGCCGGACGAACCGCGGCGGCGAGCGGAACGCTCGATCCGGAGCGGAAACCGTGTCCGGCTATGAGATCGCGGCGGATGACTTCGAGCCGTACGCCCACGACCGCGACCGCACTCGGGCACACGACGAGGATGCGCAGGGCGCACTGGAGATCGAGTTCGAGGACGACAGCCCAGCCGCGCTGCTCTCCCCCGCCGGCCGCTCGCGTGACCTGCGCCCGGCCGCGATGACCACTCTCGCCGTCGCGGTGCTCGGCGCGGCGCTGTGGGCGACGCACGGCACGACGGCGCCCGCCCCGAACTTGTCGCTCCACTTCGCGACGCCCACCCCGCCGCCGCCGGACTACGCCGCGTTCAGCGTCACCGTCGCGTATCGCAACGCGTACGTCGTCTCCGTGCCGCAGCACAGGATCGACGTCAATCTGCGCGTCACGCCGGTACCGGGCGCGAGCGTGCGCATCATCGCCTACTACGTGAGCGAGAACGGCGTGACGGCACGCGCCGACCCGCCGCCGTCCGTCGCGCCGCTGCCCCCGGCAGGCGCGAACGTGCGGCTGGAACTCACCGTGACGAACTGCGCCACGGTCCCCATCGGCGAGTCGATGGGCTTCGTGGACGTGGTCGCGGACGGACCGGCCGGCGTCATCGACCGCTTCACCATCCTCGGCGAGCGGTACTCCAGCGACCTGGCCGACCTGCTGCGGCAGGTGTGCCCCGGCCGCGCGAGCAGTCAGGCCCCGCACACGATCGGCGTGGTCGTGGCAGGGTCCTGACCGCTCGGCGCGGAGTCGAGCGGCGGCGCGGGCTATTCCTCGCCGAGGTACGTCTTGCGCACCTGCTCGTCGTGCAGCAGCTCCGAACCGCGGCCGGACAGCGCGATGCGGCCCACCTCCAGCACGTGCCCCTCGTCCGCGAGCGAGAGCGCGGCCTGCGCGTTCTGCTCGACCAGGAGGATGGTCGTGCCGGCGGACTTGAGCTCCGCGATGGTGTCCATGATCTGCTTCATCATGATCGGCGAGAGGCCCATCGACGGCTCGTCGAGCATGAGCAGCCGCGGCTTGCACATCAGCGCCCTGGCCATGGCGAGCATCTGCTGCTCGCCGCCGGAGAGCGTGCCCGCGGCCTGGGACCGCCGCTCGCCGAGGATCGGGAACATCGTGTACGCCCTGGACACGTCGTCCGCGATACCCGGCGCGTCCTTGCGCAGGTACGCACCGAGCAGCAGGTTCTCCTCGATGGTCATGCGCGGGAAGATGTGCCGCCCCTCCGGGGAGTGGGCGAGCCCGAGCTCGACGATCTGGTGCGCCGGGGTGTTCTGGATCGGCTTGCCGTCGAAGGTGATCGAGCCCGCCGCGGGCCGCAGCAGCCCGGAGATGGTGCGCAGGGTCGTAGTCTTGCCGGCGCCGTTCGTGCCGATCAGCGTGACGACCTGGCCCTGCTCCACGGAGAAGCTGATGCCCTTGACCGCCTCGATCTTGCCGTAGGCGACGTGCAGGTCGTGGACCTCCAACAGGGCCATCAGGAGGCCGTCCCTTCGTCCTCGCCGGCCGCGCGCACCGTGGCGGCGTCGCCGCCGCCGTCGCCGGCCGCGCCGCGGGCCGCTGCGTCATCCTCGTACGGCGTGCCGAGGTAGGCCGCGATGACCCGCTCGTCCGCGCGGACCACCTCCGGCGTGCCCTCGACCAGCTTGCGGCCCTGCACCAGCACCGCGACCCGGTCGCAGAGGCCGAAGATGAACCGCATGTCGTGCTCGATCACCACCACGGCAAGGCCGCGCTCGCGGATCTTGAACACGACCTCCTGGGTGGCCCTGGTCTCCTGCGGGTTCATGCCCGCGGTCGGCTCGTCGAGCAGGATCAGGCCCGGGTCGCTGGCCATCGCCCGGGCGATCTCCAGCTTGCGCTGGTCGCCGTAGGGCAGGTTGCGGGCCAGCGAGTTCGCGTGCCTGCCGATGCCGAGGAAGTCGAGCAGTTCGCGGGCGTTGTCCCGGGCCTCGCGCTCGGCCGCACGGTAGCGCGGGCCGCGCCCGATCGCCGAGAACAGCCCCTCCTTGGTGCGGCAGTGCCGGCCGACCATGACGTTCTCGAGCACTGTCATGTTCGCGAACAGCCGGATGTTCTGGAAGGTGCGCGCGATGCCCGCCTGGGTCACCCGGTAGGGCTTGGCGGGCAGCACCGCGCCCTTGTACCGCACCTCGCCGGAGGTGGGCACGTACAGGCCGGTCAGGCAGTTGAAGAAGGTGGTCTTGCCGGCGCCGTTCGGGCCGATCAGACCGACGATCTCCCGGTCGCCGACGGTCAGGTCCACGCCGTCGACGGCGGTCAGCCCGCCGAACCGCATGGTCACGCCGCGCGCTTCGAGCACCGCGGTGCCGACCCGGTCGGCGGGCTCGGTGGTCGTCAGGGTGGTCATGCCACGGCCTCCGCTTCCGGCGCCTCGGACTCGGCCACTTCAAGGGCCTCGGCCTCGGCGACCTCCTCCGCGTGGAACTCCAGCTGCCTGCGCTTGTTGGGCACCAGGCCCTCCGGCCGGAACCGCATCATCAGGATCAGCGCGAGTCCGAACAGCAGCAGCTGCTTGTTCTGGAAGAACTGGAACTTGGCCGGCACCAGGTAGAGCAGCGCCGCGCCGAGCAGCGGGCCGCTGATCGTGCCCATGCCGCCGAGCACCACGGCGGCGAGCAGGAACGCGGAGTTCGGCGGGGCGGACGCGGAGAACATGTACTGGTCCGGGGTCACCGTGTTGAGCAGGTGCGCGTTGATGGTGCCGGCGAATCCGGCCAGCGCCGCGCCCAGGGCGAAGGCGAGCAGCTTGAACCGGTAGCCGTGGATGCCCATCGCCTCGGCTGCGGTCTCGTCCTCGCGGATGGCCACCCAGGCGCGGCCGAGCCGCGACTCGTTGACCCGCGCGTAGATGAACACCACGATCGCCATCGCCACCAGTAGCAGCAGGTAGTAGTTGGCGAACTTGCCGAAGGAGACCCCGAAGATGGTGTGGTTCGCACCGAAGTCGTACCCGAACAGCTTCAGGTCCGGCACGCCGTAGATGCCCTCGGGGCCGTTGGTCAGGTCGGGACCCGACTGCCCGTTGAGGTTGTTGACCACGATCCGGAAGATCTCACCGAAGCCGAGCGTGACAATCGCGAGATAGTCACCGCGCAGCCGCAGGGTCGGGGCGCCGATGATGACACCCGCGATGATCGAGACGCTCACGCCGATCAGGATCTGGCCCCAGAACGGCAGCACCGTGTGCGCGTACCGGGATGACAGAGCACCGGAGACCAGCGCCGCGCTGTACGCACCGACACCGAGGAACGCTACGTATCCCAGGTCGAGCAGGCCGGCCAG
>NZ_DASRGV010000395.1:0-14814 GCF_035650855.1 Actinocrinis sp. | reverse complement strand
CGCACCGCACCCGGGAACTCGCCGGTCAGCATCCATACCGTGCCCAGGCCGCTCAGCGTGTTGGCCTGGCCGAGGAGATCGCCCAGTTCGCGGTAGACGCCGAGGGCTTGTTCGAGGTCTGCGGTCGCGCCGGAGAAATCGCCCGCCAGCCGGCGCACGTCGCCGAGGCTGGCCAGTGTGTTCGCCTCGGCCAGCCGATCGCCGAGCCGCCGGGCGGAGGTTAAGGCCGCCGTGTGCGCGGCGACGGCCTCGGGCCAGCGTCCGTCGACGCGTAGCAGGGTCGTGAGTCCGGTCACCAAGGACGTGACGAGGTCGTCGCGGTCGCGTGCGGTGGCGTGTCGGATGCAGGCCTCTACATTGGCACGCTCGGCGCGCAGCCAGGCCCAGGCCTGGTCGGTGTCGATCAACGGTGGCGCACACGCGGGGATCTGGCCCGAGTCTCCCGGGCGCCGGTGGCGCGCGATGCGTGCGTCCGCCCAGGCCGCGGTCCGCCCGTAGTAGATCGCGAGGCGTTCGATCGCGGCCGCGGTTTCGTCGGCCGGGTCGGCGTCCGCGAGTGCACGAGCGTAGAGCCGGATCAGATCGTGCAGCTGATAGCGGCCCTCGGCCGGCTCGCTCAGCAGATTGTGATCGACGAGCAGCTCGAGCCACCGCTCGGCGTCGGACTGCTCGGCGTCGAGGAGCGCCGCGCAGGAGTGCGCGTCGAAGTCCGGGCCGGGAACCGCGCCGAGCCGGCGGAACAGCAGCCGCAGGGGTTCGTCGAGCGCCTGGTAGGAGAGCTCGAACACGGTCGCGAGCGCGCGGTCGCCGTCGTCGAACCCGGTCAGTCCGGGGGCTCCCTCGCGCAGCTTCTCGGCCAGATGCGCGAGGCTCCACGCGGGCCGGTGGCGGATGAGCGCGGCGGCGATGCGCAGCGCCAGGGGAAGCCTCCCGCACAGCCGGACGATCTCTTCGAGGCGAGGGTCATTGGCCGCGGCGCCGTCCAGCCGGGCGACTTCCCGGAACAGGGTGACGGCGTCGGGCAGCGGCAGCACGTCCAGCGGGAACGAGTACGCGTCGTCGAGCCCTTTCAGGCGCCTGCGGCTGGTCACCAGCACCACGCATCCGGCCGAGCCGGGAAGCAGCGGCCGTACCTGCGCCTCACTCGCGGCGTTGTCGAGCAGGACGAGTGTCCGCGTGTCGGCGAGGCGCTCGCGGTAGAGGGCGGCGCGTTCCTCCGCGTTGTCAGGGACCTGTTTCGGTGGTACACCGAGCGCGCGCAGGAAGGTCTCCAGCACCTCGCCTGGGGCGCGCGGACGCAGGCCCTCGGTGTAGCCGTGCAGGTCGATGAAGAGCTGGCCGTCCGGGAAGCACTCGGCGGCCCGGTGTGCGACGTGCACGGCGAGCGCGGTCTTGCCGACGCCGGCCATACCGTCGATGGCGGAGATCACCACCGCCCCGCCCGCTTCCCCGCAGCCGCTCTCGCGGGCCAGGTCCGCCAGCCGATCGATCTCGCGGACCCGGCCGGTGAAATGGCGCACCGCGGCCGGCAACTGGCGCGGCACCGCGCGTGGATCCGGAGCCGGCGTCAGCTCGCCGGCGAGGACGCGCTCCTGCGCGCCGCGCAGCTCAGGTCCCGGTTCCAGGCCCAGCTCCTCGACCAGGACCCGGCGCGCGCCCTGGTAGACCGTCAGCGCCTCGGCCTGCCTGCCACAGTGGGCGAGGGCGAGCATGAGCTGAGCGTGGAAGCGTTCGCGCAGCGGGTGCTGCGCGGTCAGCAGGCGCAGCCGCTCGATGGCCTGGTCGTACCGCCCGAGCTGCAGTTCGGCGTCTACGAGCTCTTCCACCGCTTGGAGGCGCAGCTGGTCGAGCCTCGGCAGCCACTCGTCCCGCAGGAGCTGGCACGGCACGTCGGCGAGCGGCGCCCCCTGCCAAAGCGCCAGGGCCCGCTCGCAAGCCTCGGCGGCCACGGGCCAGTCCCCGGCGCGCGCCGCGGCCGAGGCCTCGCGGCACAAGGCTTCGAACCGAAGAGCATCGACCTCTGACTCACCGGCCTCGATCAGGTAGCCGGGATCGCGTGTCACGATCCTCACTCCGGCGGGTCCGAGACTCAGGCGCAGACGCCTTACATACGTGCGCAGCGTGGTGGCGGCCCCGGCAGGCGGTGCGCCGTCCCACACGAGCTCAGCCAGCCGGCCCGCCGAGATCGGCCGGTTCGGGCAGGTCAGCAGGGCGCTCAAGACGATTCGCTGCCTGATTCCCGGCACCGGCAGCTCGACTCCCCCGTCGATCACGCGCAAGGAGCCGAGCATCTCGAACCACATCCACGACCCCCTGACGGCGCGCAGCGCAACCGTCGAGCCCGACGACGGCACGAAGGCACCTACCGAGTGCTGAAGGCAGCATAGACACTTGAGCGCCGATTGGGAGGGTGCTGAGTCGGGTTCGGGCCGATCGGGTGGTGCTCTTCAGCGGGACAGCGACGGCCCTGTCGTCGGGTGCCTGGCGGGCATAGTGTTCTTGCCATGGGATTGCTCGACTCTTGGACTTCCGGCAGCCACACGGCCGACGGCATCACGCATCCGACGTACCGCAAGGGCAGCGGACCGGGCGTGATCGTGATCCACGAGCTGCCCGGGATCACGCCCGAGGTCATCGCGTTCGCCGAGGAGGTGGTGGCGCGGGGGTTCACGGTCGTGCTGCCGTCGCTCTTCGGTCGCGACGCGGCCGCGGTGAGCGGCCGCGAGATGCTGCGCAGCGTCGCCCAGGTCTGCATCAGCAGGGAGTTCAGCCTGTTCGCGCTCGGGCGCACCGTCCCGGTGGCGACGTGGCTCAGGTCCCTGGCCCGTGAGCTGCACGCCGAGCTGGGCGGACCCGGCGTCGGCGCCGTCGGCATGTGCGCGACAGGTGGGTACGCGCTCGCGATGCTCGCCGACGCGCCCGTAGCCGCGCCCGTGGTCGCTCAGCCGGCCTCGCCCGCGCCGATCGGCAAGGCGCGCAAGGCCGACCTCGGGCTCAGCCCGGTCGACTGGGAATCGGTCAAGACCAAGGTCGCGGCCGGATGCCAGGTGCTCGGCCTGCGCTACGAGGACGACCCCGCGGTCGGCAACCGTTTTGAAACCCTGCGCCGCGAACTCGGTGACAACTTCCTTGCGGTGGAGTTCCCCGGCCGCAAGCACTCCACGCTGACGGAGCACCGCCAGCAGGAGGGCGTCGAGCGGGTGCTGGCTTTCCTCGAGGACAAGCTCAAGGCGTAGCGGTCGGCTCAGGGCCGGTGACCGTCTCGGGCCCCAGCCCGGCCTGCGCCCCCTGCCACGGCCCCGGTTCCGGATAAGTCGGGGACGGGGCCGGCGCCGTGTCCGCCGCCCCAGCCATCGCAGCACGCGAGGTGTACTCGTCGCGCACCAGTCGTCGCAGTACCTTGCCGATGATGTTGTGCGGCAGCTGGGTGCGGAACTCGACGAGCTTCGGGACCTTGTACGCCGCCAGGTGCTCCTGGCAGTGCTCGATGATCTCCTGCTCGGTGATCTGCGCGCCCTCCTTGAGTACGACGCAGGCCAGTACCGTCTCGCCGCGGTACGAGTCGGGCACGCCGACCACCGCGGCCTCCTTGACCGCCGGCAGCTCCATGAGCACGTCCTCGATCTCGGACGGGAACACCGAGAAGCCGCTGGCGATGATCACGTCCCGCTTGCGATCGATGATGGTGAGGAAGCCGTCCGGGCTCATCACCGCGATGTCGCCGGTGTGCAGCCAGCCGTCGTGCAGCATGTTGTCGGTGTCGTCGGGCTCGTGCCAGTAGCCGGCGAAGACCTGCGGGCCGCGCACCGCCAGCTCGCCGGCCTCGCCGGGGCTCACCTCGCGGATGCCCTCGTGCTCGTCGACGATCATGACGTCGGTGTTGGGCAGCGGGATGCCGACGGTGCCCGGGCGGGCGTTGACCCCGATCGGGTTGCAGCTGACCACCGGTGAGGCCTCGGTCAGGCCGTAGCCCTCGACCAGCTGGCAGCCGGTGGCGTCCTTGAACGCGTCGATGGTCTCGGCCGGCAGCCGCATCGCCCCGGAGATGCACGATCTCAGCGCCTTGAACGGCCGCAGCGCCCTGCGGTCGGCGGCGAGCATCTGCGAGTAGATCGGCGGAACGCCGGGGAAGATGGTCGGGCGCAGCTTCCTGGTCGCCTTGAACAGCAGTTCGAGGTCGAAGGTCGGCAGCTGCACCGTGGTCGCGCCGATGAGCACCGCGGTGAGCGCGAACACCAGGCCGTAGGCGTGGAAGCCGGGCAGTACGCTGATCGCCACGTCCCTGCCGGGGGCCAGGTGCGGGTCCCACGCGGCCACCTGGTGCGCGTTGGCGACCAGGTTGCGGTGGGTGAGCATGGCGCCCTTGGGCCGGCCGGTGGTGCCGCCGGTGTACAGCAGCGCGGCGTTGGCCCGCTCCGGGTCGACCTTGGTCTGCGGTCGTGGGCCGATGGCCTGGTCGAACACGTCGTTCCAGCTCAGCACCGGGGCGTCCGGCGGCACCTCCGCGGTCAGCCGCTCCTTGGCCTCGCGGGCGCGGCGCAGCGGCAGCCGCAGCGCGAGGCGCAGCTTGCGCGGCAGGTACTCGGTCAGCGAGGTGAGCACGACGTGCCGCAGGTTCGTCTCCGCCCGGACCCGCTCGATGCGGTCGTACGACTGGTCGAACGCGATCGCGACGGTGGCGCCGCTGTTGTGCAGCTGGTGGCGCATCTCGTCGGCGGTGTAGAGCGGGTTGAACGGGACGGCGACCGCGCCGATGCGCAGGACCGCGAACCAGGCGATGGTGAACTGCGGGCAGTTGGGCAGGATCAGCGCGACCCGGTCGCCGCGCCGCACGCCGAGCCCGGCGAGGCCGTCGGCGAAGAGGTCGACGAGCTTGAGCAGCCGGGCGTAGGTGATCTCCCGGCCGAAGTAGACCAGCGCGGTACGGCGTCCGTACTGCTCCGCCGCGTCGTCAAGCAGCCGGGTGACGGGCACGTCGGGTATGTCGATGGTGTGCGGCACTCCGCGTGCGTAGAAATGATGCCAGGAACGCGCGAAAGCAACTTCCGACACTGAAACCATCCGTGACCTGACTGCGACTGTGGGGATACGGTCATGTTGCGGCTGAGCCGCGCTATAGCCTCGCCCTGGTGGGCCGCTATGTCCAGCCGATGTCGGCCCGATTTCGTTCAAGAGCCGGGAAAAAGAATCCGCAGCTCGCGGCCTACGCGCGGGCCGGCTTTCGCAATACACATACTCAACCGTATGGAACATGTGAACGAAATTCCGGGACACGGGCGGAAACCGGCTCGCCCGGCGTCGGGGCATAACGCCGCATCACCGGGCCGCGGTCGCGATTATCCGGGCACGGCGATTCCCGCGCCTGCCGCGATCGCATTCCCCCGATCCGGTGAACGCCGGCGGGACGTGGCAGGCTGAAGGCGTGACCGATGCCCCGCTCGGCGGCGACCAGGACCTCGCGCGGCTCAAGCTGCTGCGCCGCGCGAAAGATGCAATGGACCGCGACTGGGCGCAGCGCCTCGACTTGAACGCCGTCGCCGCGATCGCGGGCTACTCGCCCTACCACTTCATCCGGCTGTTCAAGCAGGCCTACGGCGAGAGCCCGGGGCGCTACCTGTCCAGGCGCCGGGTCGAGCGGGCCCAGGACCTGCTGCACAGCGCGAACCTCACGGTGAGCGAGGTGTGCACGGCGGTCGGGTTCGAGAGCCTGGGCAGCTTCTGCACGCGTTTCAAGCAGTTCACGGGGCGGACGCCGACCGAGTTCCGGAACGCCGCGCTGCGTGGCGGGCCGGCTGCCGTGCCCGGCTGCTTCGTCCTGCTGTGGGCGGGCGGCTTCGACGACGGCGACGCAAATCTCGAGAAGCCGGCTGCGCCCGCGCGCTCTTAGGCTGGCCGGGAGGCAGTAGACATGCAGGCAAACGGGCGGCGGGAGCGAGCCGCCCCAGCCCCGAGCGAGGAGCGGAATCATGATCACCGGGCTGACGATCTCGACGGTGTGGGTGCTCGACCAGGACTCCGCGCTGGAGTTCTACACCCGGAAGCTCGGCTTCGAGCTGCGGTTCGACGTGGAGATGGGGCCGGGCGCCCGGTGGGTGACGGTCGGCGCGAAGGGCCAGCCGGACCACTCGCTCACCCTCATGCTGCCGGGGCCGCCCGCGGTCGACCCCGAGTCCGCCCGGCAGCTGCGCGAGCTGGTCGCGAAGGGCGTGCTCGGCGCGGGGGTGATGAGCACGGACGACTGCCAGAAGACCTACGAGGAGCTGTCCGCGCGCGGCGTGGAGTTCGTCCAGGAGCCCAAGCGGCGGCCGTACGGCGTGGAGGCGCTCTTCCGCGACGACTCAGGCAACTGGTTCAGCCTGACCCAGCGCGCCGAGCAGTTCGACGAGAACGCTCCCTGGAGCGGCTGAGCCGAGCGGACACCGGGCAGACACCGACCGGCCTCAGGGCATTGCGTTGCTCTTGCGGCTGGCGGCGAGCGCCGGAGGTTCGCCTTCCCCGGACGTCGTCGGCACGCTGCCGGAGACCTTCGTGCCCGCGCCCGGCTCGGACTCGATCTTCAGGACGCCGCCGGCCGCGCCGATGCGGTCGGCCATGTTCTGGATCCCGTTGCCGGTAGAGCCGGCGGCGTCGAATCCGGGCCCGTCGTCGGCGATTTCGAAGAGCAGCCGGGAGCGTTCGCCCTCCCATCGCAGCGTGGCCGCGACTGCCGCACCGGCGCAGTGCTTGACAGCGTTCTGAATCGCCTCGGCGCAGCAGAAGTACACGGCCGCCTCGGTTTGCGGTCCGAATCGGGCCTGGCGGGTCTCCTCGTCGACGCGGAAATCCACGTCCGCGCCAAGGGACTGCGCGAGCTCTGCCAAGGCCCTGATGATCCCGTGCTCGCCAAGCGCGGTGGGCGCGAGGCCGCGCAGCGTCTGGCGCAGGCTCAACGTGGCGTCGTCGATCTGCGTGCGCAAGCGCAGCAGCGCCTCGCTCGCGGCGTCGCTCCCCGACGCGACGAGGTGCGACACCAGGCCGAGCGAGAGCCGCACCGCGGTCAGGCCGGGTTGCGCGCCGTCGTGCAGGTCACGTTCCAGCTCGCGGCGCTCGCTGTCCTGGGCCGCGACGATCCGCCAGCGTGAGGCTCGTATCTCGGCGGCGCGCGCCTCGATGACGCGCAGCCGGTGTTCGAGGTCGATGGTCAGCCGCGCGTTGTGCATGACGACGCCTGCCGCGCGCGCGAGGTGATCGAGCAGCGTGCGCCGCTCGTTCGCCGGTGTGCGGCCTGCTTGGACCGGGATGAGGACCCTTCCAACCGGCGATCCGCGGTACTCGACGGCGACGGTTCGTTCCGCGTCTTCGATGCGGACAGCTTCGGAAGGCCACTGATACCGAGCCTCGGTGCCGTCCTCGAGGTCGAGGCATGCGACCGCGTAGCGGGTGCGCAGACCTAGCGCGACGATGCGTGCCAGGTCGGTGAGTGCCGCCTCGCCCGGTCCGCCGCTGCCGCTGTCGGAGAGGGCTGATATCTGCGCGAGCACGTCGTAGGGGGCGATGCGCCGGCCGTACAACAGCCGGTCGGCGAGGCGTTCGAGCCGGACGCGCACCGGATGGAACGCGAGCGCGACCAGACCCGCCGCGGCGACCTGCGGCGGGGCGAGCCAGTCCGAATCGAGGCCGAACCAGGCGTCCACACGGACGACCCCGAACACGTACACGGCGCCGATCACCGCCGCCAGCAGGCCGTAGATCAGGGCTCGATTGAACAGCAGCTCGAAGGTCCACAGCCGCAGTCGCAGCAGTCCGGCCAGGACGGCGCAGGGAACTGCGATGGAGAGGACGCGGAAGATCCAGAAGACGACGGTCTGGGAGCCGATCCCCTCTGGTCCCGGCAGATGCCCGGTCATGCCCGGCATCCCCGCGCTGATCCCGGGCACTTCCTTGGGCAGGCCGGGAGTGTCCGCCAACGCCTGCGTACCCAGCGCGATTCCGACGAGCAGCGCCGCTGCGGCGAGGGTTCCGCCCAAGGCCCACAACAGGATCCTCGACTGCTGCCGGGCTTCTGCCGTCGCGGGCCGAATCAGACGGCTGCGCTGCACGACCCCGCCGCAGAGCGGCGCGATCAGCCCGAAGAAGATCAGGAAGCTGAGCGTGTGGGGATACGCGGTGCTGGACGCCCCGAGAGCGAGCGCCAAGATCCCCGCGAGCAGGGTGATCGGCGTACGCACGGCGTGATTGCGTACGTTGATCCACTCACGCTTCCCGGTCGGGAAGACGACCAGAGCCGCGAGGTAGGCCGCGACGCCGACGCCGTGAAACAGCGTCGTGTGCAGCCAATCGAGCAAGCCGCTGGACCAGCCCGTCGTCGCAGCCATGGCGTCGATGGCGGTGTGAGCCTGGAGGTTGAACGCCGCCGCCGTCCCCATCAGACCGATCACGAGGAACCGCGAGGTCCGGTCGCGGCCGGCCAACCGCGCGGCTGCCACGGCAACAAGCAGAAGCGCTGCGCTGTAAACGTAGTCGAGCACGACACCGGTGACCGGATAGCTGTGCGCAGCACCGGCGACCAGGCCCCGGCCGAGCGGGGTCCACGCTGAGCCGTGCTTGCCGTCGGCCGCGGCCTGCGCCCACGTGTGCAGGGCAGAGGTGTGCGCTGCTACCGCGACGACGAGCCCGATCAGAAGCCAGATACCGGCGAGAGCGGCGTACAGCGCGGCCGCGATGTGCCACGAACCGGCACGGAGCCGGGCCGCGGTCTTTCCCGCTGCGGGCTGCTCAGCCGCCGGGAGAACCGTGTCAGGAGTCGAAGTTGTCATACGGAGACCGCCCCGTCTTTCGTCCCCGCGCCTTCCTCGCTCGCCGTCAACGGCACCGTGAGCTCGTAGCGCGACCATTCCCGGCCGCTGGTGGCGTGCAAGGTCCCCTCCAGCGCCTCGACGCGGTCGGAGAGCACGTCCGGCAGCCCCAGTGCCGCTGGCTGCGCCGATTCGCCGTCACCGGAAGGCTCGTCTCCGTCGAGGATCACCACCGTCAGCGACGCGTCATCGACATCGATGTTCACGCGCAGAGATCGTTCCGTCCCGGCCGACAGCGCGCCGACCATCGCCGTGACGCAGAAGTACACACCGGACTCCACTCGCGCCGCGAGCCTCGGCAGGCCCGGCGCGTTTAGCACGGCGCGCCGAGGCAGGTCGTTGAGAAGGTTCTCCAACGCCGGCGCCAGTCCGTGATCGGTGAGCACCGCCGGGTAGACGCCGTGCACGATCCGGCGGAAGTCGCCGATCGCGGAATCGATCAGCCTCGCCATGTCCGCCAGCTCGTCGCCCCAGCGGGACGCGCGGCCGGCCTCGTCGTCGAGCATCGCGGACACCGTGGCAGAACACTGCAGCAGCGGATCGCCGACGTTGGCGCCGATCTCGCGGCCGAGCTGCTCCCGGGCGGCGTCGCGGGCCGCAAGCACCCGCCTGCGCGAACTGTCGAGCTCGGCGGCCTGCTCGGTCTGCCTGCGCACCTGCTCGGCCAGCCGGGCGGCCAGTTCGGCGTTGCGCAGCAACGGCCCGGCTGCGTTCGCCATGTCCGCCGCCAGCCGCTCGTCGCGGGGAGTCAGGCCGCGCGTGGGTGCGACGGTCAAGGCCAGCGCGCCGAGCGACTCCCCCGCGTCGAGCACTGAGACGAGGTGATCGACGCCCGGCGACGCCGCGAGTTCGGCGAGGCCTGCGACGCTTTCGCCGCCGCCCTCCGGCAAGCCGTCCTCCGACGCGCCGTCTTCGGGCCACCGCGCGGCACGGCGCAGCGTCCCGTCGGCCTGCCGGCACCAGACCGCGGCGGCCTTAGCCCCGGTCCCCGCCATCGCGAGCTGCGCCAGACGCCGCAACGCGGGCTGGTCCCGATCCGCAGCCTGGCCCCGGTCCGCGTCGCGGTCTTGGACACGGTCTTGATCCCGGTCTTGGTCCGCTGCGGACGCCGCGGCGACGAAGGAGGCGAGCGCGGCGTACGGCTCCCCCGCCGGCGGCCACAGCCGCCGCAGCAGCAGGCGCGCGAGCGAGCGGACCGGCTTCAAGCCGATCCCGCAGATCACGGCGGCCACGATCCACATTTGCAGGATCCAGTCGTCGGTCGCGTTCGACCACAGCGCGATGCCGCCGGCGACGACGAGTTCGTACACCGCGACCACGTACGCCGCGGCGAAGACCGTCTCGACCAGACCGCTCACGACCGCGCGAGCGCCGCCACTCTCAAAGCCCTGCATCGACTGCACCTCCCGGCCGACACGCCGACGACCGCGGGATCCGCGCCGCGCCGTCGCGGCTTAGCCGGCGGCGCTCTGAGAAACTTGTCGCGATTGACCGTGCAGCGCATCTGCGATCTGATGCGCTTTGGATACCAGACATCGCCGGGCGACGGGAGGGGCAGTGTCGATCCGCGTGGTCCTCGCCGAGGACAACTACCTGCTGCGGGCCGGCACCGCGGCGCTGCTCCAAGCGCTCGACGACGTCGAACTGCTCGCGGCGGTGGCGGACGGCGAAGCGCTGCTCGCGGCCGTCGAGGAGCACCGCCCCGACGTGGTGATCACCGACATCCGGATGCCGCCGGGCCACTCGACCGAGGGCCTGGCCGCCGCCGCGGCGATCCGCGAGCGCTACCCCGGCACCGGGGTGATCCTGCTGACCCAATTCGCCGACCCCCAATACGCCTACGAGTTCCTGCGCGCCGGCGCCTCCGGGGCCGGCTACCTGCTCAAGGAGCGCATCGGCGACATCGCCGAACTGCAGCGCTCGCTGCACCAGGTGGCCGCCGGCGGGTCCGCCCTCGATCCGCAGCTGGTCGAGGCACTCGTCACACGGCGCGAGCGGGCCGAGGGTTCACCGCTGGCCACCCTCACCCGCCGCGAGCGCGAGGTCCTCGAGCAGATGGCCCAGGGCAAGAACAACGCCACGATCGCGAAGAGCCTGTTCCTGACCGAGCGCGCCGTGCAGAAGCACATCAACACCCTGTTCGCTAAGCTCGGACTCGGCGACAGCGTCGACATGGACCGCCGCGTCGCCGCGGTGCTCACCCTGCTCGACTCCAAATCTCAGCACCAGTGACCGAACCCTGACCAGGGCGCGCACGCCCCTGTCCGCGGGCCGCCCGCGAACCCGGCCGGGGTGCACGCACACCCCCGCGTTCGGCATGCCTGCATGATCCTCTTTCCCGCCCCCGCCAGGCAGCATCGGTAGTGCGATCAGGCACCGTACGGCCGGCAGGCAGAAGCGCAGGGAACCAGGCGACCAGGCAGCGGCCGGCCCGGAATTCGGCAGTCAGGGGTAGGGATCAGCATGAAGAAGGCACTCGCGTGCATCATGGCGACCGCGGTCGTCGGCGCCGCAGCGGCTTGCACGCCCAAGTCAGCGGGTTTGGGGACGATCGGTTCCGCGGCCAATGGGAAGACACAGACCGGCACGGCTGCCGCGGGCCAGTCCGGCGCGATGGACCAGCGCGGCGCGATGAACGGCAGCACGACCACGCAGGGCGACGGCACGTCATCCTCGGCTGACTCCGCTTCGTTCGTCCAGCCGGTCTCGTACGCGTTCCGCACCGTGAACGACGGCGCGGACCCGACGTTCAACCAGCTGCTCGGCATCAACAACTCCGGGATCATCGCCGGGTACTTCGGCTCCGGCGCGCAGGGCCACCCGAACAAGGGCTACCGGGTGGGCAACAGCGGGGGCTACTTCGTGAACGAGAACTTCCCCGGCTCGGCGCAGACCCAGGTGACCGCGATCAACGGCCACGACGTGACGGTCGGCTTCTGGTCCGCCATGAACAACGCCAACCAGATGAACGACAACACCGGCTTCTACTACCGCGACGGCGCCTTCCACCGCGTCGCCTTCCCGACCGGCAACAACGCCAACCCGCCGGTGAACCAGCTGCTCGGCGTCAACGACTACGACAACGCGGTCGGGTTCTACACCGACGCGGCCGGCAACAACCACGGGTACGAATACAACATCGACCGCCACACCTTCCGCACGATCACCGTCTCGCAAGCGACGAGCACCACCGCCACCGCGATCAACGACAACGGTGACATCGCAGGCTTCTTCGCCGGCTCGGGCGGCGCGACCGAGGGCTTCCTGCTCACCGCGCACGGCACGCTGACCACCCTCGCCTACCCGGGCGCCGCGATGACGCAGGCGCTCGGCGTCAACGACCATCGCGAGGTCGTCGGCTTCTACCAGGTGGGCTCGGGCGACGCCGCGCAGACGCACGGCTTCACCTGGACGGCGACCGGCGGCTTCAAGCAGGTGGACGACCCGGCAGGGGTCGGCACCACCACGGTCAACGGCGTGAACGACGCCGGCACCCTCGTCGGCTTCTACGTCGACGGCGCGGGCAACACGGACGGCATGCTGGCCACGCCGAGCCGTCCCGCGGTCCGCCGCCTGTCGCTCGCGCCGATGCCGACCGGCAGCGTGACGCTGCACCGCGACGGGGACGGCAACGTCACGGCGAACGTGGCCGTCACCGGTCTGACGCCGGGCTCGTCGCACACGGTCGAGATCGACGCGCCCGGTTCCGACGGCGCGACCACCCCGATCGTGCGCTTCGCCAGCCCGCTGACCGCCGACGCCACCGGCGCGGCCAACGCGACCCTGCAGGCGGCCGGTTCCGTCAGGACCCTGCCTTACAGCAGCCGGTTCATCATCCGGCTCGGCACGATCGGCAGCGACGCCGCCAACTCCGGCAGCAACGGCAGCAACGCAAACACCTCGCTCGCCGCGGAGCCGATCGCACGCAGCGGACAGCTCTCCTACAGCCCGTGGGGTAAGCGGTCGAGCCTGACCGGCATCGACGTGAACACCAACGGCGTCAACGTGGGCCCCTTGACCGGCCGGGCCACGATCGCCTACGACGCGGCTGCGCACACGCTCACCGTCACGCTCAACGCGAGCGGCCTGACGCCGGGCGCCCACGCGGCGCACATCCACAGCGGCAGCTGCCAGAGCCAGGGCGCGGTGCTCTACATGCTGATGGACTTCCAGGCGGACGCCCGCGGCAACGTGGTCGACCAGACCCGGACCGTCACCGGGGTCAACTCGATGCCGGCCAACGGCACCTGGTACCTCAACCTGCACCAGGGCGACAGCAACACGATCGTCGCGAACGGCGCCCCCGCGCTGCCCTTCCGGCCGCTGCTCTGCGCCAACGGGTGACATCAGAACGCTGACCACCAAGCACTGTGCGGAGCCCTCGCAGCAGAGGACTCCGCACAGTGCTGTCTGCGCGCAGCGTCGTCTGCTGGCTGCGTCGAATCCCGAAGGCCGCGTCAACTAGTCGTAACCTCAGCGTTGCATTTGTCACCTGGCCGAAACATCTCGCGCTGCGCGCGGTAACGCTGCGCCGCGATCGTGTCGGAGCACCGCATCGCCCTGCTGACCTTGGCGAGAGCCGCGCCGACCGAAGGAACCGTTAACCGTGCCAACAGTGGACACCGGCAACACAGCGTGGGTGCTCGTGAGTTCCGCGCTCGTCCTGCTCATGACCCCCGGCCTGGCCTTCTTCTACGGCGGCATGATCCGCGCGAAGAACGTACTCAATATGCTGATGATGAATTTCAGCTGTATCGCCGTGGTCACCGTCGCGTGGGTGCTCTACGGCTGGTCGGTGGCGTTCGGTAACGCGAACGAAGCAAAGGGGAACGGTTTCTGGGGCACGCTCGCGCAGTGGGGGATGCACGGCGTAGCCACCGGCGCCGGCTCCGGCCACCCGAGCCTCTACGGCTCGAGCGGGGTGCCGATCTTCGCGGTGGCCTGCTTCCAGCTGATGTTCGCGATCATCACCCCGGCCCTGATCTCCGGCGCGATCGCCGACCGCACCAAGTTCGTCGGGTGGACGGTCTACGTGCTCGGCTGGGTCACGCTGATCTACTTCCCGGTCGCGCACTGGGTGTTCTCCCCCAACGGCTTCATCAACGCCAAGCTGCACGTGATGGACTTCGCCGGCGGTACCGCGGTGGAGATCAACTCCGGTGCCGGGGCACTGGCCTGCGCCCTGGTCGTGGGCAAGCGCATCGGCTTCAGGAAGGACCCGATGCGGCCGCACAACGTGCCGCTCGTCATGCTCGGCGCCGCGCTGCTGTGGTTCGGCTGGTTCGGCTTCAACGCCGGCTCCACCTTCACCGCGGGCGGCCAGGCCTCGCTGGTGTTCCTGAACACGCAGATCGCCGCGTGCACGGCGGTGTTCGGCTGGCTGGCCGCGGAGAAGATCCAGCACGGCACCTTCACCACCATCGGCGCCGCCTCAGGAGCCGTAGCAGGAATGGTCGCGATCACCCCGTCCTGCGCCTCGGTCTCCCCGATCGGCGCCATCTTCATCGGCCTGGCCGCCGGCTCAGTGTGCTGCTACGCCGTGAACCTCAAGTACCGGTTCGACTTCGACGACTCGCTCGACGTGGTCGGCGTGCACCTGGTCGGGGGCATCGTGGGCACGCTGCTGATCGGCCTGTTCGCCGCGCCGGAAGAGGTCTCGGGCTTCGCCAACGGCGCGCGGGCCGGGCTGTTCTACGGCGGCGGCCTCGACCAGCTGTGGGCGCAGGCCGAGGGCGCGGCGATCGTGTTCGCCTACACCTTCACGGTCTCCTACCTGCTGGCCAAGCTGGTGCACGCGACCATCGGCCTGCGGGTCAGCGCGGAGGCCGAGGTGACCGGGGTGGACCTGACCGAGCACGCCGAGACCGCCTACGACTGGGGCGGGCTGACCGGCACCCTGCACCGCGCGGCGGCCAGTGTGGCCGCGGCGACAGCACCCGCCCGCGCGTCCGTGACCACCGGGGCGTGGGATGCCACAGCG
>NZ_DASRGV010000394.1:0-55871 GCF_035650855.1 Actinocrinis sp. | reverse complement strand
ACCAGCAAAGAAACCGGCGAACAGTGCCGCTACACCCACCCGCCCGGCGGCACCGTGTGCACCCGCTTCCACGGCGGCGCGGCCAAACAGGTCAAAGCCAAAGCGGCCGCCCGGTACACCGA
The DNA here is from genome assembly GCF_035650855.1 of Actinocrinis sp. GTDB lineage: Bacteria > Actinomycetota > Actinomycetes > Streptomycetales > Catenulisporaceae > Actinocrinis. Next base: position 55,749 of record NZ_DASRGV010000394.1, on the reverse strand, counting down.
ACGGGAGGCGAGGATCATGGCCGAAACCTACGGGCTGCCGATCGAGATCAGCCCCGAGCGGGCCATCATCGCCGAAGTGCACCGCACCGCCGGGCACGTCGCGTGGCTTGAGGCGCAGATCCGCGAGCTCGACCCGAGCGACCTGATCTGGGGCGTCACCAAGGTCAAAGAGGGCGGCGAGGACCGCGGCACGACGCAAGAGAGCGTCCCGCACGCGTTCCTCAAGCTCTACCAGCAGGAACGTGCGCACCTGGCGAAGGTGTGCGCGGACGCGATCCGCGTCGGCATCGAAGCCCGGCAGGTCAAGTTGGCCGAAGAGCAAGGAATCATGGTCGCTCGGGCGGTGCGGGCGATCCTCGCCGACCTGAAACTCACCGCGGCGCAGCAGGCACTCGTGAGCACCGTCGTGCCGCAGCACCTGCGCGCGCTCGCCGCGCTCACCAACTGACCGAGGGGGCGGTGTGACCGCCACCCTCGACTGGGCCGAATACGCCGCCCGCGAATTCGAAGACCGCACCGCGTACTACCGAAACGACCCGGCAGCCTGGGCGCGAGACAAACTCGGCGAACACCTGTGGTCAAAACAAATCGACATCGCCGAGTCCGTGCGAGACCACCGCCGAACCGCCGTACAGTCCTGCCACGGCGTCGGGAAAAGCTGGTCAGCCTCACGCCTCACCGCATGGTGGCTCGACACCCACCCCGTCGGCGAGGCCCGCGTGGTGACCACCGCGCCCACCGGGGACCAGGTCGCCGCCATCCTCTGGTCCGAGATCAACGGAGCGTTCGCGAAAGCCGAGGCGCGAGGCAACCCCTTCCCTGGCCGCATCAACGAGACCGACTGGAAACTCGGAAAACAACTCGTCGCGTTCGGCCGCAAGCCATCCGACTACAACCCGCACGCGTTCCAAGGCATCCACGCCAAGTACGTGCTCGTCATCATCGACGAAGCGTGCGGCGTCGCGAAACAGTTCTGGACCGCCGCCAACTCGATCGCCACAGGAGAGCACTGCCGCATCCTCGCGATCGGCAACCCCGACGACCCCGGCTCCTACTTCGCGCAGGTCTGCGCCCGTGGCCGTTGGAACACGTTGCGGATATCCGCGTTCGACTCCCCGAACTTCACCGGCGAACCCGTCCCCGATGACGTCGCGTCGATGCTCGTCGGGCAGTCCTACGTCGATGAGATGGCGCAGGAATACGGCGAACAGTCCCCGGTGTACATCTCCAAGGTCCTGGGCTTGTTCCCGTCCGACGCCGAGGACGGCGTGGTGCGCCTCTCGGCACTGCGCGCCTGCGCCCAGCCGCGCGAGACACCGCTCGCACCCGAGCAACTCCTGCCGGTCGAACTCGGCGTGGACCTCGGCGCGGGCGGCGACGAGACCTGCATCCGTGAACGCCGCGGCATCCAAGTGGGCCGGGAGTGGCGCACCCGCGGCCGCGACCCGATCAAGGTCGCGAACCTGATCGTCGAGTCGATCCGCACCACGGGCGCCACCGCCGTGAAGGTCGACTCGATCGGCATCGGCTGGGGCATCGTCGGCACGCTTCGCGAACGCCGCGAGCAAGGCGCACACAGCGCCGAGGTGCTCGGCGTGAACGTCGGCACCGCCTCCGCGCAGCCGCAGCGTTTCCCGCGGCTTCGTTCGCAGATCTGGTGGGAGATCGGCCGGCAGCTCTCGGAAGACCGCGGCTGGGACCTCTCAGGGCTGGACGCGGACGACCGTGAGCGCCTGATCTCGCAGCTGACCGCGCCGAAGTACGCGCACGACTCCTCGCGGCGGATCGTGGTGGAGAAGAAGGAAGACACCAAGAAGCGGATCGGGCGGTCGCCGGACAACGCGGACGCGCTGCTGTTGGCGTTCTATGCGGCCCCGGGCGGATACGACCAGGCGATGGGCTGGCTGGCCGGGATGCGCGCGACCGCGTGAGGGGTGTCTGATGCTTGCTCCCCGTCGCCTGGGTGGCAGTTTCGGTGCGAGCAACGGCCTGTTCCGGGTCCTGCTGTGCCGCCAGGGCCACCGGTTCTGCGGGGCGCACTGGACGGCGAACGATTCACATCAACTCGCGGGCTGCCTGCGTGAGCGCGGGGCGCACGAGGCGATCTGCGCGAGCGGCGCCCTCAACGGCGTCCCAGTCACCTGACCGCCTCGCGCCTCACGCACAGCACGCCGGAACCGACGTCCATCGAGGGGGTCGAGTAGCCGGTGTCGCGCCGCAACCGCAACCGCCGCCCCAACGGCCAGCACTACCAGGTACGCCGCTCCACCGACGCCGAAATGGCCAAAGCCGCCACCCCCGGCGTCGGACCCGGCGCCACCCTCTACACCGCGCAGCAAGTCGCCGCCCTCGTCGCGGCCGGCGTCAACCCGCAAACCAGCGGCGCGTTCAACCCGCTGCCCCGCCTCGACCCGCAAGTCGCCTTCGGCCCCGGCCTGCCGCTGCTACCCGCCGCGATCGACCCCACCCGCCGCGACACCGGACGCCCCGAACCCCGCTTCACCGAATACCAGGTCTCCAGCAACCTGCCCGGTGTCACCGACCGGCTCGTCCCCTGGAAGGTCCTGCGCGACGCCGCAGCCGCCGGCGGCATCCCGCGCCGCTGCATCCAGATCCGCAAAGACGAGATCACCACCCTCGAGTGGACCATCACGATCTCCAAGGACGCGGTCGCGAAAGCCGAGGCCGCCAGCCCCGGGTCCTCGCGCGCCGACGTGGAAGCCGACCTGCGTAAGCGCCTGGGCCCCGAGATCGCCCGCTGCACCGCGTTCTGGGAGCGTCCCGACCCAGGGCAGGACGAGGACTGGCCCGACTGGATCGGCAAACTCCTCGAAGAGCACCTGGTGTTGGACGCGGTGGCGATCTATCCGCGGCGCACCTACGGCGGCGACCTGCACTCCCTGGAGATCATCGACGGGACCACGGTCAAAGTCCTGCGGGACTATCGTGGCGGCAAACCCCTGCCGCCCAACCCCGCCTACCAGCAGATGCTGTGGGGTTTCCCCCGCGGCGAATACGTCGCCGACGTCGACGACGAAGGCCGCATCCTCAACGCGTACGCCCCCGACACGCTGATCTACAAGCGGCGCAACGTGCGCGCCGAGACCCTCTACGGGCACTCCGCCGTCGAGCAGTGCCTCGAAGACCTTGACGTGTGGCTGCGTCGGCGCGCCTGGATCCGCGCGGAGTTCACCGACGGCACCGTGCCCGCGGGGCTGCTGCGCAACACGGGCGCGAACTCGTGGACGCCGCAGCAGGTCCTGGAGTACGAGACGGCGTTGAACGACGCCTGGTCGGGTCAGACGCTGGAGCGGCACCGGATGCGGATCCTGCCGCCCGGGTTCGAACTGGAGTCGACGCCGGATGTCGCGGAACGCTACAAGCCCGAGTACGACCTGTTCCTGCTCAAGCAGCTCGCGGCGCATTTCTCCACGACGATCGCGGAACTGAACTTCACCGAGACCGGCGGCATCGGTAGCAGCGGGTACCACGAGGGTCAGGCGGACATCAAGGAACGCATCGCGACGATGCCGACCTACCGGTGGATCCAGGGCCTGATCACGGGTATCTCGCGGCGGCACCTGGGGATGCCCGGCGAGCTGGAGTTCAAGATCCTCGGCTTGGAGGATGAGGACGAGGCTGCGGCGGACGAGGTCGCGGGCAACCGGGTCAAGTCGGGGCGGATGACGTACAACGAGGACCGCGACCGGCTGGGGCTGCCGCGGTACCCGTTCGCTGAGGCGGACATGCCGATCGTGGAGACCAGCCGCGGCGTGATCTTCCTGGAGGGTGCGAGCAAACTCGCGCCGCCGGGCGAGACCGTCACGCCGCTCGAAGCACCGCCGAACAAGGACGCCGACGCCGACGGCATCCCGGATCAGGACGAGGCCGCTGACGGCGAGCAAACCGCCGACAGCGCACCCGGCCGGCCGGACACGCAGGCCGTCAAAGCGGAGATCGCCGCGTACCGCAACTGGGCGCGCCGCAACCCCAAGCCAGGCCGTGCCTTCCGCACCGAGATCCTCACGAAAACCGACGCGCCCGGCGACATGGCCGCCGACCCGCGCGTCACCTTCGCCGCGGCAGGCGGTGACCGGGCCGCCCCAAAAGAGCGTGACCCGGACCGGCCGCACTGGCCGGGCTGGGACCGCGACAAGGCCACCGCCGCCGTGTGGGCGCCACGCATCCGCAAAGCCATGCGCGGCGCCGTGGACACCCGGGCGCTCGCCGAGGCATGGCTCGCCGCCCGGCACCCGGCGCTCACCAAAGCCGACGAAGCAGACCTGCCCGACGGCTACGACGATGACCCCGACGGGCCGGACATCTACGGCCAGGACTCCGCCACGTGGCTCGCCGAATACGGCATCGACCTCACGACCGCGCTCGCGGCCCTGATCGTCGGACTGTGGACCGAGGGCTACGCGATCGGCGACCTGTCCGCGACCGCGGTCCTGGCCGGGATCGCGCACATCGACTGGTCGCGGTGGACTCCCGGGGACGCCGACGCGGCGCGCCTCGTGCTCGACGAGAACGGCCGTAACGGGCTCGCGCTACTACTCGATCAAGCCGGGATCAGCATCAACTCGATCGCCGCGAACCGGCTCGACAAGCTCGCGAAGGCGCTCGCGGACGCGCTCGCGCGCGGCGATTCCTCCGGGACGCTGGCCGGCGTGCTGCGCGGCATCCTGGACGACCCGCAGTGGGCCGACATGGTCGCGATCACGGAGTTGGCGCGGGCGACGAGCGTCGCGGCGATGAACACCTACCGCGCGAACGGCATCGAGGCCACGTACTGGGCCACGGCGGACGACGACAGGGTCTGCAGCGCGGTCTGTGAGCCGAACGAAGCGCAGGGCGCGGTGCCGCTCGGCGCGGCGTTTCAGAGCGGCGACACAGAGCCGCCAGGGCGCCCGGTATGTCGATGCGCTCCCATACCGGCATTGACATCGCTGGCCGATATCGACCCGTCCGACCTGGCCGGAGCCGACGCGGCAAACGGCTGATCCACCACATCGATGACGAAGGGCCACACCGAGCGGTGCGGCCCTTTCGCATGTCCGAAGGAGGCGACGTGACCGCCCTAGACGTGCGCGAGGTCTACGTCCCGATCACGAAGAAGGACCGCGACCCGCAGACCGGACACCTGTACGTCTACGGCAAGATCACCGGCCCGGATCTGGACAACGACCAGCAGCGCATGGACCCCGCGTGGCTCAAGACCGCAGTGCCCGACTGGTTCAAGCGCGGCAACATCCGCGAACAGCACGACGCCAAACGGGCCATCGGCAAGGCGATCGAACTCGAGGAGAAGGCCGACGGCTGGTACATCGGCGCGAAGATCGTCGACAAAGACGCGATCGACAAGGTTGAGGAGGAAGTCCTCAACGGCTTCTCCATCGGGATCCGCAACTGGCGCCTGGACCACACCAAGGCCGACGCGCCCGCCGGGACCGTCGTGGCCGGCCGCATCTTCGAGACCAGCGTGGTCGACGCCCCCTGCCTGGGCAGCGCCACCATCAACGACCACTGGCGGCTGCCGCTCGCCAAAGCCGACGGCGCCGGGAACCTGCAACTGCTCGACGAGCCCGCTCTGATCCGTGCGGAGTCCGCCACCTTCGGGTTGCCCGCCGAGCTGTTCGACCGGCTCGCGGCGCCCGTCAAGCAGGCTCTCGCGGACCTCGCCTCAGCTGGTGCCGAGGTGTCCGCCGCAGCCGAACAGGACGCGCCGGCGGCCAAGGCCGACACGGCACTCGCGCCGGTCGTGGTCAACGTAACGGTCTCCGGGAGTGTCATGGGCGAGCAAGCGCTGACGGACGCGGTACGCGAGGCGGCCGCCGCCTACAAGGCGGACACCTACGCGTCGCTCGACAAGGCGTACACGGCGGAGCAGAAGAGGCAGGCGCTCGCGGCGGGCCAGGCGATGCCCAACGCGAAGGGCGAACCCTCCTATGTGATCAAGACGAAGGCCGACCTGCGGCGCGCAATCAAGGCCGTGGGACGCGGCAACGCCGATCACGACGACGTGAGAAAGCACATCCTGACCCGGGCCAAGGCCCTCGGATTGGAGAGCATGGTGCCCGACAACTGGAACGCCGACGGCAGCCTCAAGGACGCCACCAAGGCCGACGCGGCCACCGTCGAGAAGGCCGAGGCGCTGCTGCGTGACGTGCGCGCCCTCGTCCCCGAACTGGCCAAGGCCGACGACGGCGACGACGGGGAAGACGACGGCGAGGACGAGACCGCGGACATCGCCGGCGCGCAGGAAGCGATCGCCGCGATCGCGAAGCTCATCGTCTCCGAGGCCGAGTCCCTCGCCATGGGCAACCTCAACGAGGCGTGCGACATCGCGCTGCTGCTCGACGCGGTGCGGGCCCTGAAGTGGTTCCAGGCCAACGAGCGGGCCGAGCAGTCCGGCGACACCGACACGGTGATGATGCTCGCCGACGCCCCGGCCGGGGACAGTGACCTGCTCAAGGCCGACGGCAAGAACGGCGGGAACCTCGCGCCCCCGTTCAAGAAGAAGCCCAACAGCGGCGAGGACGCGGCTGACAGGGAAGACGACGGCGAGGGCGACGCGGACTCCGAGGGCGGCGAGAAGAAGAAGACCGCCACCAAGGCCGACAGCGACGAGCACCTGCTCACCAAGGCCGAAGCAGCCGACCTGGTCAAGGCCGCCGTCGCCGCGGCCCTCACCGAACCCGGCGACACCCCGAGCACTGCGGCCGACACGCCGCAGACCGTGACCAAGACCGAACTCGCGCACATGGTCAAGAGCGCAGTGGCAGAGGCCAGGGCCGCCGACGAGGAGCGCATCGCCGCGCTCACGGCCGACCTGACGAAGGCCCAAGGCGATCTGGACGCCATCAAGGCGCTTCCGGTCCCCGGCGGACCGGTGCTCACCCGCACCGCCGCCCAGCAGGAGTCCGCGATGAAGAGCGACTCCGAGGCGCTGCACGCCCAAGCGGCCGCGCTCCTGGCGAAGGCGGACGCCTACTCCGCGAACCGGGACCTGGCCGAGGGCTACCGGCAGCGCGCCAAGGCGCTACTCGCCAAGGCGGCCGCCTGACCCTGCGCACCACCCCCAACGACCATCCCCGGGCCCCGCTGTGCGGGGCCTTCCGCATGGAAGGAGCAGGGCCGTGGCTCTGCCCGCGAACCTCGAACTGCTCTTCGGCGAGTCGCCGGAAGCCCCGAAGCTGTCGAAGGCGGAAGTCTCCGAGCGCTTCGACGACCTGATCAAGTCCATCGGTGACATGCCCGAGCGGGAACTGTCCCGCGAGGAGATCGTCACCTCGTTCCGCGGCGGCCAGCCGATCGACTTCTCCAGCCGGCCCACGAACGCCTACCAGTACGTTCAGAAGGCGCTCGGCGCGCCGGAACTGAACAAGGCGATCTCCCCGGACACCGTCGCCTCGGTGATGGCGGCCCTCGACGGGCTCAAGTCGCAGCAGCCGGACTTGGTCAAGGACATCAACCTGACCTCCCCGGTCGGCACCGGCCTGGTCGCGTTCGACCTGGAGGCCCCGGCGAAGATCCTGGCGCCGCGCCCGACGCCGCTGCGCAACTCGATCCCGCGGATCAAGGGCAACGGCACGAGCCACCGGTTCAAGGTGATCTCCGGGTTCACCGGCTCCGGGACCGGCGGTGTCGGCAACATCCACCCCGGCATCCTGGACACCACGCAGAACAACTTCGCGCCCTCGGGCTCCAGCAACTCGCTGTACTACGCGCGCGGCCCGAAGATCTCCTACGCCGGTTACGACGTGGTGCTGCCCTACTCGCAGTTCAGCATGAGCGACGAGGTGACCTGGTCGGCGCAGTACGGCGGACAGGGCTACCAGGACATCCGGCAGCTCTCGCGCACCAGCCTGCTGTACGCCAGCATGCTCATGGAGGAGCGGATGCTGCTGATGGGCCGCGGCACCGCGTCCGGGTACGCAGGAGCGCTCGCGGCCCCGACCGGCACGTCCCTGGTGGACAACACGCTGGGCACGGGGCAGGTCGCGCTGACCGGGTACACCACGAACATCTACGTGTACGTCACCGCGGACGCGGGCGCGTTCGGCGAGTCCGTGGTGTCCACGGTGGCCACGATCGCGCCGACCGCCGGGCACAACGTGGTGCTGCGCCTGACCGACGTCCCGCAGGCCCTGGGCTACAAGGTGTACATCGGCACCGGCGCGTCGCAGCCGGCGAACTCGTCATTCTTTTTCTACGGCCGGTTCCCGAACCAGGCCGCGAACGGCGGCGGCGCGGGCGGCACGGGCATCGTGCTGCAGGGTGCGATCCCGACCTCGGGCGCGAACCCGCCCACCGCAGACTCCTCGGCGTACGCGGCGGGTTACGACGGGATCCTCGCGTGGGCGATGGGCACCTCGTCCGGCTACAACGTGAAGATCAACTCGACGTTCTCGACGAGCAACCCGGGCAGCGAGTTCCAGACCGCGTTCGCGAGCCTCTACAACAGCGTGAAGGCCGACCCGGACCGGATCCTGTTCAACGGCGCCGACCGCAAGCAGCAGTCCGACACGCTCAAGGCGGGAAGCAGCAACAACTACTTCCTGCAGATCACGCAGGACGAGGTGCGGGGCGTCGCCCTCGGCTCCGTCGCCGTGGCGATCATGAACGAGACGACCGGCAAGCGCGTCGAGATGGAAGTCAACCCCTGGCTCCCGCAGGGCGTGTGCCCGATCCTCTCGGACACCCTGCCGATCCCGGACACGCAGGTCTCCAACGTGTGGTCCGTGGTCAACGTGCAGGACCTGATGGGCATCGACTGGCCCGTCACGCAGTTCGCCTACGAGTCCAGCTCGTACTGGTTCGGTTCTTTCATCTGCTACGCCCCGGCGTGGAACGGCTGCGTCTCCGGCGTCACCGCCGCCTGATCCAGCTCCACCCGGCGCCCGCGCAGGCAGCCTGCGCGGGCGCCGGGCCCGCCCGGAAGGAACCCCATGCGCATCGCAGCACCCGACGGCGCCGTCGCCGGGATGGAAGTCAAAGGCGCCTACACCGGCCGCGTCACCCGCTACAACGGCCGGATCATGGACGTCGAGAACCCGGCACACGCCAAGGCCCTGATCGCCGAGGGCGCGTTCCCGGTGTCGCTCACAGGCCGCACCCGGGCCGACCTCGGCTACCGCTGCCCCGCGTGCGGACACGGATCGTTCTTCGTCCGCTGCGGCAAGTGCGGCGGCCAGTGTGAGAGGGAGAGCTGATGCCTCCACGCACCCGCAAGACAGCCGCTCCGGCGCCGTCGCTCGAGGACGCCGCAGCTGGCGTTTCCGAGACCGTCGAGGAGTCCGCGCCGCCGAGCCCGGCCCAGTCCGACGCGACCGCCCCCGAGGACACGCCCACGCCCGACACCGCCGTCGCCGCCGGCGCCGCTCAAGAAACCACCACCGAGGGCGAGGCCGCGCAGGTCCCGTCCGAGCCGGCTCCCGCCGCAGAGGTCCAGCCAGCGACGCCCACCTTCCACTGGGAGTCGGTCAAGAACGACGGCACCGAACCGTGCCGGCTCTGCCCGCCCGGCACACCCCCCGATGGCGCAGGCTCCTACGGCTGCCCGCACGGTCAATGGGTGCGCGTCCAGGACTCCGACTGATGGCGAAGATCGTACGTGGCAACGCGTCCGCCGCGGTGACCCAAACCACCACCGGCCAGGACTACCCGGCCGCACAAGCCGTAGCCATCACCGACGGCGACGGCGGGCTGATGACGCTCACGGGCGGAACACTGCCGGTCTCCAGCGGCTCCGGCCCCTCCACCTCACTGAACGCCGCCACCGCGACCGGCCCCGGCGCCGTCATCGACCTAGGTGTCGTCCGCTCCAGCCACACCCTGCAGACCACGGTGACGGGATCGCCGACGGGCGTCACGGTCAACCTCGAAGGTTCACTCACCGCCACCGGCCCATGGACGACGCTGGCTACATCCACCTCCACCACCGGGGACGTGCAGACCGCCACCGGCAAGGCCGTGCGGTACGTGCGCGCCAACCTCACCGTCCTGACCGCCGGGACGTCTCCCACGGTCACCGCTCTGATTGCGTCCGCGCAGTAATGCCCGCGGTCATCACCACTGGCGGTCCTCGCGGACCCGAGAAGCACACCCACGAGGAAGCCGCCGACCTGGGCGTCGACGAAGGCGGAACGCTGATCGTCACCGCCCGCAAGGACAAGGGCGAATGGGTCATCGCCGTCTACGCCGCAGGCGCATGGCTGCACGCCGAGATCACCTGACCGCCGGGTCCTACGGAGGTAAGCCGTGATCACCCCGTACGTGTCCGCCGCGTCGTTCCGCGCCCATCCGACCTACCTGGACCTCGACGACCTGCGCTACAACGACCCATCCTCGCTCGACCAGACCGCACAGTTGAACGATCTTCTGCTGATGTCCTCGGCGTGGGCCGACGGGTACTGCGAGCAACCCCTCGCGGCGCACCAGAACGTGCAGAACCTGCGCACCCGCTTCACCCGCGACGGAACCCTGAAAGTCCACCCGGACCACACCCCGGTCATCACGGTCACCTCGGTCGGCTACGGCTACACACCCACGTCGCTGACGACGTTCACGAACCCGGCCGTGTGGAGCGAGGACGGCCGCAACCTGGTCGTCACGATCGGCAGTGGTGGGCCGTGGACCGGGTCCTTGCAGTTCGGCGTCCCCGGCGCAGGCGCGCAGGTGTACACGCAGCTCGTCTACACGGCCGGGTTCGTCGCCACGGTCCTGTCGGCCGGCGCCTCGGCAGGCGCGATGTCGCTGAGCGTCACGGACCCTACGGGCATCGAGCCCGGCGGCGTCTACCGGATCTGGGAGCCGGGCGCGGAGGAAAGCGTCACCGTGTCCTCCGCGTTCACACCCCCGGCATTTAGCGTGCCGCCGGTCCCCACGGCCGTGCCGCTCGCGGCCCCGACGCTGTTCGCGCACACCGCGGCCCAGGACTTCACGAACATGGAGCACGACATGCGGCTCGGGATCGTGAACTACACGGTCGCGCAGCTACTGCGCCCGGACACCGCCGCTGAGGACGCCTACCCGGACTCGCGCATGGCGTCGGGGACCCGGCAGACCGACTCACGCAAGGACGGTTCGGGCCTGATCGACGAGGCCGAGCGGCTGCTGGAGCGCTTCCGCAGGGTTCGCTGACGGCACCGCGCCGCCGTATCGGGTTGTTGGCTTCGTGATGCCGGATGGGGGTCGCCGGTGTCGATTCAGAACGTGCTGGACGGGATCTGCCAGTACTTCGGCGGCCCGTTCGACGCCCAGACGCGCACTTACCGCTCTTCGCTGGTGGACGGCGTCGGCGTGGTGCGCCGCGCCTGGGCGAAACGCGACAACCACGCCGACTACTTCAACGGCATGCCGCCCGGCACCCGCACCGGCAGCCAGATCGTCGTGCACATAGCGCACCAGCGCGAGACCCGCAAAGCGGTCGGCGGAGCCACCAGCGGCGTCAAACGAGTGACGTACACGGTGGTGCTGCACTGCTACATCCGCTCCAACACCCCGTTCGCGGAGGACGCGCAGGACGACGTGTACGCGCTGCGCGACAACCTGGTCGCGCGGCTGCGGCAGGACCGCACGCTCGGCGGCGCGGTGTTCCAGGCCGGTGAGGCCGTGGACGGCGAACTGTCCTGGATCGAGTTCGAGTACGGGCAGGCCGAAACCAAGGACGAGTTGACCAAGAACTACCTGTCCATGCAGTTCCCCGTCACCGAGTACGTGTTCGCCTAAGATGGCCGGCCGCGGTCGCAGGCACGGTGCGCGACGGCACCAGGCCCGCAGGCACGAGTCCGCGGCCGCCCGCAAGCGGCTCTCGGCACGGGAGAAGGGCCACAAGCACCCGCACAAGGGCAGCCACGCGCACCGCCGCCACACCGGGCACCGGCACCCGGCGCGACGGCACACCGCGCACCGCCGCAAGGGGCTGAAACACCCGCACCGCGGGCCACACACCAAGCACACCCAGCGGCGCAAGGCGACCCGGCACCGCCGCACGGTACATCGCGCGACACGCCACCACGCCACGCCGCATATCCGGCGTGAACGCATCCGCCCTGCTCGGTTCGCCCGCGGCCACACCCGCCTGCCCTCACGGTTCCGCAAAGGCCGACGCATCCGCGGCATGCGCTCCCCGTTCACCGCCGGGCGCCGGCACACCCGCGCCTGGCGCTGATCGCCCCCTTCCCGCCCCGCCAGCCCGAGAGGGAGGCCGCCGCATGCCCCCGCGCACCCGAACACCCAGCCCGCCGCAAACCGAGACCCGAGCGCCCGACGGCGAGCAGCCCGAACCGGACCACGGCGGATGGTTCCGCAACACCGGCGCCACCTCGCTCACGGTCCTCGGCGACGGCGTCACCGCCGTACTCGCGCCCGGCCGCATCGCCGCCCTGAACCGCACCCCCACGCACCGGGACCTGACGCCCGCCACTGAGGCGGACTTCCTCGCGCAGCAGGCCGCCGACACGGCGTCCGAGGCCAGCACCGACGAGACGGAGGCGTAACCAGCCATGGCCGGCCCCACCACCTTTCCCTCCGTCAAGCGGTTCATCGGCTTCGCGAAGGAAACCACACCCGGCACCCCGGTCGCCCCGGTCGCGTACATGCCGGTGACGAAGTTCGACTGGAACGACAAGCCGACGTGGCTGGATGACAAAGGCCTGCGCGGCGTGATGGCGGACGACTCGTTCAACGTCATCCAGGGCGTGCAACTCGGGGAGATCGACTTCGAAGGGCCGGTGTTCGCCGACGAACTGGGCTACCTGATCGGCAACATCATGGGCGCCGACGACACCACCGGCGCGTCCGCCCCGTTCACGCACAAGTTCTCGCTGCTCAACACCGGCGGCGGCCAGCCGACGACGCACACCGTCACCCAGTACTACATGGCCGAGCCGACGCACCAGGCCCGGCAGTTCTCCGGCACGTGCGTCTCGGAAGTCGGGTTCAAGTTCAACGCCGAGTCCGAGCTGCTCACGTACACGGCGAAGGCCGCCTCCTGGGTCAGCAACGTGGCCGCCGCGACGCCGACGGCGACGTTCACCACGGCCAAGCCGCTGCCCTCCTGGCAGTCGGTGCTGGGTATCGCCGGCCCGGCGTCGGGCGGCACGCAGGTGCTCACGGTCGCGTCGGGCGAGTTCAACTTCAAGCGCTCACTCAAGCCGTACTTCACCGCGCAGAACTCACAGAACCCGTACATCATCCAGCGCGGCGGCCTGACCGCGGACTGGAAGTTGTCGTTCGTCGCCGCCGACGAGACGCCGCTGACGTACATGCGCAACAACACCCAGCCGCAAATCCAGTTCATCCTCAACAACGGCCTCACGCTCGCCAACGCCCTCGTGGTGCAGGTGGACATGGCGCAGGCGGCGTTCACCGAGGCCAAGCCGAACTTCGGCAGCGAGGCCGTCATGTTCGACTGCACCGGGCGGTGCGTGCTGAACACCACGAACATCGGCACGTCGGGCGGGTACGGCCCGGCGACGATCACGCTGCAGAACGCCATCGCCGCATCGACGTACGTGTAACCGGTAAGGACCCCGCATGAAGATCGACCTCCCGTCCGGGGCGTGGGCGGACCTGCTCGCCCCGGACAAACTCAAGGCCAAGCACCAGCGCGCCGTGATGCGCGCGGTCACCGCCCAAGACCAGCGGGAAGGCGGCATGGCCGTCGACCTGACCGACGGTGTGATCGCCATCATCATCCAGGACTGGAACGTCACCGGCGACAACGGTGAACTGCTGCCGCTGCCCAGCGAGAAGTTCGCGTCCCTCGACGAACTCACGATCGAGGACTACGAGACGCTGCTGGGCCACGAGTACGTGGTGCAGGTCGCCACGCGGCTGATGAAGCTGCGCGGCGAACGCGTCTCCCCGGACGACTGGGACGACCCCGAGTCCCCTTCCGTGCCCTCAGCCGCATCCGGGCCCGGCTCGAGGGCGGAGAGATCCCCGAGCACAAGAACGTCCGCACGGAGTGGGACGAAGACGAAATCTACGCCCGGTTCGCGGAGCGCTGGGGCTGGCCGCCGCAAGTCGTAGACGAGATCCCCGTCGGCCCGTTCAACCATCTGCTGCCGATCGCGCAGGTTTTCGACGAAGTGCGCGCCGAACGCGAGAACAGGCGGTGGAACTGATGAGCGTGATCCTGGTGGGCGTCCCGCAGTTCACGGCGGCTCTCGACGCGCTGGTGGCCGCAGCCGGCGAAGCCACGAAGATAGCGGTGATCAAGGGCGGTCACCTGATACAGGCGGAAACCCAGAAGAAGCTCACCACGTCCTCGCACAAGAAGGGCACGCCCACGCCCTCACAGCCGGGCGAGCCGCCGTCTCTGGTGACCGGGCAGCTGCGCCGATCCATCCGCACAGATCACCCCAATCGCGGTGGTGACGGGATCTGGTCGACGCGGATCGGCCCGACCGCCGCGTACGGGCGCATCCAGGAACTCGGCGGGGTTACCGGGCGCGGGCATGCGACGACACTGCCCGCACGCCCGTATCTCGCGCCAGCGCTGGAGGCCGCGATCTCCTCGGGCCGTCTGGGCGAGGTGTTCGACGAGGCATGGCGTGTAGCACTCGGCCACCTGTGACACCCGCCTGAGCATTCCCTGCCCGTAGCCCGCTTCCGTTCACCGCCGGGGGTGGGTGTCAATGGCTGGTTTTCTGCCGCCGACCGTGGCCTACCTGCTCGGGAACATCACGGACTACAAGGCGAAGATGGACGAGGCCGGGGTCAAGGCCGAGGAAACCGACGCCAAGATGAAGGGCTTGGGCGCGGGATCCAGCGCCATGTTCCTCGGCCTCGGCGCCGCCGTGCTCGGCGTCGGCTACGAGTCGGTGAAGATGGCCTCCGGATTCGACCAGGCCATGGAGATGGTCCACACCCAGGCCGGCGCGTCCCAGGCCGAGGTCGACAAACTCAAAGGCTCCGTGCTCGCGCTCGCCCCCGCGGTCGGCATGGGCCCCGAGGAACTGGCCACCGGCCTCTACCACATCGAGTCCGCGGGGTTCCGCGGCGCGCAGGCCATGGACATCCTCACGGCGTCCGCGAAGCTCGCGCAGATCGGCCAGTCCGATTTCGAGACGACCGCGCAGGCCGTGGTCGGCGTGATGGCCTCCCAGATCAAGGGCGTCAAGGACGCCGCCGACGCGGGGAACCTGCTGAACACCACGGTCGGCATGGGCGACATGAAGATGCAGCAGCTCGCGGAGGCGATCGGCACCGGGATCCTGCCGAAAGCCGCCGCCGCGGGGCTCAGCTTCGAGGACGTGGGCGCGGCGCTGGCGACCCTCACCGACAACGTGACCCCCGCGAACGAGGCCGCCACCCGGCTCGGCATGACGTTCAGCATGATGTCCGCGCCCACCGCGAAGGCGAAAGCCGCCTACGAGGCGATCGGGATGACCAGCACCCAGCTCGCCAACGACATGCGCGGCCCGGGCGGCCTATCGGCGGCCCTCACGGACCTGCAGAACCACCTGAACAAGACGTATCCGGCCGGGCAGGGCGTGAAGCTGTCGCTGCAGGAGCAGCAGGCGCAGCTCAAGACGTACTCGCAGTCGCTCACCGACATGGGTGTCCCGCTCAGTCAGCAGACGACGCTGCTCGCGACGTTCAAGGGGAACTTGGAGAAGACCGGGTCGGCGGCGGTCAAGCAGTCCGAGGCGCTCTCGGCGATGTTCGGCGGCGGCAAGAGCAGCGGCACGATGATGACGCTGCTCGGGGAGATGGACCGGTTCAAGGACAAGACGCAGCAGTACGGCACCGCGGCCTCGCGGGCGGCGCAGGCGCAGGAGGCGTGGCGGGCGCAGCAGGCGCAGTTCTCCCAGCAGCTCAAGGACATGGGCGCGCGCATCGACACGATGTTCATCGCGATCGGGCAGAAGCTGATCCCGGTGCTCTCCCGGTTCCTGGGCTGGATCCAGCAGGGCATTTCGTGGCTGGGCCAGCACAAGGCGGTGCTCGCGGTGCTCGCGGGCGTGCTCGCCGGGGCGCTGGTCTCGGCGCTGTATGCGGCGGTCGCGGCGACGGTCGCGTGGACCGCGGCGCTGGACGTCAACCCGATCTTCCTGGTGATCACAGCGATCGCCGGTTTGGTCGGCGGCTTGATCTACGCCTACAACCACTTCAAGGCGTTCCGGGACGTGGTCGACACGGTCGGCCGGTTCTTCAAACAGCTGTGGACCGACGCGGTGCACGCGGTGGGCGCGGTGGTTCAGTGGTTCATCAACGGCCCGCTGCAGTGGATCAAGCAGCGGGTCGCGGAGTTCTCCGCGTTCTGGCACGCGCACGGCGAACAGATCATGGAGATCGCGAAGCACGTCTGGACCGTGATCTGGACGAATATCAGGGTCGCGTGGGACCTCATCCAGGCGTACCTGAAGGTCGGCCTCAGCACCCTGGAGAACCTGTGGAAGATCGCCTGGGACCTGGTCAAGAACGCGGTGAAACTGGTGTGGGACCTGGTCAAGAACATCATCGAAACCGGGTGGCACCAGATCCTCAACACCTTCTCCCTGTTCGCTGACCTGCTCACCGGCAAGTGGGGCAAGCTGTGGGGCGACGTGAAGAAGCTCGTCGGGCAGCTACTCGGAGACATCGGCAAGACGATCGGCGACTTCGGGAAAGACGCCTTGAACCTGCTCTACCAGGCCGGTAAGGACATCATCCGGGGCCTGATAAACGGCGTGAAGTCGATGGGCAGTGCCGCGTGGGACGCGGTCAAGAGCATCGGTTCGTCGATCAAGGACGGTATCAAGTCGTTCTTCGGGATCGGTTCGCCGTCGCGGGTGTTTCATGAGTTCGGGCGCAACATCGGGCAGGGTCTGGTCAACGGGATCGCGTCGATGCACGGTGAGGCGGCGAAGGCGACGGCGGGGCTCGGGAACGCGGCGCTGGGCGGGTTCGGCACGGCGGGGTTCAGTGGGGCGCTGACGGGCAGCGGGATCGGCGGCGGCGTGGCTGCGGGTGGCGGCGTGGTGGTGGTGGTGAACGTGGCGGGCGCGGTGCACAGTGACGCGGGGATCGCGAAGGTGGTGCGCCAGGAGGTGCTGCGTTACAACCAGCGCAACTCGCGTAACAACCTGGCGCTAACCACGTTCGGCAGCTAGTCGCGTGCCCGCACCGCAGCGGCCGCCGCTGCGGCGCGACACCGATCGGCGCTGGTGGCGAGCCCCACCCCGTCGAGGCGCTCCGCGAGATCCGTGAACATCGCCACGTCGCGCAGGGCGTCACGCCGGGCGAGCCTGCGGTCCAACGCCTGTGCACCGGTCCAACGGTAAATGCGGCGCCACACAGGGCCGATCCACGCGTCGAGAAACCGCATCGGGCGCGAGCCGGCGAGAACGCCGAGCCAGTCCATGTCGTCGGCGATGACGGCAAACGCGCCCAACCAGATCACGCCCGTGAGGATGGCGCTGGCGCTTGGGGTCACGACGGTACGATCTCCTCGGTGGGTCCCGGTTCGGCCGCAACGTTCTCGGGCTGCTCAAGCAACGGCTCGATCGCCTGCCATAGCGGCACGATCTGCTCGCGCAGCACCCCCCAGCTTGCCACGATGAACGGGCGCGCCAGGGCCATCGCTTCTTGCAGTGCGGTGAGCTCCGCCGCCTGCTGACGATGCTCGGCCAGCACGGCCCGGACGTCTTCAATCAGCGGGCCGCCCGGATCCGCGTCACTCGCGCCGGACCGGTAGGCCTCATCCTGGTCAGCCCAGGCCGTAAGCCGGGCCACTGCGTCAGTGCTCATGCCGTCACGCTACGGCAGGTTCCACTGCGCGGTACTGTCCGCCATCCCCGAATCCGGGGTGAACTGCAACCTCACCGGCTTGTCCCCGTTCGGCACCTGGAAGACCACCACACCCAGCACACTGTCACCCGGGGCGATGTTCACCGACCCGAACGACTGTCCCGCAGTCACACTGGCCAGGTCCGTCTGGAACTGCTGCCCCGCGGCGTCCTTCAACACAGTGCCGTTGTCCGGGGAGTCGGAGTACGCGACGCCACCCGCGTTGGCGATACGCAGCTGCACCGCGTAGAACACCTTGCCCGCGTCGGGGCTGGTGAACTCGTCGGCGCCTTTCGCATCCGGGAACACCTTGACGAGGGTGACGGCCAGTTTCTCGTGGTTGAACCCCGTCACGGTGATCGCATCGCCGAGACCGGCGGGTTTTACGGCGCCGCTCGGCTTAGCCGACACTGCGGCGGCCGCACCACTGCCGGCTGGGGTCGTGGACACGGTGTTGGTCGTGGACTTACACCCGGCGAGCACTACGACCCCGAGCAGCACGACAGCCGCGGGCGCGACACTGCGGACGATCATACGGTTCCCCCTCCAGTCGAATCAGACGTCCGCGACGCTACCCCCACGCCCCGGCACGCCGCCGGACGGTACCCGGATCGTTACCGCCGCGACACGCGACCGGGGGGTGCGCCGTGGCGACCACCACCATCCCGCCGACGTTCTACCAGGTCGCGTTCAACGCCGACCCCAACCAGGCCGCCATCCCCCCCTACTGGACCGACCAGTCCTGGCGCGTCCAGTTCCCCTGGTCCAGCGCCCGCGGCCGCCAATACGAACTCGACGCCGTCGAAACCGGCGAATGGCGCCCCACCCTCGCCAACCCCGACGGGGCACTGGACCCCTCCAACAGCGCGTCACCGTACTCCCCGAACGTCATCCCGTTCCGGCAAGCCCGCGTCATCTGCAAACCCGGCCCCAACGCCCTGACCCCCGACCAGGCCACCGCCGGGGAAGCCACCGGCTACCCCCCCGGGATCAGCGCCCCGGCGCAGATGAACATCAGCAACGACTTCGGGTACACCGTCACCCTCGCCGCCTCCGGAACCGCCTACCAGGGCAGCCAGGTCTACCAGGTCACGCTGCCGGGCGGCGCCACCCAGTTCACCAGCGTGCTGCTGGTCAAACCCGCGCCGGTCATGCCCGCCGTCACCTACAGTTTCTCGGCGCAGGTGCGCATCCCCTCGGGCACCTCCACGCCGACGAGCGCGGCGCTGCTGTGGTTCGACGCCACCGGCGCCAGCATCTCCAGCACCGCGGGCGCCACGGTCACCCCGACGTCGGGTTCATCCTCCTGGGTGCAGGTGGCCGTGTCGGGGACCGCGCCTGCGAACGCCTACAGCGCGACCCTCAAGATTCAGATCGCGTCCGGGGGCTCCACCGGCGCCCCGACGACCTGGCAGGCAGACGGGCTGCAGTTCGAACAGAACCCGTTCCCCACCCCGTACCAGACCCCGTTCACGCTCTCCACCAACCTGTTCCCGGGCAACCTCGCCTCCGGCGGGTACGACACGCAGAGCGCCACCGGCTGGTGGTACCCGACGGCGGGCTCCACCACCTACGCCACCGGCCTGGCCGCCGCCCCGACCGGGCACACCAACGCGTTCGCGTGGACCACCCCCGCGTCCACGACCAGCACGTCACCGCTGCTGGCCGGCGCCGCGTCCTCCGGCCCGGTCGCGGACAACGTGCAGGTGACCGCTACGGGCGCGTACAGCGCCACGTTCTACGCGCTGCGCTCCTCCTCCGCGGACGCCACCCTCACGGTGACACCCACGCTCACCTGGTACAGCGCCACCGGCGCGTCGATCAGCAGCGTGTCCGGCACACCCGTCACGCTCTCCATCGGCACCTGGAACCGGCTGGCCGTATCCGGGACCGCCCCGGCCGGCGCGCTGTGGACGCGGTTCTCCATCGCGATCACGGCCCCGGCGTCCACGACCGCGAGCAACACCGTGTACCTGACGGCCGGGCAGTTCGAGGCCGCCGCGTCCCCCACCTCGTGGCGCGACACCGGCGCCACATACTCGGTCATCACGCCGATGATCGAACGCTGGCCGCAGACCTGGACCGAACAAGACGGCACCTACGGCACGAGCGACGTGATCGGCGACGACGCGTTCGCCGCGCTCTCGCAGTACACCCTGGCCGCACCGTTCATCGAAGAGGTCCTGGCTGCGGGCCCGGACTTCTTCTACCCGCTCAGCGACCCGGCCGGCTCCACCAGCTGCGCGGACGCCTCCGGTAAGCGCGTCGCGGCGCCGGTGGAGAACGCCCCGTTCGGCGCCGGGTCGCTCACGTTCGGCAGCTCCGTGACCTCCGCGAACGCGGGGCAGGCGTTCACCGGAAGCGCTGGGCCCGTCGCCACGTTCGCGAACAACGCCACCGCGAACCCGCCCACACAGGTGCAGTTCGCCGAGACGTTCGTGTCCCTGCACAAGACCACCAGCAGCCCCGGGCTGCCCGCCAGCGGGCCCTGGACCCGCATCATCGCGTTCCGGGCGTCGGCGGCACCCGGCACCAACAAGGCCTACACGCTGTGGGACGCCGAACCCGCCTCCTGGGCGACGAACGCGTCCCTCGCCCAGTTCGCGATCAACAGCCTGGGTCAGGCGAACATCCAATGGTCCGACTTCCACGGCACCAGCGCCTGGGACTACACCGGCACCGCGAACCTGTGTGACGGCAACTGGCACCTGCTGGCGATGGGCAACGACCCGGTCGCGACCGGGACCGTGATCTGGGTGGACGGCGTCGTGGTGTCCACCAGCCCCGGCACCACCGGGCTGCCCGCCGGGTTCGCCACCGACGTCCTCGGGTGCGCGATCAGCACCGGCCGCAACTGGTACAACGCCGGGCACATCGGGGACCTGGCGTTCGCCGCCCAGTTCCCGGTACTGCTGACCAGCACCCAGATGACCAACCTGTACACCTCCTGGCGCACCGCCAGCAGCGGGGAGTCCTCCGGTGCGCGCATGACCCGGATCCTCAAATGGGTCGGCTGGAGCGGCCCGAGCGCCATCGACACCGGCGCCACCACCTCCATGGGGCCCGCCACCGACCTGACCGGCGCCGCAGCGCTCGACGCCGCCAACAGTGTCACCCTGACCGAGAACGGCAACTGGTACGCCGCCGCGAACGGCACCCTCACGTTCAAGGCCCGTACCGCCCGCTACAACCAGCTCACCCCCGCATTCATCTTCGGCGAGAACACCGCCGTGGGCGAGTGGCCGTTCGAAGTCCTGCAGTTCGACTACGACCCCAGTCACATCGCCAACAACGTGCAGGTCACGCAGTTCGGCGGCAGCGTGTACACGGCGCTGGACGCGGCGTCGGGCAGCCGGTTCTTCCCGCGGGTCTACCAGCGCACGATCAACGCCACCAGCGTGAACGAGTGCCAGGACGCCGCGAACTACCTGCTGGGCCAGTACAAGGACTCGCACCTGCGGGTCTCGGCGCTGCGGCTGCACGCCTCGGCGGTCCCGGGGCTGCTGGTGGCCTGCCTGAACCTGGAGTTGGGCACCCGCATCCGGGTGAACCGGCGGCCGAACGGCGCCCCGCAGATCACGTTCAACGGGTTCGTGGAGAAGATCGAATGGGAGTGGGACCCCGAGGGCCCTGAGGTGTTCGTGAACCTGCAGTGCTCGCCCGCGGACCTGGCGAGTTACTGGCTGCTGGCGGCGCTGCACACCGCCGTGAACACGCAGGTCACGAACGGGTCGTTGACCGCGAAAATCAACGCGCTGCCGGACTCGGCGGTCAACGCCCTCTCGCAGTCGCTGCCGTCGGGCTACCAGCTGACCTTCGACCCCGGCACCCCGATCGCGGAGACGATGACGATCGCACCGGGCGGGATTCCCGCCACCAACCCCGGCTACAGCAACGCGACGTTGACGTTCACGTCGAGTTTCGCGTTCACGCACGCGGCGGGCGCGATCGTGTGCGAGCCGCTACCCGCCGGGGTCAGCGACCCCACGACGTACGACGCGGCCAGCACCCTCGGCGCCGCGTACGCCACCATGCAGGCGCAGACCTCCGGCACGAACCTGATCACGATCAACCAGCTGCCCGACGGCAAAGTCAACGGAGCCGGGTCGGACTGGAACACCGGCGACGTGCTCTGGATCGGGCCCGGCACCGCGAACTTCGAGGGCTACAACCTGCTGCACCCGAACATCTCGACCGCAGGAGAAGGCGTGCTGCCGCTCGCCGCGGGCACGGCCGGCACGGCGCTGGGCCTGTCCAGCGACGTCGGCACCCCCAGCGTGACCGCCTCGGGCACCGCGTTCCAGGGTGCGAATGTGTGGCAGGTCAGCGTCGCCGGCGGGGTCGTACCGACCAAGGGGCTGCTGTACGTCCTCAAGGTGCCGGTCACGCCGGGCCTGGCGTACACCGCGAGCGAGTACGTGCGCTCCGCGACCAGCGCGGCGAACCCCACCGTGCAGATCTACCTGAAATTCCTGGACTCCACCGGCACCAGCCTCGCCCAGACCAACAGCGGCTCCACCGTGCTGACCGGGTCGCCGACCGCCGCCTGGACCCGGATGACGGTCACCGCGACCGCCCCCGCGGGCACGGCGTGGGCGCAGATCGGGCTGCTGCTCACGGCCACCGCACCCGGCTCGGCGTGGAGCTTCCAGGCCGACGGCCTGCAACTGGAACAGAACGGTACGGCCAGCGCCTACCAGACGGCGCCGCAGGTCAAGTCGATCACGGGCAGCGTCGCCGGGTACTCCACGGCGACGATCACCCTCGCGCAGAACCTCGCCAACAGCCACGCCGGCGGCGAGTGGGTGTGCGACCCGCTGCCACCCGGCACGACGAACCCGAGCACGGTGGCCGCTAACTCGCGCCTCGCTTACTGACGATCATGTCGCACCCTGAACTACGCCGCGGAATGTCCGGCCACCCGCTCACCCGAGGAGGTGGCCGGTGACCAACCTGCCCGTGCCCGTCCCCCGGACGTTCACCGTCGGCGAAGTCGAAACCGGCGCGTACCTCAACAGCCTGCGCGACGCGCTCAACTTCCTGATCAACGTCCCGATCGTCACCGCCGGGCAAGCCAGCGTCCAGTCCATCCCCAACACCACCTGGA
Organism: Actinocrinis sp.; assembly: GCF_035650855.1. Lineage (GTDB taxonomy): Bacteria > Actinomycetota > Actinomycetes > Streptomycetales > Catenulisporaceae > Actinocrinis. The sequence continues at coordinate 32,858 of NZ_DASRGV010000394.1, read as the reverse complement.
CCAGCCTCACCCTCGACACCACCGTCGTGGACTCCTACGGCGGACACAGCAACACCACCAACAACTCGAGGTACACCGCGCAGGTCGCCGGCTGGTACCTGTGCTGCGGCACCTGCGGATTCGCCGCCAACGCCACCGGGTTCCGGCAGATCCGCCTCGCGAAAAACGGCGCCCAGGTCACCTTCTCCGTCGCCACCCTGCCCGTGGTCGCCGCGACCGTCGCCACCGTCATCGTCACCCCCACCCTGCAGGTCTTCCTCGCGGTCGGCGACTACCTCGAGGTGCAGGGCTTCCAGAGCAGCGGCGGCGCCCTGAACACCACCGGCGCCGACCCGTCGCTCACCGCCACCTGGGTCCACGCCTGATGATCGGAGCCCTCTTGCCCCGCGCCCCCCGCGCGCGCCGCGTCCTCGCGGCCGCCCTCACGCTCCTGGGCGCCGCAGCGCTCACGCCCGCGCCGGCGGCGGCCTCCTCCCGCGTCGGCGGGGGCGTCGTCGGCACCGCCGGCTACTACGACTACGCCCCGAGCGTCATCCAGGCCGGGCAGCTCCAGGACTTCTGGTGGTGCGGCGACCTGCCCGGGCGCACCGTGGACACGATCCTGCACGAGCAGTACTCCTTCACCGGGGGCCTGCACGTCACCATCCCCGAACACGCCGTCCTGGCCGAAGGCGCGGCCGGGACGTGGGACGACGCCCTGATCTGCAACCCGGACGTGATCGAGGGCAGCTTCGTCGACCCGCTCGGCGACGGCGTCACCTACACCTACGCCCTGTACTACGTCGGATACGGCACCGCGGGCACCGCCGACAACCAGATCGGGGTCGCGTTCAGCCTCGACGGCGACCACTGGGTGAAATACCCCCAGCCGGTGATCACCGCCCCCTACTCGAACGGCACGTACTACGGCGCCGCACAACCCAACCTCTCCTACGTGGGCGGCGTGCTGACCATGGTGTACGAGTACCAGGAGGGCCCGAACCAGCACATCGAGGCCACCAGCGCGGACGGCGTGCACTTCACCACGGTCGGCACCGTGACCACCTCCGGGCTGCGCGCCGCCCGCCCGTACTGGGCCGGCGCCCGCCCGCGGGTCGGCGGCGCCCCGCAGCCGCTGTCCACCTCGACGTGGGGCGGCGCGGCCTACGACACCGCGGACGGCAGATGGTACGTGGCCGTCAACGACGACCCGACCCGGCCCGCGGCCAGCAGCGGCGGCGTCCAGGAACGCGGGCAGCTCGGCGTGACCCTGTATGCGGCCAGCGACCTGCTCGCCGGGACCTGGACCGAACTGGACACGATCGACACCAACCTGACCGGATGGGAGTCCAACTTCCTCGCCGGGATCCTGCGCGACCCCGCCGGGACCGTGTACACCCCCGGGCTGCCCGGCGTCGAGGTCTACGCGTCCACCGCCATCCCCAGGCCCGCGTACAACGCCTCCGGCGCCACCCTCGGCAACGCCGGGGCGTTCAACAACTGGGACGTCGCCTGGTCCACCTGGAGTCCCGGCCAACCGTGGCGGGCGTTGCAGCGCGTCGATTACGCGGGCGGCCACCACGAGGTCACCACCGGCTGGTGGGACAGCAGCGTCTACCACCTGGAGAACATCAACCTGGGCAAGCTCGCCGAAGCCCCCACCGGGGCGGCGAGCGTGCCGCTGTACGGCTGCAAGCTCGGCGGCGGCGATTACTTCGTCGTGCCGAACAGCAACTGTCTCGGTCAGTACAAGCTCGGGTTGCAGGGCTACGCGTACGCGACGCCGGCGCCTGACCGCCTGCCGCTGTACCGGTGCGAGATCCCGAACATCGGCGATTTCCTTTCGACGGACCCCAATTGCGAGAACCAGGTTAATATGGGACTCGTAGGATATTCTCAGAACTAACCTGGGGTCCAAGGTTGAGCAGAAGCAATCCGTATTGCGAGACGCCTGGCTGCACGCGCAAGTCGGGCGATCACCAGAAATGCAAGGAATGCCGCGGGCGCCTCTGCGACGAGTGCGGCGCACCAAGCCTGGACCGGCGCCTGTGCGACAAGTGCCGAGGTGAAACCGGCATCTGCGCCACCCCAGGGTGCGGACGGCGCTCGTACAACTGCAAGACGTGCAACGCCTGTCGCGGATACGTGAAACCCCAGAAGATCTGTGCCACAGACGGCTGCGGAAAGCCATCTCGGGAATACACCTACTGCCACTGGTGCCGCAACCGCGAAAAGCAGTGTGCAAACGACGGCTGCACAAACGTCTCAGGGGTCAGCCGAATATGCGGCGAATGCCGGTCCACGCGTAAGAGCGGCCCGATATGCGAGACCGAAGGCTGCTCGAACCCCGCGCCCAAGATGCGCAAGTGCCGCCACTGCCGCAACAAGCCGTGCGAGACCGCGGGATGCACGCGCAAAACCTACGGCAACAGGCTCTGCGCGAAATGCAGCGGCCATGAAGACAAGACCTGCGAGACGTGCGGCGCACGCAGCGGGGCCAGTCGCCTCTGCCCCAAGTGCGCGTACATCAACAAGCACGGCGAGCAAGCCTGGCGTGTGTACGTAGCCACGCGCACGAAGCTCCGGAGCGATCTGAAGAGATCCGCCACGGTGGCTGAGCCAGTCCCCCCGTCCTTCTACGCGAAGGTCCGCAGCGGCCCGTGCGTGTACTGCGGAGCTCCCGGGGAGCACGTGGACCACGTCATCCCGCTCAGCAGGGGCGGCATCGAGCACCCGTCAAACCTCGTGAGCGCCTGCGGCCCGTGCAATCACTCCAAGCGGTCCCGTCTGCTCTGGCAGTGGACGCCGTCGAAGGTCGCGCACGCCGTGGAGAGCTCGCCAGAGGTTCGCGCCATCTGGCTTGCTGACGGCTCGACGCTGCAATCGCAACTCATCGCGAAACAGTTGAGCGCCGCGTGACCTTGTGGCGCCCACAGAAAGGGGGCGCCATGACCGCGGCACACGACCAGTCGATGACCCTGCACGTCGAGCGCCGGACTCTCCATGAGTTGGCTGCATACCCACCGCATGCGCCACGAGAGGAAGACGGCCACTACAAGATCTTCCGTCATGCTCAGCATCACCTGATCCACGTGCTCGGCGCACCTTGTTGGATTGGTGGCGCGACCCTCGCCCAGATCAAGGCAGGACTCCCTGCCGGACATCGTTGTGAGGGCGCGACGCAGCTTGAGGCTCACCACGCTGTGGCGGAATTCGCCGGCCTATCAGAGATTGATTGGCGAAAGGTCGCCCACGATTTCCCACAGGCCGAGCTGCACTCCGACGAGGACTTCCTTAATTTCGCTGAGAGCGAAGGTGGCCTCATGATCCTCTGCGACGTGCATCATAGACATGCTGGGCGCGGGATTCACTCCATCACCTACCCCGTGTGGCTTCTCGATCGCTACGCCCGCGAGGAATGGGAGTTCCTGCAAACTCCGGAACCGACCGGGTGATTTTAGGCGTTCCTCCAGCACATGGAGGCGCCGGTGGACGCTGATTGAAGGCAGCACCAGAAGATTCGCCGGATCGTTGTCTTCCCGTCGCCGGTTTATGTGATGCACAACCTCGCCTGGGAGTAGCAACCGGCCGAGTGATTGCTCGGCAACGAGCCTGTGCTCGGCCACGTATCGACCGCCGTGTATCAGCTTTCCCGCGTAGCCGTCTGGCGGCAGCACTCTGACGTAACCGTCGCAGTCGAGGAATCTGCCACCCTTCCACCGGCCTGAGTTCTCACGTCGCGTGGAACCGGGTTTGTGCGCGGCTCGCAGAGCGGCACGATGTTCCTCGCTGCCGGAACGTGCCGCGTCAGGATTGCGGCGAAGGGCCTGGTAGCAACTCTTACACAACCCCTTGCTGAACGGCCTGCGGGTTTTCTCGCAGCGGAGACATGCAACCGGGTCGCGACTCTCGTAGTCAACACGCACCTGGCACGCCGTGCAGTAGCCGTTCCGGTTCACTTTGCGGTTCTTGCTGCATCGCAAACATGCACCCTCGGTTAGTGAATAGCCCATGAGTGTATTCTACTTTTCGGTGCCGACAAAAAAGGGGGCGATGGTGGGCATCGCTTTCCTTGTTTTGAATTCCGCGTGGTCGGATTGACTGTCCTGTCTCGCTTTCCTCGGTGGCTACGGCGCCTGCTACTCGGCGCCAACCTCGCCGCCGCGCTCGCGATCCTGGTCAACTGGTGGCTCGCGATCTGGCCGAACCTGGCCGCGAGCTGGGAAGTCGCCTCCGCGGGTGTCGCCGTCGCCGTCCCCGTGAGGACCTGGCTGGGCCGCAAGATCCCGCAATGGCAGGAGCACATCGCGAGGCGCGCGGCCGAGCACACCGCGGCGCACATGACTGAGCATCACGAAACCACCCGCGCGCACGTCACCGAGCAACTCGCCGCCCACGCCGCCGCGCAGGGCGAGCGGATGCAGGTCATCTCCGACCAGATCGCCGCCCTCAACCAGCGGCTCGACCAGCAGCAAGGAGGGCAGTCGTGACGCGCTTGATGCTCGACGGGATCGCCGGCGACGCGGCCGCCATGCAACACGAGGTCGCGGCACGCGCCTCCACGCAGAGCCCCGTCAAACTCGTCGCCGGATACGACGACGGCGCGTACGCGTGGAGCCCGGCGCATTGGGCGCTGTTCCCCGGCCTGGTCCACGTGCACATCGCGGTGTTCGCGACCACGAACAGCGGCACCGTCCTGGACTGCGAACCCGGCAACTGCACCCCCGCGCAGTCCGTGGACTGGGTGCTGATGCGCCGCAAGGCCGGCGCGGACCCGACCGTGTACTGCAACCAGCTGGACCCGACGGTCGGCTGGCCCGCAGTGCGCGCAGCCTTCCGCGCCCGCGGCGTCGCGGAGCCGCATTACTGGGTCGCCGACTACGACGGCGTCACCGCGATCCCCGCCGGCGCGGTCGCGAAGCAGTACGAGGACGCCGGGGCGTTCGACCTCTCGTCCGTAGCCGACTACTGGCCCGGAGTGGACCCGCTAGGAGCAGACATGCAGTGGACTGATGTGATCAACGGCCCGAACGGGCGCCCGAACGGCAACAGCGTCGCCGGCATCCTCACCGACCTGGGCCGGCTGCGGGACGCGCTGGTCGGCGATACGACCGCGCTGGCCGCGTACCCGGCGGGCAGCCCGCTGCGGGGCCTGCTCGCGGTCGCCGCTGGCTTCCCGGACCTGCAGGCGAAGGTCGCCGCCCTGTCCGCGCCGGCGCCCGCGCAGGTGGATCTCGCCGCGCTGGAGGCGCTGATCGAGCAGCACCTCGCCGCCGGTTCGGTGCCCGGGGTGATTGCCGCGGCGGTGCTCGAGCACCTGTCGGCGGCGACCGCCAACGCCAAGCCGTAAGCAAACGCGCACCGCGCATCCTCGGCCCGCACGACCACTGAGGGGCCGCCGTGGCCGAAGACCGCACCCTCGGCGAACTCGCCCGCAACCTCGCCGACTTCAAACGAGACATCCGAGAGTCGCTCAAAAACGCCGACGACCGGCACGCCGACCTCGCGGGCAAGATGGTGCCCACCTCGTTGTGGCAGGCCGAACACGAGTCGCTGGAGAGGGACGTCGCGGAGCTGCGCGATGACGTGCGTCAGGCCGTCGAGCGCATCGAGCGCACGTCGCTCGAGCGGATGGGCGTACTCACCGAGAAGATCGACAAGCTGGATCGGCGGATCGGCGCACACGAAAGCGCGCACCGGGACAGCAACGCGTGGTCGCGCAGTAAGACACTGACGGCGATCGGGATCGCGGTGGGTGCGGTGGCGACGGTTGCCGGGGCGTGGATCGCCGCTGTCCTCGCGGCCAAGGGAGTTCACTGACGATGTCGCCGCGTGGGCGTGTGCTGGCCGCGACCGGGACCGCGCTGGCGCTCGCGGTTCTGATGCTGATGCTGTTCCTGATCCTGAAACTCGGCCGGGCGTCCGATCAGATCGGTGCGCTGAACACGGCGGATCAGGCGAGGGATCGCGCGATCGCGGCGCTCGCGACCGGTGACAATCAGTTGCGGTCGCAGGTGTTGAAACTGGGTGGTACGCCGAACGTGCCGCCGCCGCAAGTCATCATCTCCAGCATCCCCGGCGCCACCGGCCAGCAAGGGCCCGGCCCGTCGGATGCCCAGGTTGCTGCCGCGGTCGCCGCGTATCTGGTGGCGCACCCGGTGCCGGGGGTGTCGACGGAGCAGATCACTTCGGCGGTCACGGCCTACCTGATCGCGTCCCCGCCGCCGTCCGGGGCGCCCGGACCGGGGCCGAGTGATCAGCAGGTGGCTTCGGCGGTCGCCGCGTACATGTCCGCGCACCCCGCGCCAGCCGGCCCAGCTGGGCCGGCTGGCAGGGATGGCCAAAACGGCGTCAATGGCTCACCGCCTGCCGGATGGTCGTTCGAGGCCGACGGTGTCACCTACAACTGCGTCCCGGACAATGGGACTCCCGCACCCCACTACACGTGCCCGCCGGAACCTTCCGCGTCGGCGTCGCCCACTCCGCCGCCGACGCCGCCTAACTCCGCCTCACCTACGGCGGGAACGCCCACCCCGACGCCAACCGCATCCAGTGCGACAACACCCGCAGCTGTCGCGTCTACGCCTGCCAGCTTCGCCACCCTGATCGGGGGACCAGTTCACGAAGCTGGCGACGCGGGGCGTAGGGCCTTCGTACTCCTCGGCGTGCCGCTCTATCGGCGCGGGCTGTGAAGACCAGCTACTTCACGTGAGCCCAGCTCTCGCCGAGCAGCGCTGCCTTCATCGTGGTAGGCGAAACGCCGCACGCTCGAGCGAGGCCGGCTGTCGTCATCGACCCGGACTTGTATTGCTGCCGAGCCCACTGGACCTTGTCCGCGGTGAGTTTCGCCGAAGGCGCCTTCTCCCCTCGCAGCGAACTGGCGCGCTGGCGCCGCAGTGCGTCGGCGTTGTTGTCCGAATGCGTGCCAGCGACCAGATGGTCCGGGTTGACGCATCGCCTGTTGTCGCACATGTGCCGGATGAGCTGGCCCTCGGGTATCGGCATCGCGTGATGCCACTCCCAGGCGATCCTGTGGACGCGTACCAGCTGGCCGTTGATCGAGAAGATCCCGTAGCCGTGGCTGTTGACTTTCCCTGCCCAGTTCCAGCAGCCGTTTTCGCCGCTCTTGTCGACCTTGAGGGCAAAGCGCCGTTCGGCGCTTAAGGGCTGGAACTTCCCTGGAATAGTATCCATTCAGATCCCTTCGATCCGTTTGGGACCATTCTACCCCTGAGGTAGCGTCGCTGCGGCTGTTTTCGCTGCTCACGACTGGTCTCGCCCCCGCCCCGAATCCCAGCAGCCCGAGCCTGACACTGCTACCCCTCGAGCTGTTCCCGCCGCCCCGCCGCCACCCCTAGCCGCCGCGTTTCCCCGCCGCGCCGTAGCCCCTCGCACGGGCTCGGCGCGGCGGGGCTTTTTCGCGTTCCCGGGGCCCTACAACTCGCCGACATTCAACCGGCGAGCCTCGGTCAGAGCGCGTCGCGTCGCGCGAGCCTGCGAATACCGCTGCACCATCGCCGGATCAGACCAGCCCGCGATACGCATCAACCCGCCCTCCGTGCCCCCCTTGTCCAACCACCGATCCGCGAACGTATGCCGGTAACGGTGCGGATAGACGTTGGCGACACCCGCCATCTCGCCGCGAGCCTTCAACGACCGGTACATGCCGTGGTAGCCGTACGCCCGCCCCTTCTCCCCGAGCCATAACTGCGCCAGATGTGCCTGCGGATGCCGGCGCCTGACCCGCAAATACTTGTCCAGTGCCTCGCACGTCCGATCGCTCAGCGGGATGTAGCGGTCCTTGGCGCCCTTGCCGCGCACCAAGGCGAGCCCGTCAGCCAGGCGCACGTCCTCCAGCTGCATGCCCACGATCTCCATCGCGCGGCCGCCGCTGTCGAGCAGGATGTGCTGGATCGCGGTGTCGCGCACGTCCATGAAGCGTTTGCCCGCGCACGCCTTCAGCAGCGCCCCGAGCTCGTCAGGGGTGAAGGGTTCGGTGACGTGCTGGTCGACCTTGGGTTGGTCGATCTCTGCGAGGTCGTAGGGGCCGGTCTCGTTCTCTTTGGCGGCCCACCTGGCGAAGGATCGCAGCGCCACGAGGTGGTTGCGTGCGGTCTGCCCGGAGCGGGTGTCGCACACGTCGGCCAGGTACGCGGTGACGGCAAGGTGGCCGAGGTTGGGTGTGGCGTCCGCTTCGCGGCACCAGGCGAGGTAGAGGCGCACGTTCTTGCAGTAGGTGCGGATCGTCGGGGGGGACTTTTTTGCGGCGCGCAGTGAGATCTGCCATGAGATGACGAGATCGTCGGCGGCGGTCAGCGCGTAGGGGTCCGGGGTTTCGTCCGCGTCATAACGCATGGGGCATCGCCTCCTGGAGATGGCGCGCTTCGGCGATCGCCAACGTCGCGCGCTGCGCCTCCGACAGGACGCTAGGCAGCGCGCCCGCTAGCACCTGTTCGACCGATCCCTGATCCCATCCGAGCGAGCGCTCCACGGCTTGCACGACAGTCCGCGGGTAACGCTCCCGCTCGGCCCTTTCGATGGCGCGAACGTCAACCAACGAGACCTTGGCGTCTCGCGCGAGCGATGTCTGGGAGCGTCGCCCGGCAACCCGAGCTTGGCGCACTGCAGCAGCGACCGACTCCCAGGCCGCGCGCTTCGAGCTGGCCACAAATGCGAGCGCGTCAGCTGTACGCGTCTCGGCTTCCCAGCGGCCCGCGTTGCCCGCGATGTTGTAGGCGGGCATCAGGTCGGCGATGTGGCGCTCTTCCACGGCGTCTGCGTCTGCGCGGGTGGCGTACTGCTCCCAGCGGATTCGGTGGGTCTTGGGCAGCCATGCGGCGCGGGTACGACGGTGATCATCGATGCGGCGCGCGAGGTTGCCAGTGGCACCGATGTACAAGAGATCACCGTCGGCGTCGTAGGCGTAGTAGACGAAGCCCAACGCGGCAATGGGTATTTCGCCGTGGGCGATCGGGAGTGGTAGTTGCCTTGTCACGCAGCCAGCATATCCGGTGATCATGAATAATTTTTTGACTCTGTGTGCTGTGGTTGCCCGCCTTCTACACGCCGGCGCGCACGCATGCGCCCTGACCTGCTCACATGCTAACTCGCGGCCCAGCGATCGAGTCAAGGAATTAGCGGAGTCTCAGCGCAGGAGTGCTGTAGTTCTGGTGCCTTATTGCGTGTGGCGACAGAGCCCTGTGGGTCCGAATCTCTTTGACTCTAACCAGCTTCCGCGAAGAACGCGTCAGGAACCGAACATGTCGTCGGGACGGGGCAGCGCGCGCAGGTCGGGGCGTGAACCCGGCCTGCGCGCGTCGCGCCGCGCCGCGTCCACGATCATGCCCAGCGCCTCGTGCTCCCGCTCCAGGTCCTCGAGCGTCGCGTCGTCGAGGCGCCGCAGCACCTCGGCCACCGCGGTGCGCTCCCGCAGCGCGTCCGCGAGCGCGTCGCGCCGCCCGGCCTCGTAGGCGCGCTGCTCCCGGCAGAGCACCTCCGCGGCGTTGAACGCCTGAATGGCGATCGCCATAGGCAGGATCAGGCTGGCGTAGATGATCGTGGTGCGCGGGTGTAGCTGCCCGGTGGCGATCAGCCCGGTGAGGATCACGGCCACGCCGGCGAACAGTATGCCGACGTGGCGTGCGACCGAGGGGCTTAGGCGGTTCCCGAACAGCCGCAGCCCGTAGACGGGGCAGCCCAGGCAGCCGAGCGCGACCAGCCACGTCCAGGCCACGGCGAACGCCCGGGGGCTGGCTATGACGGCGCCCCGGGCGTGCAGCAGGATCAGCAGCGCGGACGCCGGCCAGGTGGCGAGAGAGCCGGCGGAGATGAGGACGGCGCGTGCCCGTGACGGTTCCCGTGCGATCCCGATCGTCAAGGCGTGGCCCTCCGCGCATGCGCGGCAGCCCGAATGCCGCTCCCCAACAGCAACAATGTTCCACGGTACGGGATGGCACGGGGTTGTAAAGTCCTGTCACTCCAACGGGGGATGGCGTGATTTGGTCATAAAGCGTTCTCGTTGCCGGTTTCCCGCTCACCGGGAGCCTCGGTGCGCTCGCGGCGCATCTTCTCGAGCTTGATGGCGATGAGTTCTTCCATGAGCGCGAGCTGGCGTTCGAGGTCGCGCTGGTCGGATTCGGGCAGCCCGCTGGCGCGGATGCTGGCCAGGAGCGGGTCGCCGTCGGGGCGGCGCGCCTCGAGGAAGTCGGCGAAGTCGTCGTATCCGGCTTCGCGTAGGACGGTGTGTGCGGGTAGTCCCCATGCGGCGGCCACGAACATGGCGCCGGCTTCGCTGGGGCGTTTCTTGCCTTGCTTCCACAGCGTGATGTCTGAGGAGTTGTAGCGACCGTGGGCGCCGACACCGTTGAGTAGTTTGAGCATGGCGTTGTTGCGTAGGGCGCGGCGTTCGAGTTCGCCGGCGAACCAGGTGCCCCAGGCGGGGTAAGGAGGTTCGTCGTCGGTTTCCGGCGCTGGTTCGGTGCCCCGGGGTCTGGGGGGCGGTGGGGTCATGGTGGGCGTCCTCGGGTGGATGAACGCGGCGCGCCGTTTGATGGAGCTACTGCGGTTGATTGTTCCACCAAGCATATGGGTGCCTCTCGCGCGGCGCCATCACACGCAGGCCACGAGTGTGACGGCGAAAGCGAAATCGCAGGTGAGCGGGGACAGCTCGCCGTCAGCGTCGCAAGGCTCGTAGAAGTACGCAAGGGCGTGCGCCAGAAGTGACCGGAACACAGCGGCCGAATCGTTACCCCAGATAAGCGATTCCGCTTGCCCAGGCAACCAGACCGGCGTAGGTTGATTACCACAGCAAGTATCTTTGCTTGCTGGAGACATCGATCTACGGAGGATATCCGTGGCCACCAACAGCGAAGCCTTCAAAATCCGACTCCGGCCGGACGCGCTGGCCCGCATGGCCGCCGCGGCAGCCGAAGCCCGCGAAGACCTGCACCCGGGCCACAACGGCCACCCCAACGCATCCGGGCTGCTCGGCGGCCTGCGTAACGGCGTACCCCAGGTGATGTTCTCCCGCGAGGGGTACGCCCCCGAGAACAAGACCCTGGGCCGCATGGCGATCCTGCACGCCAGGCGCCGCGGCATCACCTGGTACGAGGCACTCGGCGAACTGTGCGAGGAGCCCGCCTCCGACGACGCGACACAGCCGGCCGCGGCATGAGCGCGAATCGGATGACCGACGGCGAGCGGCGTCTCGCCGGACGCGCCGGGGCGCACGAGTCGTGGGCGCACACCGAGGACCGTGCGGCCCGTACGGCGGCGGCGAGGGCTGCGGCGGACGCCAGGTTCGAGCAGCAGGTCGACCCGGACGGGGTGCTCCCGCCGCAGGAGCGGGCTAGGCGCGCGGCGGCGGCGAGGGCTGCCTTCTACGCGCGGATCGCACTGAAGTCGGCTGCTTCGCGGCGGCGGCGTTCGTCGCCTCCTGCGGCTGCCTGACAAGCAAAGACCGCCCGCGCCCGGGGGGCATCCGGGCGGAGGCGGCGATCAAAAACCGCCAGCACATCCATTTGGGAAGGAAGGGCAGCTTTGTCCTCCACTGTAACCGACGCCAGGCATCGCGTAAGTGATGCGAAGGTCAAGAACGTCTCAGGGCTCGTTGAACGTCCCCGCCGTTGGTGGCAGCGCAAGGCGGAGCCGCAGTCCCCGGTGGTGGAGCGGTCGCCGTTCCCGGATCCGGGCGGCGACACCCAGATCCTGCCGACCGTCCGCGCCACCGAACCCAAGCCGCTGCCGCCGGTGCTCTACCGCGACCGTCCGCTCGACCTGGACAAGGCCGCCTGCAACATCTCACTGGTAGCGACCAGCGCGACCCTGCACCGCCACTCGGCGATCAAGCTGGAAGAGGACCTGGCGGTCCACCTGCGGGTGGTGCACGCCTTGGCCGAGCGGGAGCGCGCCGAGGGCCGCAAGCTGCTGGCGCGCGACGGCAACGGCGCGCAGGCTGCCGCGCAGATCGCGCAGACCTTGGACGAGATCGTCACGGCGGAGCGGAACGCGAACGAACTGCCGGGCGTGACGGTCAAGGCCGAGGTCGACACGGGTGCGTTCGGTAGCGAGCTGGCGGCGGTGACCGCGAATCAGGGCGCGCTGGGTGATGAGACGACGAGCTTTCAGCGGATCACCCCGGGGATGCCGGATCCGCGGGTGCAGGTGAGTGTCACGACGGTGACGGTGTCGAAGCCTGCGTCTCCGGTGCATGTGCCGGGTGACGGCATGGCGCCGCCGGTCCCGGACGAGGACGAGGTCGCGGACCCGGGCGCGCTCAAGCCGCTACCCAAACGCGTCCCGCAAGCCACCACCCACCACGTGCTGCCCGCCACCGACCTCGACCCGTACGAGGCCGTGGACCCGACCCTCAACGGGCACACCCTCCCGGCAGGCGCGTGGGTGTACGACGAGGGCTCGGGCACGGCCGGCCCGGTGTGGTTCCTGCTCGCCGAGCAGCGCAACGAGTTGCGTGACAGCGGCCGGGTGGCGGTGCTCAGGTTCGCCAACGGCCAGACGCGTGACGTACATGCGGGCGGTCAGGTGCGGGTGCTGGATGTGCGCCGTGCGCAGGTCCTGGTGGCGCAGATCGAGGCGCGGCTGGCTGCGCGCGACGGGGCGGGGGTGTCGTCGTGAGCCCCGAGCTGGTGCGCGCGGTGTTGGAGAAGCTGACGGAGCCGGATCACGCGGGCGAGTTCACGGATCTGCTGATGCTGCGCGCGGTTGCGGCGGACGGGGCTGAGCCGGCGGCGGTGCGCGAGGCGTACGAGGCGAAGGCCGACGCCCTGTTCGCCGAGCTGGTGGAGTCGGTCGCGGCCGAGGTCGCGCGGCGAGAGCAGGTGCTGGCATGACGGCCCTGTTCGATGTTCCCGCCGCGGCGCAACGCAAGACCGGGCCGCGCGTCACCCCCACCGCGCACCTGGTGCTGCCCGCCACGGCGACCCGCGACGAATGGCTCGCCGCCCGACGCGAAGGCATCGGCGCCTCCGACGTGCCCGCGATCCTCGGTGTCTCCGACTACGGCACACCCCGCTCCGTGTACTACGACAAGATCGGCGAGGCGGTCGACGGCGCCGGGGAAGCCGCACACTGGGGAACCGTCCTCGAGGAGCCCGTCGCCCGTGAGTGGGCGCGGCGCAACCGCTCCGTGGTGCGCCGCGTGGGCCTCGTCGCGCGCATCGACGACCCCGTGATGATGTGCACCCTGGACCGGCGGGTGACCGAGTGCCCGCTGCCCGAGACGCGCCGCGAACAGTGCGCGCTCGAGGTCAAGCTCCGCTCGGCGTTCAAAGCCAACCGGTGGCACGCCAACCTGCCCGACGATATCGCCGGGCAGATGCTCTGGCAGATCGCCGTGACCGGCTACGACCACCTGCATTACGCGGTGCTGGTCGGCGGCAACGACTACCGGCAGGGCACGGTGCGGCGCGCGGATCACGAGGCGACGATCCGGCACATTGTGACCGCGTGCAAGCGGTTCTGGGCCGAGTTCGTGCAGGCGCGTGTCGTGCCGGCTGCGGACCCGGAGCACGGTGACCGCGAGCTCGACATGTACAAGCGCATGCACCGCCAGCGCAGCGGACTGGTCGCGGCCGATCCGGTCGAGACGCGCGAGGCCGCGCTCGCCTACGCGCAGCACCAGCGCGCGGAGTCCCGCGAGAAGAAGCAGAAGGCCGCCGCGTATGCCGAACTGCTGCGCCTGATGGGCGGCGGAACGGCGCTGCTCGCAGACGGTCATGTCGCGGCCGAGGTGCGGGAGGTCAACCGGGCACCGCGGGTCGATCTCGAGCGCCTCGCGGAGCGGTACCCGGACGCCTACCGCGACTGCGTGGTGAGCAAGACGGGCCCGCAGCTGTATCTGAACCCTGAGTTTGTGGAGATGGCGGAGGCGTTGTGATGGGGCTGGCAGAGAACGCGGCGGCGCTTGCGGGCGAGCCGCTTGCGGGGACGATGGTCGCGGACGAACCGCAGTTTCGGGCCGCTCCCGACCTGACTGAGCCGGACCTGGGCGACCTGACGGTCGACGGGGAGAAGGTGCCGGTCGTCGTCGCCTGGTCGCGCGTGATGGGCGAGATCCGCGCCATCGGCAAGAACCAGAACTTCGACGGCGGCAAAGCCGGGAAGTTCAAGTTCCGCGGCATCGAGGCGGCGTTGAACGCGTTCGGACCCGCGTGCCGCAAGCACGGCGTGGTGGTCTCTCAGCACCGGGTGGGCGCCGAATACCGGGACATCTCCACGGCGAGCGGCGGCCGGATGCGCGAGTGCACGGCGACGGTCACCTACCGGATCTACGGGCCGTCCGGTGACTTGAGCGAGTTCATCGAGTGCCAGGCGATCGGTGAGGCGTCGGACAGCGGCGGACGGTCGACGCCGAAAGCGCAGTCGATCGCGCTGCGCACCCTGCTGATCAACAACGGCCTGGTGCCGACTGAGGACCGGGACGCGGACGCGGATCACTTCGAGCGTGGCGAGGCCCCGAGGCGTACGGCGGCGAGCTACCTCGAGGAGATTTTCAACGAGCAGACTTCGCCGGGCCGCATGAACCAGATCGTGTTCGAGTTGCGCCAGTTGCGTCAGGAGAAGGCGCTGGTGCGTAACGAGCACGGCGAGGAGGAGCCGATCGGCGCGCTGGTGACCCGGATCGGCAATGAGCGGTTCGGTGCGCCGCAGCGTCCTCGGCCGGCGGGTCCGCGGCATCAGGGTCACGCGGAGGGCGGGTACGACGCGGACTGTGTCGGGTGCAAGGCGGAGCAGGCCGAGGCTGACCGAGCGGCGGCCACGTCATGAGCGGCTGGGCGAAGGGACGCCTGTGTGCGTTCGACACCGAGACGGACTGCGCGGAGCCGGAGGACGCGCGGATCATCACCGCGACCGTGTTGTTCCTCGGCGGTGGCCAGGACCGGGTCGACCGGCAGTGGCTGCTGCGCCCGGAGCGCCCGATCCCGGCCGAGGCGACGGCGGTGCACGGCATCACCACCGAGCACGCGCAGGAGCACGGCATGGACCGCGCCGAGGCGATTACGCAGATCGCTGCTGAGATCGAGGGCGCGTTCGTGCACGGCGTGCCGGTGGTGGTGTTCAACGCGGCGTTCGACTTCACGGTCCTGGACCGCGAATGCCGGCGTGTCGGCGCCACTGTCCCGGACCCGGCTAGCGCCCTGGTGATCGACCCGCATGTGATCGACAAGGCGGTGGACCGGTATCGGCGCGGTAAGCGCACGCTCGGGGCGACGTGTGAGCAGTACGGGATCGACCTGGGTGAGGCGCATGACGCGACGGCGGATGCGCTGGGTGCGGCCCGGTTGGCGTACATGCTCGCGACGCGGTTCCCGGCGGAGGTCGGGGAGCGTTCGCTGGCCGAGTTGCAGGCGTTTCAGGTGGAGTGGCGGGCGCGGCAGTCGGCGTCGCTTCAGGAGTATTTCGCGAAGCAGGGCAAGGACGAGGTCGTGGACGGCTCGTGGCCGCTGCGCGTGTTCTCCGGGGTGGTGGCGTGATGCTCTCGGCGTTTGCTTTGGCGCTGTACGCGACCTTGTTCGGTTGCGGCCTGGTCGTCGTGTGGTTGTTCGCCCCGTGGAAGCGCGGTGAGCGGCCATGACCCTCTCGCGCTTGTTCTCGCTGTTCGCAGCACTGCCTTTCGCGGCGCAGGCCGCGATCGTGCTCGCCCTGGCGCTGCTGGTGCTCGGTGCAGTCACGACGGCGCTGGCGGCCGGCAGGGTGGCGGCCTGGGCGCAGGAGCGGCGCGTCCTGCCCCGCGCCGTGCATCTCGCCCGCAGGCCGGGCCGGTGGCGCGTCGTGGCCGCGCGCAGGGGCCCGCGCTGGTGGATCGACCGGCAGGCGCAGGTGTTGCTGCGGGAGTTCGCGGGCGACGACCTCGAGGAGGCGGACGCGTGAACGCCGCAGACGCGTACCGGGACCTGGTTGTGGGCGCGCTCGTGGTCGTGATGCTGGCGTTGCTGCTGATTGAGCCGTTGGTTGAGCGCCGTAAAGCTCGGCGCAAGGCCGCCCGCGGGCAGCAGAAGCTCGCCGCGCCGGTGTCGCACGCGCAGGCCCGTACCGCCCTGGATGAGGCGTACGCGCAAGCCACCGAGCAGGCGCTCGCGCAGGCCGAGACTGGGCAGGGCTGGGCGATGCCGACCCGCCAGCAGGTCGCCGACGACCTCGCGGCCGTGAGCGTCGAGCACGACCAGGTGGACCTGTCCACGCAGGAGTGCCTGGCGTTCGCGGCGCTCGCCGCGGGGTTCGATCGGGCGTTCCGGCCGCCGATCACGACTGAGCCGACTGATCCGGACGACGCCCACCAGTGGTGATCGTCCGCTAAGTCGCCCGGGTGGGGCTCCCCCCTCCCCCATCCGGGTTCGCCGCCCGTGCGCACGGGCGGCAACCGGCCTCGGTGCCCCGACCCCGGGTACCGAGGCCGGCCAGGGGGCTCCTATCAACCACCGATTCCCCGAGGGGGAAACCGTGCCCGACCAAACCACCAAGGCGCCACCCGTCCCGATCGTGGATGCCACAGCCGCCGGGATCCGCGCGTGGGCGGACCTGATGGGCCGCGCCTCGTTCCGGCTGCGCATGACCGACACCACGCCCCTGGGTACCGCTGTCGCGGACCTGCTCGACGAGGAAACGCAGGGCGACCACGGCGCCGACCACTGCCCCGGCCGCAAATGCCCGCAGTTCACCTGCCCGACCGAACTCGACGAGGGGTTCGTCGACGAGGACCAGCACCACCACTGCCGCTGGTGCACCGCGCTGGCCCTGTCGTGGGAGCACCCGGAACCCGCCGCTGTGCGGCTCGCCCGCACGCTCCTGGAAGGCGGCGTGTGATGCGCGCCAACGACGAACTGCTCGCCAGCGCGCGCCCGGAGCCGCCGTTCTCCAACAGCACCGAGGGCTACGGGTGGATAGACGCTCACTGCCTTACGTGCGTGCACGAGAAGCCTGCCAGGCAGGGCCGTGAGTGGGACGGCTGCCCGCTGGTCGCCTTGTCGATGGGCGGGTTCACGCCCGCGGAGTGGATTCCGGGTGACGCTCGGGTTGATGGTGGGTGGGATGCGGCGCGGCTGTTCATGTGCGTCGAGTACCGGCACGAGGACGACGGGGGCGACCCGGAGCCGAAGCCGATCCCGGACCCGCCAGGCCAGCTGACGCTGTTCCCGCGTGACGGGTTGGAGGGCGTGAGGCTGCTCAAGCCGTACGACACCGAGCGGGCCGCGCAGGATCGGGCGGGGGTGTCGGTGTGAGCGCGTCTCGTTTCGCTGGACTCCCGGACGACGCCCTGATCCGCGAGCTGCACGTGGGGCTCGGGCAGGCGCCCGAGGGTGAACTGCTCGCCGCCGCAGACACCCTCGCGGCGGTGCTCCCGGTGCAGGGTTGCGCGCAGCCCGCACTCGACACACTCCTCCACGGCGCCCGCGCCTCAGCGCTCGCGTTCCCGGACGGCTACACGCCCTCGGCCAAGTACACGCTGTGGCAGTGCGGCGCGAATGCCCGACACAACCGGTGGGTGGAAGCGGCCATCACCAAGCAGATCCGCCTCGACGCCGCACGGCTGGCCCGCTCGCAGAAGCTCCCGCACTACACGGGCCCGGTGACGATCCTCGCGGTGCAGCACCCGGGGAAGGGTAAGCGGGCGCACGACGCGGAGAACATCGCACCGCTGGTCAAGGCGGCAATCGATGGGCTCCGTGATGCCGGTGTGCTGGTCAACGACTCGCCGAAATGGGTCACGAAGGTCTCGCACACGACCGGGCCGCGCACACCGCGCGGACGCCTGGTGCTGCACATCACACCCGTGGACGGTGCGCCGTGAACAGGGGCGGTCAGACCACGGGCCGGATGATCCGCGAGCTGGCCCGGGAACGCCACGAGCGGGTCGTGCACCTAGTGGACGTCGAGGCCGTGCGCCGGGCGCTGCTCGGTTCCCCTACCGCGTTGACGGAGCTGGAGCGCGGCGCGGTGATCGCGCTGTGTGACTTGTACGGGCTGGACGTGACGATCACGGCGGCGGGGCTGGGGGTCGCGCCGAACACGGTGGATTGGACGATCCGCCGTAACCGTAAGCGCCTGCCCGGGTTGACGCGGGATCTCATGGCGGCGGCGATGCTGCGGCCGGCTGGGGAGTTGGTGGAGGCGGTCGCTGCGGGTGACGCGGACGCGGTGGCCGGGCTGCTGACTGATTTGGATCGGCAGCGGTTGGCGGCTCTGGCGGTGGTGCTGGCGTCGATGGTCGCGGACGGCGAGTCGGGTGCCGTTTCGGATGGTCGAGAACGGGTCGCTGCTTGATTAGCAGCCCTTGCCGCTCGCCTCCTGTCTTACCCGTCACCAACCAGAAAGACGCTGATGATTACCGGCGCCATCCACCCGTCTACCAGCCGCGCAGCCCACGCGGGCGCACCGCCGGGGAGTGCGGACGAGCACATCGCGGCGTTGCGTCGGCACGCCGCCGAGGTCGCGGACTGGCAGCGGATCGCGGAGATCGCGCAGGCCGAGGCGATCGAGGCGCGCAACCTGCTGCGTGAGGTCCAGGCCGAACGGGACGCGGCGCTGCGGGAGAACCGCGGCCTGGCCCGGGTGCTCGACGGGATGCAGGCGCATGTCGACGAGACGAACCACGAGAACCGGGTGCTGCGCGGGTTGCGCGAGGACGACCGGACGCTGATCGCCGACCTGCAGGCGCGGCTTGCGGCGGCTGAGTCGGAGCTGGACCGGCGTGGCCGGCACAGGCGGTCCCGTTGACCGTCGTCGTCGAGTGCGTGCGCTGCCACCGGTCGATGCGTCCGTCGCCGGACGGTCTCGGCCCTAAATGCCGCGCGCGCGAACACCCCGAGTCCGCCGCCCCCGAGACGTTCAGGCCGCCTCGCCGTGCGCGGGGCGGCCAGCCCTATCCAGACCAGATCCCTCTCTTCGACAAGGAGCCCTCATGGGCAAGTTCTTCGCAGCGATCACGCACTGGTTCCTCACCGCGTGGCTGGTGATGCTCGTCTTAGGCGCGAACCACCTCGTGACGTGGGGCTTCTGGCGCGTGCTGTTCGCCGAGTGGGCGATCGAGGCCGTCATCGGCGGCGCGGTCGCGTCCGGGCTGATGCTCGCAGCGTCCATGGACAGTGCCTCGTGACCGCCACCAACAAAACGACCGGGCCACTCAGTTCGGACATAGACACCCTAAACCGTGACGCATCGGACGCGCAGCGGTTCCTGCGCCAGCGCTGCGCCCACTGCGGGCGGCGCGTCCCCGCGGGCAACTACTCGACCGTCACCAGTGGCGGCGAGGTGTTCGCGTACCACGACAAGGCGCCGTGTCGGCGTGCCCAGCATGAGCGGCATGGTCGGCCGCTGCGGGTGTCCGGCGCGAGCACGGAGGCGCTGGGTGCGGCTCTGATCGCGGCGGATTACGTGTCGTGGCCGTGGTGGGCGCGGCTGGTTGGTGGCCGGCGGCGGGATGCGTTGCGCTACGAGTTCGCGCGCCGGTTGTCGGCTGCGGTGGAGCAGCGCACCGAGCAGCGCGCGGCCGGGGCGGTGTCTTCCGATGCCTGAGCAACTGTTTCGTAAGCGCCCGGTCGTAGTGGCCGCGCTCCAGTGGACCGGCTCGAACGAGGCCGAGCTGGCCGAGTGGACCGGCCACCGGTTCGAGTCCACCGCGCCCGGCGACTATGCCGACCCCGAGATCACCGCGATCGTCTACGACGAACTGCACAGCACGTGGGTCGGGGTGAAGACCGGCCAGTGGATTGTGCGCGGTGTGAAGGGCGAGTTCTACCCGATAGACGAAGCGGTTCTCGCGGAGACGTACGAGCCGGTCGAGGCTCCAGCACCGCCGCCGGAACCCGAGTACCTGCCCGGCTACCCCGGCAAATCCGCCCAGCGCCCGGCCGGGATGGAATCGCAGCCCAGGAAGTGGACCGCTGAGGACATCGCGACCTACTACCTGGATCACTGCGGGAACTGCCGCGACGCCGAGTTCTACGGGCACGCGTGGGGTCACGGCAACCCGCACGAGCGGCATGTGCCGGTGATCGAGGACGGTCTTGGCCCGCTCGCCGGCCAGCCGTGCGCGTGCAAGACGTGCGTGCCGGCCAGGGCGGTGACCGATGCCTGAGGCGACGCTCACCATCCCGCCACGCATGACCGCGCTGCCCCGGGACAAGCACGGTCGGCCGGTCCCTTGGTTCGTCGCCTGGATCGACGGCCAGCCCGACTTCCGCGTCATCCGCCCCGGCGGCATCCAGCAGGCACTCAAGCAGCGCAAATGCTGGCTGTGCGGCAGCAGACTCGGCGTGAACACAGCGTTCGTGATCGGCCCGATGTGCGTGGTCAACCGCAACACCGCCGAACCCGGCTCGCACCTGTCGTGCGCGAAGTACGCGGCGGTCGCGTGCCCGTTCCTGTCGAACCCGTCGATGCGCCGCCGTGAGACCGGCAAGCCGTCAGACGCGCACAACCCCGCCGGGATCATGATCGAGCGCAACCCGGGGGCGTGTGCGGTGTGGGTGTCGCGGCGCTGGTCGACGTGGAGTCCTGCGCGCGGGCAGATCCTGATCGATATCGGTGACCCGGTGGCGGTGCACTGGTTCGCGCACGGGCGTGAGGCGACCCGTGGCGAGGTGCTGGAGTCGATCGGCTCGGGGTTGCCGTTGCTGCGCGCCGAGGCGGAGCGGTCCTGTGACCGCGCGGGCGCTTTGGCGGCGCTGGAGGGGATGCACGCTGCGGCGCTGCGTTATGTTCCCGCGCAGCCGGGCGGTGCGCCGTGACCGCTTCGGAGTATCTGCTGCGTGGCGAGCTGGTGACTGTGCTGGCGCGCTGGAACGGCAAGGCGAACCCGGACCTGCCGAGGTTGCAGGCGGTGTTGCCGCTGGTGCGGTTGAAGCCGCACGGGCCGCGTAACGCGCTGGTCGCGTGGCCGGACGGGTCGGTGGCGGTGCGACCGTTCCGGGGCCTGCGACGCCCGCCGGAGCCCGAGCCAGCTGAGATCGCGGACGGGGGCCGGCCGTGAAGCACAAGCCGTACTCCGCCGCGCAGGTGCGCTGCTGGACCATCACGCCGCCGCAGCACGAACCCGAAACGCCGACGCCCGAGCCGGAAGCCGACCGTGCCCTCGTGGCCGGGGCCGTGCGCCACGGCTACACGATGGCCGACCTGGACCGGCTTGCGCGCCTGACCGTCACCTTCCACCTCGGATGGTTCGCCGGCGGTGACCGAAACGACCAATATGAGGCCGCGTGGCACGGGATCGTCGAGCACCTGTGCTCCGTCGAGCAGCAGCCGAGCGAACGCGACCTGCTCGACGCCGGGCGCCGCGTGCTGCAGGACGACCAGCAGCGCCATCAGCAGATGCTCGGCACGCGGCGCAGCGGCACCTACACCGGGGCAAACTTCGCCCGCTACTGGGACTGGCACGCGCGCACGGTGCCGTCGCCCGAGGACGCGGTCGTCGAGCGGATCGCGTTGGTGCAGATCACCGCGACGCTCTGCGCGAGCCACATCGAGGCGTTGACCATGCTCGCCGTCCTGGGCAACGACGTGCAGGCGACGGCCGAGGCTTTGGGCATCACCTACCAGGCTGCGAAAGACCGGCTGAACAAAGCGCGGCGCAACTTCCGCGGCCACTGGTACGCGCCCGACCCGCCGCCACCCATGCACCGCCCTATGGCCGCCGTGGCGCCGCAGGCCGAGGAGCGGCTACGCGCCGAGTGCGGCGTCTGCGGTACGCCAATGACGCCGGAGAACACCCGGTGGGAGAAGCCCCGCAAGCCGGGCCGCGCCCCGGTCGGGCATTGCCGGGCGTGCGAGAGCGACCGGGGCAGGCGCCGCGCTGAGGCGGCGCGTGCACTGTTACCTGCGCCCATGGCCGTATCGGAGGCGAGTGCGGCGTGAGCGACTGGTACGACTTCCTCGGCTCGCAGGTGCGCGACCGCAAGCGCACGGATCTGCTGATCGCGGACGACCGGCGCTGTGACGTGCTGGTGGAGACGCTGATGCTCGCGGTGCCGTTGCGGATCTGGGAGATGCGCGGGTGGGCTCCGGCCGCTCGGCAGCGCGCGGCACAGCGCAGCGCGCAGGTGGTGGCGGAGCGCGGTGATGACCTGATGTTCGGCAGCAGGAAGACCGGGCGGGTCGCGCAGGTGTTCAATGCTCTGGCGGAGGGCCTGGCGGCGGCGGCCTTTCAGCCGGGCGGCGTGAGGTTCGCGGGCCGGCATTGGTGCACGGATCACGCTCGGTGTGAGCGTGCCGCGGCGGGGCTGCCGGACGCACCAGTGCCCGGCGAGTGCGGTGACGGGTACGGTTCCCGGCCTCCCGCGCGGCCCGTGGACACCGTCCAGCCGATCGGGGGTGTCCTGTGACCGAAGACCTGGCCAAAGTAATCGGCCGCAACATCCGTGCCGCTCGCGAAAAGCTCGGCGTCCCGCAACGCGAACTCGCCCGGCGCGTCGGCGTGTCCAGTGCGTGCGTGTCGAACTGGGAGCGTGGCGACGGAGAGATCGGTGCTGGCAACGCTCTCGCGGCCTCGCGGGTGCTCGGGGTGTCGTTGCTGTGGCTGCTCGGTGTCGCCGACGACTCGGACGAGCGGTATCGGGCCGGTTGGGACGACTGCGCGTCCGCGGTGACGGCGGTGCTCAAGCAGGGCGGTGCGGCGCCTGCCCCGCCGCCGTCGCTACCGGCGTTCGGCCTGCGGGATCACCGTGCGACCGGGCTGGGTGTGGGTGAGCCGTGGGTGACGGCGCGGGGCAGGGATCTCACGGAGGCGTGGCCCGAGCTGATCGAGTCGCGCGCCGGGATCGCGGCGGGTGACGAGGTGGTGCGTCGGGATCGGCCTGGGGACGTGTGGCGGGTTGTCGGGTTGGTCGGCGAGCATGGGTCGCTGGTCGTGCCGCAGCCGGAAGCAGGTGCCGGGTCGTGATCCCGGTGCGGCGTTGGCCGCTGTTCGCTGTGCTGGTGTTGTGCGTCGGTTCGGCCCGCTGGTTGCCGTGGGCGCGCTGGTTCATCGCGTGCGCGGGCGGCGTGGAACTGGTCGCGTGCCTGCTGCTGGGCGAGTGGTGGTGGGCGCTGCTTATGGGTGTCGTGCTGCCGGTGGGTGTCGTGTCGGCGTGGGCGGCTGAGCGTGCGGCGCTGGAGATCCGGCAGCTGCTGCTGGAGATGCGCCGCGAAGGCGGTGAGACGTCGTGACGGCGCGTTGTGATCTGACCGACCTGCCCGAGTCGCAGTGCGCGTGTCGCATCCACGGCAAACCCGAGGATCAGGCCACCGCCGGTGTGGTGCGGGAACTGCCGCGGCCGGGCTGGCTGGAGGCCCGGTATCGGGGCCAGTGCGCGGGGTGCGGGGAGCCGTTCGCGGTCGGGGCGTTGATCACGCGGGATGAGGGGACCGGCGGTTGGGCCGCGGAGTGCTGCGCGGAGGTCGAACCGTGACCGAGTTCCTGCCGCCTGGCCGTTCGATCGAGCGGGTCACCGTGACGCCGGAGGGTGTCGAGGTGTGGTGCGACTGCGCCGCGATCACCGTGCTCGACTTCCGGGACGTGCCCGCTGCGGCGCTGCCGCTTGAGCAGGCGTTCACCTGCGACGGGTGCCACAGCGTGCACTGGTTCACGCTCGGCGCCACCCGCGAGGACGGTGCCGTATGAGCGCGCGTTCGCGGTTCGACCACTGGTTCACGGCGAAGATCGAGGGCCACGGGCTCGTCAAGCTCGCCTGGTGGGCCTGCGGCGACCGGGGCGCCCTGTGGCTGTGGCGCCCCGCGTGCTGGGCGCGCGGCTACCACGTGCCGCATCACTGCGACGTGCGGTTCGAGAACTGTGTGTGGTGCTGGAAGCCGTTGTGGTCGCGGCGGTATGGCCCGAATCCGTTTGCGGATCCGTGGGTTGATCGTGCTCCGCTGCGTCGCCAGCGTGCGGCCAGGTCGGGGGCAGCCCGGTGACCGCCCGTGTGTCGGCCGCCGCGACACACCCGGCGTCAGGACGCGGCGTCCTCGGCCTGGATCGACGCCAGCATCTCGGCGGCGTGGCGCTCCATCCACTGCGCAGCCCACGGCGGCACGAGCGCGAGCGTCTTCTCGCCGCGGCTCTCTACGTAGGTGATGGGCAGCTCGCCCAACTCGTGGCGGGCAGCGGAAGCGGCGCGGCTGATGGGGCCAAGGCGCTTGTACACCTCGGCCGGGGCGATGGTCTCGGTAGTCACCTTGGGGTCCTTGCTCACGGCGGGATTCTACGCAGCTTTCCCTTCCATGCTAACTTGCCAAGCTTTCCTCATCAAGCTTGTCAAGGTTATCAAGGTTGGCGTTATACTGGGACGAGAACGAAGCGGCCCCGAACCGGTGATCGCAACACCGGACGGGGCCTGAATCCACACCCTGCTGTAACAGGAGATGGACCTGATGTCGGAGCTTACAGACCTGCTCGACCAGACGCTGCTCGGCGCGCACCAAGGCTTCGAGCGCTACGACACCTGCTTCCCGGCCTGCGAGGGCCACGCCGACCCCTCCACCGTGCACTTCCACTCCACGCCCTGGGACTTCTTCGGCGAACTCGGCGTGACCGTCAGCCAGACCGACGGCGAAGCGCCGCAGGTCTCCCTGGTCGACATGCCGCACCCCGTGGCCAGCTACAGCCCCGCGTACGCCCGCGTGCTCGCGTACCAGATCTTGCTGGCTGCCGACATGGCCGAACGCCTCGCGCAGCCCTCCCCCACGGCCGAGGTCACGCGGCTGCTCGCCGAGGCCCTGCGCTCCATCTCCGGCTGACCGGCCGCGATCCCGGCACCGGCCCCCGACATCCCCGGCCGGCGTCAGCGCCGGAACGCAGCCCACCAATCGGTCCAATCCTCGGGAGAGCAGCAAGCACATGGCACGCAAGTCCGAAAGCGGCACGGCGACGCGGCGCGAGCCCGTACGGCACAGCTTCGAAATCCACTCAAGCGCCCACTCGGCGCTACCGGTTTGCAAGGCGGGGAGCGAGGCTTTCGGGCTCTTCGTCGTGTGCGCACTCACGCGCGACCGTGTGGGCGACGACCCCACCTATGTCAGTCGACGGCACGCCGCCAGCCTGCGGGACGAGCCCGCTTTATCCCGGGTTGCCGCGCAACTCGTCAACGCCGACCTGTGGCGGCCCGAGCGTGGCGGATGGCGCATGGTGCCCAGGCCGCGAGGTTTCTATCTGCCCGAGCCTCTGTGGCGGATGCGTCCGGTGTACGAGCGCGATCCGATCTCGGACGCGTTGCGCGCCGCAGTGTATGACCGCGATGGGAACGCCTGCCTTCGCTGTGGCGCTACTGACGACCTGACGCTTGACCACATCTACCCGTGGTCAAAGGGCGGCCCGGACTCGTACGCCAACCTCCAGACACTTTGCCGGCCCTGCAACAGCAGCAAGGGGGCGAAGGTCTGATGGCTCGCACCTTCGGCAAGATCTTCGCCAGTCAGTGGGACGACGAAGACTTCACCAGCCTCGGCGCCGATGCGAAGTACGTATACAACTTCCTGATCCCGCAGCATGACCTCGGGCACTCCGGGATCATCGCGTTGCGTATCGCCCCATGGGCTCGGCGACTTAGCAAGACGGTCGCTGAGGTCAACGCCGCGCTGCGCGAACTGCACGCCCGTAAGTACGTCGTCATCGACGACGAAGAGATGCTGCTGCTCGTCCGCTCGCTCATTCGCAACGACGACGTGTACAAGCAGCCGAACGTCTTCAAGGCTGCCGCTGCCCAGATCTACGCGTGCCCTTCCAAGCCGATCCGCCGCGCGCTACTGGCCGAACTCGAACGACTCGACGAGGCAGGCATGAGGGGCGACACACGGGAGGTTTGCAGCGAGCTGATCGCGTGGCTCAGGAAGGGTTCCGGTAACCCTTCCCCGGACCCTTCCGGCAAGGGTTCAGGCGATGAAATCCGACAGAGCGGTCAAAGCGGTCAGCTTGCCCATGAAAGCGCAGGCGAAGAGGGTTCCAGTAACCCTTCCGGAAACCCTCTCCCGCGTGCGCACGCGTGCGCGGGCGTTCCCCTGCCCCTTCCCCTGCCCGTGGCCCCTTCCGTGAACCCCTCCGCGGCTGACGCCGCGGGTGCCGAACCGGCCGCACTGTTCGACTCACCCGCCGCCGTGGACTCCGCGCCTACGGCGCCCGCCAACGGCAATCCTGACGCTGGATCGCAGCAGAACGCCGCCGCACTCGTCGCCGAGTGGATCGAGTCTCGCCCCAACAACCGGCCGCCTGGCCGGACCATCGGCCACGCCGGCAAAGAGTTGCGGATCCTCCTCGAAGAGGACCGCATCCCCTACGAGGTCGTTCGCACCGGATTCATGGCCTGGAGCCGTAAGGGCTCTGCGCCCTCCGCAATCGCCTCCTTCGTCAACGAAGCCCAGGCCCGCGCCGCGAACGTCGTCGTCCCCTTCCAGCGCTCCGTCCCCAACGACCTGGGCGGCGATGAGCACATGGCCCGGTTCCTCGCCCGCCAGGGCCTCGACCCCACTCGGAGGACGTCATGACCCCGCAGGAGATCGCCGTCCTCGGCCGGTACGTCAAGGCCTTGTGCCCGGCGCAGAAGTTCGACGAGTACACCCCGGACGCCTGGCTGATGGTGCTCGGCGGCCTGGAGTTCGCGGACTGCCAGGAGGTGCTGCCGCGGATCGCCCAGGGGCGGCCGTTCATCGCGCCGTCGGACATCGCTACGGCGGTGAAGGAGTTGCGGGCGTCGCGTCTGTCTGCGGCGAACGTGATCTACGAGCCGCACCCGGAGGAGAGCGTCACGGACTTCCTCGCCCGCGCCCGCGGCATCACGCGGGCTGCCGCTGGTGGGCAGATCGCGCCGTCTCGGCCGACTCTGGCGCTGCCTGCGGGTGGTGCGGCGTTCGCGCCGCCGGAGATCGGCCGGATTGTCTCGGAGGTGCGTGCGACGCGCGGTCACCCGGCGTTGAAGGTGGCGTGCCCGTGGGAGGCGTGTCTGGCGCAGGCCGGGGCGTGGTGTGAGAAGCCGGTCGGGAAGTCGTCGCGGCGGCCACTGGCGGGGTTTCTGCATCCGGCGCGGTGTACGGCTGCGGGTGTGGCGTATGAGCCGATTCGGCCGAGCGTCGAGGACGGTGCGCCGTGACCGGCGGGCCGGTTGTTCTGCCGCGTCCGGGTTCGTCGTTGCTGAACGACCGTGACCGGTACCTGCTGTGGCTGCTCGCGGAGGATTACACGACCGCGGAGCTCGCCCGCGTGTACCGGATCAGCCGCCCGGACGCCGAGCGGCGGGTGCGGGTCCTGCTGGCGAAGACCGGGGCGGGCAGCCGCGAGGAGCTGGTTGCGACGGCGCTGCGCTGCGGGTGGATCAGCCTCGACCGGTACGGGGTGGCGGCATGAACGGCCCCATCGCCGACAGCCGGGCCGCGAGCCGCTGGACGTACGTCATCGGCAGCAGCGGAAACCGGCTCGTCAAGATCGGCACCACGACCGGCAGCGTCGAGCAGCGGCTCGCCAACCTCCAAGTCGGCTCACCCCACCGCCTGCACCTGATCCTCGCCGTCCGCACCAACGCTCGCGCGGAGCGGGCGCTGCACGAGTACTTCGCGCCGCGCCGCTGCCATGGCGAGTGGTTCGACTTCGGGGATTTGGACCCGGCGACCGAGGTGTGTGCCGCGATCGGCGTGATCGGGACGACACCGGAGGTCGCGAAGAGGCGCGCGGTGGCTCGGCCCGAGCGCACTCCTGCGGCCCGGTACGTGACCGCGCTGCTGGCTGCGGGCGCGCCGGCCGGTGTCGGGCGTGACCGGCTCAAGGACTGGGCGAAGGCGCACGGGGTTGCGCTGCCTGGGAAGACCGAAACCCTCGCCGAGATCACGGCGCAGCTCAAGGCGGCGAGTGCCCGATGACCGCCGCCCGGATCGTGCGCCCGTCCACGTCGGCCGGCTGGGCGCCCCCCTGGACCGACACCCCCGACGAGATCGAGCAACGCCGCCGGGAAGCCGCCGACACCGCCCAGGACCGGCGCGACCAAGCCACCCGGCAACGACGCGCCGACGAACAGGCCGCCGAGCAGTGGCGGCAGGCCGTACGCGACGCACTCCAGCAACTCGAACACGACACGACCAGCGAGACAGGAGCAGCACGGTGACCAGCCCCTACTACCGCGACGAGCAGGTCACGCTCTGGCTTGGCGACGCCCTCGACGTACTGCGCGGCATGCCGGACGAGTCCGTGGACTGCATCGTCACCTCCCCGCCGTACTACGGGCTACGCGACTACGGCGTGCCCGGCCAATACGGGCTGGAGTCCTCGCCCGCCGAGTACGTAGAGATCATGCGCCAGGTATTCGTCGAAGCCCGGCGCGTCCTCGCCAAGGACGGCACCTGCTGGATCAACCTGGACGACTCCTACGCCTACCCGCCCGGTTCGGCCGGACGCCAGGGCAACGGGCAGCGCCAGGGCCGCACCTTCACCGCCGAAGGCCTCCGCGGAACGCGCGCCATCCCGCCGAAGAACCTCATGCTCATCCCCGAGCGGCTGGCCATCGCCTTCCAGGACGACGGCTGGATCGTGCGCAACCGAATCGTGTGGCACGCCCCGAACTCCATGCCCGAGTCCGTCACCGACCGTCTCGCGCACCGTTACGAGACGGTCCTGCTGCTGGTGCGCGACGCTCGGTACGCGTTCGACCTCGACGCGATCCGCGAGCCGCAGAAGACCGCAGGGCAGCGGCACGAGGGGCGTTCGTGTGGCAGCGGCGAGGGCTGGCCGTCGGAGTGGTCGGCGAAGACGCGGGCGCTGAACCCGAAGGGCGGCAATCCCGGCGACGTGTGGTCGATCCCCACGCGGCCGTATCCCGAGGCGCACTTCGCGACGTTTCCGCTGGAGCTGCCGGTCCGCTGCATCAAGGCCGGCTGCAAGCCCGGCGGCACCGTGCTCGACCCGTTTTCCGGGTCCGGCACGACCGGTGAGGCCTCGCGCAAGCTCGGCCGCCGGTACATCGGCATCGACCTGAACCCCGCCTACCACGACCTCGCGATCAAGCGGTTCGCGCAGGGCGTGCTCGATCTTGACCCTGCCGCGTGACCTTTCCCTGTGTTGACCTGCACGAACACCACACCCCCGGAAACGAGTTGACATGAACGACACCGACACCAGCCCCACCACCGAACCCGAATGGGCCGACGACGGACACCGCATCCGCGTCACCCTCGACCAGGGCCAGTTCGAGTTCACCGTCATCTGCCCCTTCGACGCCACCGACCTGACCGGCCGCGACTGGGCCGACCTGCCCGTGTGCCGCCGCGCCGGAGACGAGGGCGGCAACCCGCGCCCCGACAAGTCCCCCACCGCGAACTGCGGCCTGGCGATCTTCGGCGAGGAGTTCACCTCCGATGAGTTCTTCGACAGTGGTCCCGACGTGCCCGTGTTCGAGGTGGTCTCGCCGTTCCCGGTCGTCTACCGGTTCGCGGGCTGGGACGGCGACGAGGTGTACGTCCGGCCGAAGCCGGCCGTGCAGTCCCCGGGCCAGGGCGTGCTGCCGGTCGAGACCGAGCCCGAGACGTCCGCGTGCCCGTCGTGCGACGGCACCGGCCAGGAGACGGACGCCGAAGGCGCCAGTCAGGGCGAGTGCCTGCGCTGCCACGGCAGCGGCACGGTCGAAGCCCCGTCGATCTGGGTCACGCACGGCGGCGCGGATCGCCCAGTGCCCTATCAGCAAGTCACTTCCCTGGCCGACCTGTTCGCCTCGGCCTGCGACGTCCACGGCGTCGGCGAGAGCGAGCGGCAGCGCCTCGGCCTGTTCAACGGCGGCGGCGTGCAGCTCGACACGGACAGGGTGCTGCGGCACGTCGCACCGGGCGACCTGCTGGTGCTGCGGCCTCGGATCGTGAGGGCCTGATGACCGCGCGTCGTCCGCCTGCGCGCCCGCTGGTGTGCGCCCTGGTGGCCTGCGGGTCGACCGACCGGGTCCGCCTGTACGTGATCGGCGCCCGCTGTGCCGCACACACCCCGTCCGCCCAAGCGGGCCTGCCCGAACCCGACGAACTGCTCACCCGCCACCGCCAGACACTCGCCCGACTCACGAGCACCGACACCGACACCGACACCGAGAGGACCGCAGCATGACCAGTACCGAACCGCTCACCGACGAGCGGCTCAGCGAGATCGAAGACGACACGCATCGGGCCTGCCTGTGCGACAAGCTCCAGCGCGAGGACATCCCGCAACTGCTCGCCGAGGTCCACCGTCTGCGCATCCAGGCAGCCAAGAGCGACGAACTGGCCCGCGACCACTGGCGCGAGTCCGAGGCAGAGTTCGACCGCGCAGCCGAAGCCCAGAACCGCGCATCCGAGGTCGAGGCGGAGCGCGACGAACTGCGTCAGCGGATCAGCAACGCCCGCGCGGAGATCCGCAAGCAGGACACGGCCGCGGCCGCGGGGATGCGGCCCGGCTACTGCGACGTGTCCGACGCCCTGGCCGCGGTCGAGACGCACCTGGTGGACCCCGAGCATCGGCCCGCCCGGCACCGCGGCCCCGGCTACCCGCACGAGCTCCCCGACCACGCCGGACCCGCCGACACGTGCGCGATGCCCGCGTGCGTCACCGCCCGCGCCCAGCGCGAGGCCGTCGCCGACATCCAGGACCTCACGCACGAGCTGTTCGCCGACGACGAGCCGAAAGCGGGTGCGTGATGGCGGCGCACACCCCCACCGCGGTCGGCATCCCCGCCATGCAGCCCTTCACGGTCCTCTCCCGCCATCAGCGCGAAGCGCGCGCCCGCACGGCCACCGAACCCCGCGACCGGCACGCCGGCACGTCGTGGATGCTCGACGGCGCGTGCAACGACGAGAACCCGGCCCTGTTCCAGCCGATCGGCGAGTCGGCGCTCTACAGCGACCAGATCGAAGAGGCCCGCACGGTCTGCTCCGAGTGCTGCGTGATGCCGCTGTGCCGGGAGTACGCGTTGGAGACCCGGCAGCCGAGCGGCATCTGGGGCGGGCTGACCGAGCGGGACCGCGAGCAGGAGTTGCGGCGCCGCTCCCGCCAGCGTCAGCAGCAGGCATCGAAGCGGGCCGCCGCATGAGCGCCGCCGTCCTGTTCTCCGACGCGCCACCCGCCGCCACCCTCATGAGCCCGCTCGAACGGCAGGTCCTCGACCTGCTCGCCGACGGCCTGTCCGATCCCGCGATCGCGGTCCGCCTCGAGGTGGCCACCAGCAGCGTCAAGGACGCGCTCGGGCGCCTGTCCGGGCGGCTGAACACCCGGGAACGCGCCGCGATGGTCGCGGCCGGCTACAAGCAGGGCGTCCTCGCCCCGCCGGCCTCGGTGCCGGACGGGGCGGGGAAGGTCACGCGCCGCGAATTCGAGTGCCTGCTGCTGATCGCGCAGGGCTTGAACGCGGTGGGCATCGCGGACCGGTGGGGCCTGCCGGTCGGTGATGTGCGGCGCATGACCGCGGAGTTGCGGCAGCGGCTGGGTGCGTGTTCCCGGACGCATCTGGTGCGCCGGGCGGTGGAGCTGGGCGTGCTGACGCTGGTGCGCCGGGAGCGTGCCGCGTGACCGGGCCGGCCGCGTGGTTGGGCGCGTACCCGAAACGCCCCGGCGCCCCGCTGATCCTGCCGGGGGCGACGCTGGCCGAAGCCCTCGGCAGGCAACCGCACCGCAAACCGGCCGCCCTGGACCCGCGGCTGGCCGCGCTCCTGCCGCTGCTGGCCGCGAACCTGACGCAGGCACAGATCGGGGCGCGCCTCGCCCTGAGCCCGTCAGCGGTCAAACACCGGGCGCGGCGCCTGTACACGGCGCTGGGCGTGTCCAACCGGGTCGGCGCGGTCACGGCTGCGCTGGCGTGCGGCCTGATCGAGGAACCCGGGAGCGAGCCGTGAGCGCGGGCCTGGAGCTGCCGGGCCGGGATCCGGCGGTCGAGACGTGGCGGGAGGTCTGCACCGCCGCCAACCCCGCGGTGCTCGCGGTCGCAGCCGACGCCAGGTGTCTGCTGCTCGCCCTGCCCGGGATGCCGCGCTCCGAGCAGGCCGCGATGGCGGAGGAGTTCCGGGCGGCCGAGTCGTGGCAGGCGATCGCGGAGCTGCTGCGGGCGTGGCGGATCACCGCGGGACTGCACGCGGCGGCTGCGGAGGCCCAGAACGGGCCTCAGAGCCACGGGGGCGGCGTTCTGGCACGGGCGGACCCGGGAGGCGTGAACGGCGCTCCACGGTCTGCTGCATCGGGCGCACGGGCCATCCCTGGCCGATCCGTAACCCCGGAAAGCCCGCACAGCCCCGCTGGGGCCCCAGCGGATACCGGAACGAGAAATCCATCACGGGACCACACCGAGGACGCTCAGCGGCCCGCTGTGGCCCGCGTTGCCACCCCCGAAGCCCGCACCGACCCAGAGGACCCCCGATGACCGACGACACGATCGCCCCCTCGCCGCTCCTGGACCGCAACCGCGTCGCCGAAGCCATCACCCGGCAAGTGCGCCTCGACCTCGACCCCGTCATCGCCCGCGCCGCAGCGAAGGGCATGCCCGTCGAACTGAACGAGGAACAGGCCCTCAAGGTCGCCGACGCCGCGTTGGCCGCACTCGTGAGGGCCCACCCGATCGCCGGGCGCGAATGGCTGATCAAAGCCAACCAGGACTGGCAGTGGCGCAACCGAAGCGACCGTTCGCGGTACCAGTCACTGTTGCGGGCGCAGCGCCAGGCCACAGACCGGTGGCGCGGGACCGCCCTGTCCGGCTGGGTGTACCTGGTCGGGTTCGCCGCCGTGTGGCAGTGGCATCTCTCGCGTTGGGTCGGGTTCGGCGTGATCGTCGCCGGGCTTGGGGCTGGGACGGGGTTGCGGGTGTGGCTGGCGTCGCGCGACCGGAAGCGCGAGGACGCCCGATGACCGACGCCCTTCGCCGGTCCATCCGTGACGCCGCACGCAGCGTCCCGATCCGGCTCGGCCCCAACGC
>NZ_DASRGV010000393.1:0-5882 GCF_035650855.1 Actinocrinis sp. | reverse complement strand
CGCCCGGGCGCCGAGGTCGTCGCGCAGTACTACAACTTCCTGCGGCTCGGCCGGGACGGCTACCGCGCGGTGCAGCAGGCGGCCCGCGACGTGGCGGAGCACCTGGCGCAGGGTGTCGAGGCGACCGGGGCGTTCCGGCTGCTGACCCGCGGCGACGAACTGCCGGTCTTCGCGTTCACCACGCGCGACGAGGTCACGAACTTCGATGTGTTCGACGTCTCGCGGCGGCTGCGCGAGCGCGGCTGGCAGGTGCCCGCGTACACCTTTCCGGCTAACCGCGAGGACCTGGCGGTGATCCGGCTGGTGTGCCGCAACGGGTTCTCCATGGACCTGGCAGACCTCTTACTCGCCGACCTGAACCGGCTGCTGCCCGAACTGCACCTGCAGCCTGGTCCGATGAGCGAGCACGGCGTGAAGAAGCGCACCGCCTTCCACCACTGACATCGGGAGCCGCGTATCGCAGCGCTCCTTCGCGGGAGCGTTCACGCCGCACCGCCGTCGGCCAGCAGGTCATTGATCAGGGCGCGTACCCGCTGCTCGATCGTGTCGCGGATCGCTCGCACTGCCTCGATGCCCTGTCCTGCCGGGTCGTCGAGGGTCCAATCGAGGTAACGCTTGCCGGGAAAGTCCGGGCAGGAAGCCGGCGCGACCCCGATCAGAATCAGAATCAGAAGGCTGACGCAGAAGCCCTCTTCACTCCGCCAGGCCGGCCCGGCGCAGGTGCTCCAGGTCCGCCAGATACTGCGCGAAGTTCTTCGACCGGCGCGGCGCGATGGCCACCAGTGAGTCGAAGGGTGTCAGCTCGAAGCGCGAAACGGCGATCCCCGCGTACACCGGCAGCTCAACGCCCTGAGTCTTGTCCACGACGTCCCGGTGCAGCAGGAACTGCGTCTCCGGATCGCGGCGCACCAGATGTCCCGGCACCATGTAGAAGTCCGCGTCGCTGAACTCGGCCGCCGAGATGTCCAGCGCCCAGTCCACGTCCCGGTAGTACGCCTCGATCGCGGCGTTGAACGCGGCCTGCACGTGCTCCTCGATGCTGTAGTTCACCGGCACCGTCATCAGCGGACCGATCCGGCCCTTCAGCGTGACGTGCTTGAAGACGCACCCGGCCAGCTGGTGCAGCTTGGCCAGGGAGAGCCCGTCCACGGTCACGTCCTCGAAGCGCACTCCATGCACCGAGCAGTTCGCCGCCGAGGAGCGGTTGATCGTCACGTCCCGCACGGCCAGCCCGAACCCGGGATCGTCGTGCTGCGCCAGGATGCACGAGTCGAACTTGACCCGCTCCAGGTCGAGCCCCTCGAACGCGCGCCCGCTGCCGACCTGGCGCAGCCGGGTGAAGGTCTGGCCGCCGATCTGCTCTCGCATGTGCCGACTCTACTTGAAGATCTGTTTCAGGTCGGCGTCGGAGATCGTCGGATATTGCATGATCTGGTCCCCGTGGCTGATGTACGGCCGGTTCATGTGCGTGTTGTAGGAGCTGGCGCTGCCGCCGGTCACGTCCACGTTGTAGCCGCCGCTGCCGATCTGGAAGTCGGCCACGGGCTGTCCAGGCGAGGAGGTACCCAGGTGGGTGATGTTCGGGTCGCCGATCACCGCCGGGTCGTTCGCCGCGCCCTTCTCGATCTCCGAGCCGACGAACATCCGCTGCAGGTAAGGCTCCTGCTGCCCGCGGGCGATCTGCGCCGGGCTCAGGTTCGCCCGGATCTGCGCCGGGGTGCGGGCGGCAGAGCGGTCCACCGCCTGCCGCAGCGTGTCGTAGCTGGCCTGGTCGCCGGCGCTGAGGCTGGCCTTCGAGCCTGGCGGCGGCGGGGTGTACGGCGCGAGGCCGAGCGGGTCGATCGAGGCGAGCGGGTTGTCGACGTAGCGGTGCGGGTTGGGCGCCGGGCCCAGGCCGAGCGGATCCGCGGAGGCGTACGCGCCCGTCGACGGGTCGTAGTAGCGGAAGTAGTTGTAGTGCAGGCCGGTCTCGGCATCGTGGTACTGGCCGGCGAAACGCAGCGGACAGTCGAGGTCTGAGTCCGGGGCGGTGATCGGGGTGCCCCAGAGGCTGGTCGTCGTGTGCCACGCGATCCGGCCGTCCGGGGCGACCAGCTCGGTGGGCAGCCCGGCCTGGTCGGTGACGATCGCGTAGAACGCCGCGTCGATCTCGGCCTGCGGGGCCGTGGCTGCCCAGCTGCGGCGGGTCTGGGTCAGGGCGCGGTGGCCGCCGGGCTCCCAGTCCCAGCTGACCGCGGTCGTCGTGCCGTCCACGGCGGTCGTCAGCTGCTCGGCGAGGCGCGAGCCGTCCCAAGTGAAGGCGACCTCTTCGGCCACGGCGCCTTCTGCGTCAAGGCGCTGCTTCGCGGTGCGGCGGCCGACGGGGTCGTAGATGTAGCGCCATGTGGCGTCGGGCGTGACGACCTCGGTGATGCGATCGTCGGCGTCCCAGGTGTACTGCCATTGCTTCGTCTGGCCGGAGAGGGTGCGTCGGGTGGTCCGCACGAGTCGGCCTTGCGCGTCGTGTTCGTAGGTGACGCGGCCGGCGCTGCGCACGAGGGTGCCCTCGTGTCCGAGTTCGCCTCGGCTCTCTTCGTCGCCGGGAGCGGTGGCCTGCGCCAGGTTGCCGAGCGCGTCGTAGGCGTAGGTCTCTGACCAGTTGGCCGCGTGTACGGCGGTGACGCGGCCGATCGGGTCGAGGTCGTAGCTGCGGGCTCCGCGCAACTGGTCGGTCAGTTCGGAGAGCAGGCCGTCGGGGCGGTACGTGTACGCGCGTTGCTGGAGCAGCGCCGGTTCCTGGCCCGACCCGGACTGGTCGTAGGCCCAGATCGCTTGCGAGGCAAGGCGGCCTGCCACATCAAAGCTCTGTGCGATCGCGGCACCGGCGCCCACGTACCGGAGCGTCTCCTGGCCGATCGCGTCGTGCTGGAAGGTGAGCGCGCCGTTGTCCGTCGCGAGCGTCGCCGGAAGACCGGTGGCGCTATACGTCCACTGCGATGCAGCTCCGGAGGGCGTTGTGCGGCGGATCCGGCGGCCGGCGGCGTCGTACTCGTTGATCAGCGTCCGGCCGTCGACCGTCTCGGTGAGGATGCGACCGAGCATGTCGCGCGTGTAGTCGAGGGTTGAGTCAGGGCTCTCGGCGTGGATCAGGTGGCCGGCAGGGCTGTAGACGAGCCGGTGTATCGCGCCCTCGACGTCGCGTTCGGTGACACGGCCGAGCGCGTCGCGGTGATAGCCGACGACCTGTTCGGCGCCGTTCACGCGCTCGATGAGCTGGTGCGCCGCGTCGTGCCGGTATCTCAGGGTACGGCCATTGAAGTCCGT
The DNA here is from genome assembly GCF_035650855.1 of Actinocrinis sp. Lineage (GTDB taxonomy): Bacteria > Actinomycetota > Actinomycetes > Streptomycetales > Catenulisporaceae > Actinocrinis. The sequence continues at coordinate 2,579 of NZ_DASRGV010000393.1, read as the reverse complement.
CTCGGCGACGAGGTTGTCGGCGGCGTCGTACTCGTAGCTCCAGGTGAGACCGGCGGCGTTGGTGACCTTGACCAGTCGCAGCTCGGTGTCGTAGCCGAAGCGATAGACCGCTCCGGATGGGTCGGTGCGCGCGATCGGCTTGTCGAAGGGGCCGTATTCGAACCGCGCCGTGCCACCGGCCGGGTCTCGGTATTCGACGAGATTGCCCTCACCGTCGTACGTCCATTCCTCGCGTGCACCGTCTGGCAGGACGCGCCACGCAGGCGCCCCTTCGACAGTCCAGCCCAGGCTGGAAACGGCGCCGAGCGCGTCGGTGACGGTGGCGATGCGGCCGAACGCGTCGCGCTGGAGCCGGGCCTGCGAGCCGGCCGCGTCGGTGATCGCGACCGGGAGACCCGCGCCGTTCGTCTCGAAGCGGGTCACTTGCCCGAGCGCGTCGGTCTCGGCGGTCATCGCGCCGCGTTCGTCGTACTCGTACGCGGTGACGGCGCCGTCCGGAGCGGTCACGGCGGTGAGGTTGCCGCGCTCGTCATACGAGTACTGCCACACGGTGCCGCCGGGGCCGATGATCGTGGTGGGCAGCCTCAGTTCGTTGTACGTGATCTGCAACGCGCTGCCGTCCGGGCGCTCGATCCGCACCGGGTCGCCGTGCTCATCGCGCACGTAGCGGGTGGCGCGGCCGAGCGGGTCGGTGATGGCGAGCGGCCGGTTGTAGCGGTCCTGCTCGGTGACCGTCTCGGCGCCGAGCGGGTTCACCACGCGGATCGTCTGGCCGCGTTCGTTCCAGTGGTAGACGGTCGGGTGGCCGAGCGAATCGGTGATGGTGGTGGTGCGCGCTTCGAGGTCGTAGGCGAAGGTCGCGGCGAGGTAGCCGCCGGTGCCGTTGGCGCGCACCACGCGGCCGGAGTCGTCGTACCCGTACTCGTACCGGTTGCCGTTGCGGTCGGTCCAGCCGGTCACCCGGTCGTCGCGGTCGTATTCGAAGATCAGCGGGCGGCCGGAGGAGTCGAGCAGGTCGGTGAGCCGGCCCAGCGGGTCGTAGCGGAAGCCGACAAGCGCCGCGGCGTCTCCACCGGCCGGGTCGGCGAGCCTGAGCCCTGATATCCGCGGACCGGCGCTGGTCAGCTCGCTGTCCACGATCACGTGGTAGCCGCCGGTGTGGTAGACGTCCGTGGGCAGGCCCTCGTCGTCGTGCACGAAGGTGATCCGGTTGCCGTTGCGGTCGCTGACCGCCTGCACCGGCCGGGCTGTCTCGGGGGTGGGCCCGGGCGGGAAATGCAGCGTGCGGCCCGATTCCGGCTGCCGGACCAGGATCGTGTCACCGGCCCGATCCCAGCGCAGCGGCCAGCGCGCGCCCTCGCTCGGCAGCACCTCCTGACCGGGCTGGGTCGGCACCTGGTAGTGCAAGACCACGCCGTCCGGCGCGGCGTAGTGGATGCCGTCCGCGTCGATCTCAACACGCTGATCGAGCGTGGAGGCCCACGACCGGCCGAACCAGCGGCCCTTGCGGTAGTCCGAGCGGTGCATCCGCTCCAGCAGCAGCGGCAGCACACCGGGCAGCGCCACGTCCTGCTGCGGCAGGAACATCTGCCCGCTGACCAGGTCCACCGGGTCGTCGCTCGCACCTTGCGCACCCGGCACCTGCCCGTCGGTGACCTCGTCGCCGCCACCGCCGAGCGGCTCGGGCTCGCTGCCGCCGGACCCGCCCCTGGACCCGGAGACCTCGGATTCCGCGCCGCTGAGCGAGCCTTCCGCGTCGCCCTTGCCGATGCCCTCGATCTTCGCGACGACCCCGGCCTCGTTCTCCACGTGGGCCACCGCGGACTGCTCGAGCTTCTCGCCGATCTCCCCGAAGTGCCTGGGGACCGTCTCGCCCACCTTCTCGATCGACTCCAGGACCGGCTTGGCCAGGTCCTTCTCGACCACCTCGACGATCTCGTCGGTCATGAGAAGTTCAGCGCTCCCGCGTTCGCCGCGAAGGTCTGCGCGTGCCCGGCGACCGTCTCAGCGTGTTGTCTCATGGCGGCGGCGTGCCCCTTGACCAGTTCGGTGTCGATGGCGAAGCCGGCGCCGACCGAGCCGCCCGCCCCGGAGACGCCGAGCGCGCTCTCGGCCGCCTGGAAGACCAGGCCGCTGACCGCGGCGGAGACCTTGTCCATCAGCGGCTTGACCGCGGCCTCGATCACCTCGGCCACGATGTGCTGGATCAGCTGCTGCTTGAGGAACTCGACGATCTTCTTTCCGGCCTCGATCACCAGGGCCTCGGCCGCCTCCGCGATGCCGAGGGTGGCCACCGCGGCGGCCTGGTCGGCGATGAACGTGGCGGCCATCACGACCAGTTCCGCGATCGCCTCCACCTTCATGCCGATGATGACGTCGGCCGCCACCTCGAGCGCGTCGGCCACGACATGGCAGCCGTCGACCAGTTCGGTGAGGTGCTGCGTCGACGTGCTCGACCATTTGGCCAGCAGCGCCTCGTATCCCGCGCCTTGATACGCCTGGCCGAGCTGCTGCACCGTCTCGTGCGCCTGCTGGTGCGCATCCGGGAGGTTGGTGGCGAATTGGCGCACGTGTTGACC
>NZ_DASRGV010000392.1:0-2300 GCF_035650855.1 Actinocrinis sp. | reverse complement strand
TCGCCTTGCGCGGCCCGCACCGAGCCGGACACCCCGGCCTCGGCGGCCCGGCGCTCCAGCGCGGCCAGGGCGTCAGGGCTCGGATCGACCACGGTGACCCGGTGGCCGAGACGGGCCAGCGCGACGGCGAACCCTCCGGTGCCGCCGCCGACGTCGACGACGTCGAGCGGGACCGTGCCGCCGATGACCTCGCCAGGCCGAGCTGCCTGGGATGGGGCAGTCTCCCGCTTGATCGTTTCCAGGGCCGACCGCACCACATCCCACACGACTGCGGTCCGCACCGAGCTTCGGGGATTTGTGCGGTCGGTAACCACGGCGGGCCTCAATTCGACGGCTGTGACTCTTCGACGGTGGCTCTTCTACTGCGATTCTTCGACTGCGACTCTTCAACGCCGGCACCGCGGTGTCCACCACGTGCTGCGTGATCAGGTTAGGCCATGCTAGTGCTGTGGCACGGGAGGTTATTCGGGCCGCACAGCCGTGCTCTCAACCTGCTGCAACAGCCGCAGCGCCTCGTGGGCCACGTCGGCGGCGTCGAGCGGTTCGAGGTCGGGATCGTCCGCGCGGAAAGTGCCGATGCGGCCGGGTTCGGTCCCCGGTCCCTCGAAGCGAATGGTCACCCGGCCGACACCCGCGCCTTGCACCCATCCCTGCCCGCGCAGTGCGTGCCGCACGTCCTGCCCAGCCAGCCATCGGCGCGCCGTGCTGTCGACCGGGACCGGGCCGAACAGGGTCACCGCCGGAACAGCCGAGGCGTCCGCGGAAGCTCCGCCTTCGTCTTCGGCTAAGGCATCTGAGGCCTCGTCACCAAGCTCGCCGTTCTCCGCAGCGGACTCGGCTGCCGCCTGCGCTTCCGCTTCCACAGCCGCAAGCTCGCGTTCGACCCGAGCCAACTCCGCTACGAGGTCGCCCTGTGCGTAATCCGCCAGTCCCGACATGCCCACGCCCAGCAGCCGGATGCCCGTCGAGGACACCGTCGCGGCCGGTACCGCGTCGTCGAGCAGCCTGATCGCGGCCTCCGTGACCAAGCGCTCGTCGTCGGTCGGCGCGCCGAAAGTCTCCGAGCGGGTGACTGTCGTGAAGTCGTGCCCGCGTGCCTTCACGGTGACCGTGCGGCCGGTGTGGCCTGAGGAGCGCAGCCGGCGGACCACGCGCTCGGCCAGTTCGGTGACCGCCGTGCGCATCGCCGCCCGGTCGGCCAGGTCGTGCGGGTAGGTGTCCTCGGCGCTGATGGACTTGGTGGGCCGCTCCGGTTCCACGGTGCGCGCGTCCATGCCTCGGGCGAGCCGGAACAGCATGCCGCCCCACGCCACGCCGAGCAGTCCGACCAGGTCGGCTTCCGTCAGCACCCTCAGCTCGGCGACCGTGCCGACGCCGATCTTGCGCAGCCGGTCGGCGGTGGCCGGGCCGACGCCCCACAGCGCGCGCACCGGTAGCGGGTCGAGCCACCCCAGTTCGCCGCCGGCCGGGACGATGACGCAGCCGTCGGGCTTCTCGGCGTCGGAGGCGACCTTCGCGATGAGCTTTGAGGTACCGCCGCCGACCGATGCGGTAAGCCCGGTTCGCTGCGTGATCCGGGCCCGAAGCGCTTCGGCGACCTGGCGCACCTGCTCGGCGTTTTCCGGCGCGCCGCCCTCCATCGCGGCCAGATCCACGAACGCCTCGTCCAGGCTGACCGGCTCCACCAGCGGGGAGAGCTCGCGAAGCGTCTGCATGACCACGGTGCTCACCGCGTGGTACGCCGGAAAGCGCGGGTACAGGTATGCCGCATTGGGGCACAGGCGCCGCGCGAGCGCCGTAGGAATCGCGGATCGCACTCCGAACACCCGCGCTTCGTAACTGGCCGTGGAAACCACGCCGCGCAGCCCTACGCCGCCCACGATCACCGGTTTACCGCGCAGGCTGGGCTTGTGCTGCTGCTCTACCGCCGCGTAGAACGCGTCCATGTCCACGTGCAGCACCGACGGCGCTTGGCGCCTCAGCGGCGGCGGCGGTGACGGACGGTCCATGTCTCTATGGTCGCGCCTGGCACTGACAACGCCCATGCATGCCTGACCATGGAGAACCACGCATCCACGGCGCGTAACGAGCCGTGCCGCATTAATCGGTCAAGCTCAGCGGCGATGTTGCGACTCGGACACGGAAACGAAGAGGGCCGCGACGGTCACCCGCCACGGCCCTACTATCCACGTGTCCGCACAGCCGGAGGCTCAATCCGACGTCGTCGCCAGGGCCGTCCTTCGGCTCACGTCCGGTGACGGGCGCTCCCCGCTCAGGGTTGGGAACGCACGGCACCGGGC
>NZ_DASRGV010000391.1:0-4574 GCF_035650855.1 Actinocrinis sp. | reverse complement strand
GGGATCGCCGCGACCGGCACGATGTCAGTGGGCTTCCAGGGCGTCGCGATCGGCATCGCCTCCGACCGCACCGACAAAACGATCAAACGACTGCGCGGGCTGCCGATGCCGCGCATCTCCTACTTCCTGGGCAAGCTGCTGTCCGCGCTGGCCTCGGGGCTGGTGCAGCTGGCGATCCTGCTCGCGGTCAGCGCCGCCTTCTTCCACCTGCACCTGCCGACGACGCCGGGCCGATGGATCACCCTGGTGTGGGTGTTCGTGCTGGGGCTCGCGACCTGCGCCGCGCTCGGCATCACGCTGGGCGGCCTGGCCAAGGACGGCCGATCGGCCTCCGCGGTGGTGCTGCCGCCCTTCCTCATCCTGCAGTTCATCTCGGGGGTCTTCTTCACCTACGGCCAGCTGGGCCCGGTGCTGCGCGGCATCGGCGCGGTCTTCCCGCTCAAGTGGATGTGCCAGGGCATCCGCTCGGTGTTCCTGCCGGACTCGTTCCAGAGCCAGGAGCCGGCCGGATCCTGGGAGCACGGCAGGATCGCGCTGATCCTGCTCGCCTGGATCATCGGCGGCCTGGCGGTCTCGATGCGCACGTTCCGCTGGCACGGCAAACGCGAAGGCTGATTCAGCGGGCGAGAGCCTGGCCCAGGAAGCCGCGCAGCAGGCCGCGCACGTCGGACACCGCGGTGGCCGCCGGTATCGCACCGACGAGCGCGTTTCGGTCGGCGGCGGTCATCAGGCCGTCGGCCTGCAGTTGTGCGGACATCGGCGCGAAGTCGGTGAAGACCCAGTGGTTCGCGTCTTCGATCTGGAGCCGAGTGGCGTGCCGTGCGGAGCGGGCGAGCAGGACCGTCCAGGACAGGTCGAGCGCCTGCTTTTCGCCGAATCCGCTGCTGCCTGCCAGCAGCATCGGCCGCTTCGTGCCCTGCTCGGCCACCGGGAGCAGTACGCCCGGCGCACCGGCAGCCGCGGGCGTCCAGTCCAGGAACCCCTCCAGGTTCACGGCCGCGGCGAACCGCCGGTCTTCGTGCAGGGTCTCGGCCGCCGTGGTGCCGCCCGCCGCCCTCGTCTTGCGCGACATCGTGCCGGGTCGATACGCGCCCGCGTTCCTCGACAGCACCGAGCCGAGCTTGGACGAGAGCTTCGAGGCGATGCGCTCGGGCGACCCGGCCCGGATCGCCGCGGAACTCAAGCTCGCCTACACGGCCGCAGGCAAGTCTCCTTCCGCGCTCTGGATCAGGGAATTGCGTCGCGGCGGCCGTGACGTCTGGCAGCCGGTGATGGATGCCGAGCGCGCAGTGTTCAATGCGCTGCTCGCGCCGGTCTGGTCGCGTGTGCAGGATCTGCATCGCGCCGAGTTCGTGCGACACGCCGCGACCGCCGCGCAGCACGGCGTCGGCCGCGCCCTCACCGACGCGGTCCCCGGCTCCCGGCTGGCCGGCGGCGTCTGGGAGCTGCCCACGCCGGACACGGCCACGCGCGAGGTCCGCGCGGCCGGGCGCGGCGCACGGCTTCATCCCGCAGCTGATCAGGATCGCGCGGGACACCGGCGCGTCCGGTTACGTCGACGACGGCGCCAACCGCTGGCCCGCCAGCCACACGCTGGACGTCGCCCGCATCTTCCGCCTAGCGCTGGAGAAGGCGCCCTCCGGCGCGGATGGGAGCCGGTCCACCCCGGCCTGATCGCCGACCTGGAGGAGGGGCACTACTTCTCCGCCGGCTGATCGCGCAGGCATTCGCCCCCTTGACACTCAGGGCGCTCAATCCTAGTGTGCGCATCACCGACCGTGACAGAAACCTTACAAGTAGTGGCGCCGCATTGTCGCGGCCCCGTACGGCGGGGCTGTCTGTGTGGGGGGATCAGGGCCTGACTCCGGGTCCGTTGTCGCGTCTCGGCATAGCGCACAACAGACACCCGGACGGAGGCTGGATTCATCATGCCCGTACGACAACGCGCCGCTTTGACCACGCTTCTCGCCAGCGGAGCGCTCCTGCTCAGCACCGCGACCGCGCACGCGAACGTCACGCTCACGCAGCTGAGCACCGATCCGTTCACCAACTCCTCGAGCCAGCACGCCACCGAGGTCGAGCCGGACACGTTCTCCTTCGGCTCCACGATCGTCGAGGCGCAGCAGACCGGCCGCTTCACCGACGGCGGCGCGTCCGACATCGGCTGGGCCACCAGCACCGACTCGGGCGCGACCTGGACGCACGGCCAGCTGAGCGGCATCACCCAGTGGCAGGGCGGCGGCAGCTTCCAACGCGTCTCGGACGCGTCCGTGGCCTTCGATCCCAAGCACGGGGTCTGGATGATCGCCTCGATCCCGATCACCGCGTCGCTCGGCGTGCCGTCCGTCGTGGTCAGCCGCTCCACCAACGGCGGCACAGTGTGGTCCAACCCGGTCACGGTCACCACCTTCGCCGACCAGGGTCTCGACAAGAACTGGATCGCCTGCGACGACACCGCGAGCAGCCCGTTCTACGGCAACTGCTACGTCGAGTTCGACGACAACGGCGACGGCAACCGCCTGTACATGTCCACCTCCACCGACGGCGGCCTGACCTGGGGCCCGGCCATGCGCACCGGCAACAGCGCCACCGGCATCGGCGGCCAGCCCGTGGTCCAGCCCAACGGCACCGTCATCGTCCCGGCCGACAACGCCAACGAGACCTCGGTGCTCGCCTTCCGCTCCACCAACGGCGGCGCCTCCTGGAGCTCCACCACCACGGTGGCCTCGATCAAGAGCCACACCGACGCCGGCGGCATCCGCTCCGGACCGCTGCCGAGCGCCGAGATCGACGGCTCCGGGAAGGTCTACGTGGCCTGGTCCGACTGCCGCTTCCGCACCGGCTGCAAGGCCAACGACATCGTGTACTCGACGACGACCAACGGCACCACGTGGACGGCCGTCACCCGCGTGCCCATCGACGCCACCGGCAGCGGTGTCGACCACTTCCTGCCGGGACTGGCGGTCGACCGCACCACCTCCGGCAGCACCGCGAAGCTGGGCCTGTCTTACTACTTCTACCCGTCGACCAGCTGTACCGCGAGCACCTGCCAGCTCGACGTCGGCTTCATCTCCTCCCCCAACGGCGGCGCGAGCTGGACCGCCGCCACCCAGCTGGCGGGGCCGATGAGCCTGTCGTGGCTGCCGAGCACGACCCAGGGCGTCATGGTCGGCGACTACTTCTCCACGTCATACGCCGGCGGGACCGCGCGCCCCGCGTTCGAGGTCGCCTTCGCGCCGAGCGGCGGCGTGTTCAACCAGGCCACTTACACGCCCTCCGCCGGCCTGCTCGCCGCGTCCCACGCTCACCTCAGCGCCCTGACGCCGGCTGGCGCGGACAAGCCGGTACCCGGCGTCACCTCCGACCACGCCGCCTCGCCGGTCCCGCTCACCAGCCGCTGAGCCTCATCAGCGGGCTTAGAAACATCGCGGCCCGGACCGGATTTCCCGGTCCGGGCCGCCGCGACTGTACGCGCAGCAGCGTTCTTATGGCAGTGATCTGCCGTTAAGCGCTAGTCGAGCCAGGCCGCGACCGCTTCCCGCAGCCGGCCGACCGCCTCGGGAAGCTCCTCGGCGCCGGTCACCAGGCGCTCGAACGCGTCCAGGTGCGCGTCCACGGCCTCGCGGCTCGGGGCGGCGGCGCACAGCGCGGAGCTGATCGCGGCGAGTTCCTCGCCTGCCGCCGCCTGCTCCGGGCGCTCCAGGACGGCGCGCCGCTCCTCGAAGGTGCGGCCAAGGCTGTGCATCGCGGCGCCGACCTCTTCGCGCGGCGTGACCGGCGCGCGGCGCAGGCGGTTGGTGATCGCGTTGAGCATGGCGCCGCCGCCCATGAAGACGAGTTCGAACTTCTCCTTGGCCACAGGTCCCCTCCAGAAGTGCGTCGTAGGCTGACGGGAGTACGAACACAGACTCGATCCGAACCGGCGGGTGCGCAAGGGGTCGCTCGCGCGGGTGTGTGATCCGGCTCGTCAGCGGCCCCTGGCCCAGCCCCACAAGGTGGAAAGCACGGACCGTGCGTTCCGTCTGCGCTGTGGGCGCTGCCTGCCGGCGTAGGGGCCGAACATCTCCGGTCCGCGCCGGTACACGGGAGCGGCGGGCTGGGGAGGCGCAGGCGCGGTCGGGCCGGTCCAGAACGTCGCCACGGCGATCATGGCACCGGTGATGCCCAGGGCGAGCACCGTCTGGTGCGGGTACCCGGTCCGGTTGATCCGCGAACCGAACTCGACCAATGCCGCGATGAGCACGACCCGCAGGAACGGCACCCGCCTGAGCGTGACCCACATGACCACCAGGCAGGCCACCGTGATCTGCCAGATCGCCTGCGAGAAGTACCTGTCGCCGATCCGGTAGTACGCGTAGAGCGTCAGGATCAGGCCGCCGTAAGCGAGCATGCCGACCGGGCCGCGCAACGCCTTGAGCAGCCCGAACAGCGCGCTCGCGGCGGCGCAGACCGCGATGACGACGACCAATTGCGTGAGGGGATGGCCCGGCAAGACCCCGATCAGCTCCTCGACCCGTGCGCCGGGCCACTCGCCCGGCCGCAGCCTGCTGCACTCAGGGTTCTCATACAGGCCT
>NZ_DASRGV010000390.1:0-4850 GCF_035650855.1 Actinocrinis sp. | reverse complement strand
GATCGGCGTACGGATCAGGGTAGGGGAGCGGATCGGCCCGGAGTACGCGATCGCGGGCGGTTCGATGGTCGTGCGCACCTTCCTCGCCGCGATCGAGGAGGGCGAGCCGGCGCTGCGCGGGAGCCACGACGACTTGCTCTGGGTGCGGCCGGGGACGGCCGAGGCCCGCGCGCTGCCGTGGCTGGAGGGCGATCTGCTGATCTTGGACGCGCTGGACGAGCGGGCGGCCGCCGAGGGTGTCATCCGAGTGGCCTAACTCGGTCGTGGATCAATATAAAGATCATACTTTGCGGGAAGGAGTCCGGGCAGCCAGCTCTCGATTCCCAGGACCGTACATGCCCGCAGCCTTCGACCGTTCGAAGAGCGCCTTGGATGCGTCCGCCGGCGACTCTTCGGCCGGCGCCGTCGAATCAGCCTGCGAGCCGGCCGAGTCCGAACCCGACGAACGGGCTTCGGCGCCCGCCCCCCAAGCCAGCACCGACACCGGATCCGCCGCCGCGTTCGACGCCGAATCCGATACGTCGACCGACACCGAATCCGAATCCGGTACCGAACCGAACGCCCCGCTGCGCTCCACCCTCGGATCTGAGCCCGGCCTGAGCTTGGCCCAGTTCGCCGCCTCGGCCGTGGATCCGCAGCGGATCGAGGTCGAGCGGGCCCTGTTCGAGTCGCTCTTCGACCAGGTCCCGGTCGGCATCGCGATCTACGACACCGAGCGCCGCTACCTGTTGGTCAATCAGGCCTTCGCCGACTACAACGGCATCCCTCCACAGGAGCACATCGGCCTGCTCCCCGAGGACGTGAATCCGAACCTCGGCGATACCGTCCCGCTGCTCCAGCAGCAAGTACTCGATACCGGCGAACCGGTTGTCGACAAGCTGGTCAAGACCGCGACCCGCAGCACCGAACCGGGCACCTGGCGGTACTGGTCCATCTCCTACGCCAGGCTGCAGACCGAGGACGGCCGGGTCCTCGGGCTGACCGCGATCGCGACGGACGTGACCGAGCGTCAGAAGGCCTCCGAGCGCGAGAGATCGGCGCACGAGCGCACCGCGCTGTTGAACGCCGCGAACAGCCGCATCGGCACCTCGCTGGACATCGACCGCATCGCAGCCACGCTCGCGGACGTCGCCGTTCCGCAGTTCAGCGATGCGACCACCGTCTACCTCCTCGACGCTGAGAAGCCGTCAGGCGGCGCGGAAACGGGAACCAGGCCCGTCGCTGCCATCGCGTACTCGGCGCTGGCAGCCGGCGAGTCCGCTGACCAAGCGCTCCACATGCACGCGGTCGCGGCACGCGGGCAGACCGCCACCTCCGAGACCGGCACGACGTCGCAAAAGAAGCGGTCACGACTGCGCGGAAGCAGCCGCAGCCTTCCGCCGATTGAGCCCGGTACCGCACTCTACGAGTGCATAGCCAGCGGACGTGCGCAGTTCCTCCATCTGGAAGACCCCGGGCGCCAACCCCCACACACGCCCGACGCCGATAGGCACGGTCACGACGCGAAGGACACTGGACGCGCGGAACGCAGCATCGTCGCTCCGCTCAAGGCGCGCGGCTCGCTCCTTGGGGCTGTCCGGTTTGCCCGCGCGACGCAACGAGACGAATTCACACTCGTCGATCTGGAAACCGCGGAAGAGCTCGCCGCACGTGCGGCGGTCGCGATGGACAACGCGCGGCTGTACATGCGCGAGCGCGATACCGCACTGATGCTGCAACGCTCGCTCATGCCGCAGCGATTCGACGCGGTAGACGGCACACAGGTCGCGTTCCGGTACCGGCACGGCGCCGCGGGCGCTCAGGTCGGCGGCGACTGGTGCGACGTCATCCCGCTGCCCTGCCGCCGGGTCGCGTTCGTCGTCGGCGACGTGATGGGCAGCGGCTTGTCGGCGGCGGGAATCATGTCCCAATTCCGCACCGCGGCGCGCACCCTCGCCCAACTGGACCTGAGCCCGGCGCTGGTGCTGCGGGAACTGGACGAACTGGCCCGCTCGATGAGCGAGTCACACCTGGCGACCTGCATCTACGCGGTCTACGACCCCGTCAGCGGGGAGTGCACGCTGGCCTCGGCCGGCCATCCGCCACCGGTGCTGGCCACCTCCGGCGGCGGAGCGGACCTGGTCGGGCTTTCACCCGGTGCGCCGCTCGGCCTCGGCGGCCAGCGCTTCGAGGAACGCGCGTTGACCATCGAACCCGGCTGCGCGCTCGCCCTCTACACCGACGGCCTGGTCGAGGGCCGCGACCGGGACATCGAGAGCGGGATCGACGAACTGCTCGGCGCCATCTCGAAGTCCGCGCCGGTCGGCCTGGGCTCGCCATCCGGCGCCACCGGGTTCGCCGTGGCCGACGGCCGTCGGCTCGAAGCCGCCTGCGACGCGGCATTCGAGGCGCTCATCGGGCCGCACCGCAGCGACGACGCAACGCTGCTCATCGCCTCGCTCGGTCGGCTCCCCGAGAACCAGGTCGCCTCCTGGGTGCTGACCAGCCAGCCGACCGTCGCCGCCAGGGCCAGGGAACTGGTGCGCCGCTGCCTGCACGAGTGGTCCGCCGAAGAGGCGGTCGCCAACGCCGACGACAGCGGCCTCTCCCCGCTCGTCGGTGACGTGGCCGACGTTGTCGAACTACTCGTCAGCGAACTGGTCACCAACGCGCTGCGGTACGGCCGCGGCCCGATCGGACTGCGGCTGCTGCGCGGCGCCGACACGGTGGTGTGCGAGGTCTCCGACGAACTTGAGGCGGCGCCCCGGCTGCGCACCGTGCAGCACGGCGAGGAGGGCGGCCGCGGCCTGTACCTGGTCGACCAGCTCTCGCTGGATTGGGGAACCAGGACCACCGCGCACGGCAAGATCGTCTGGTTCGAGGTCTGACCAGGCGGCAGGCCGCCCTGCTCGCGTCGAGGCGCGGCCCCGCCGATCTCGCCGCGAAGACACCGCCGATGACCTCGGTCCCAGCGTGTTCCGCAAGACCGACGGACCCGCGCCCGCGACCGCCAAGCCCGGGCCCGCGTCCGCGCCTGCGACCGCCAAGCCCAGACCCGCGCCCGCGACCGGCAGGCCCGGGCCAGCGTCTGCAACCGTCACGCCCCCGGCGCCACCACGGCGATCGCCTTGCGCAGCGGGGTGCCGGAGCCGTCCCGACGCTGGTCGAGCGGCGGCAGGTCCACCGGGTTGCCCGCCTCGTCGGCGGCCCGGGCCGGAGCCGCGCCCGCCCACGCGAAGACCAGGGCGTCCTCGCCGCGCAGGAACCGCTGGCAGCGCACGCCGCCGGTGGCCCGGCCCTTCGGCGGGTAGAGCTGATACGGCGTCATCTTCGCGCTGCCCGCGCTCGTGCCCGGCAGCGCCCCGCTGGAGCCGGCGACGGTGACCACGACCGCGTCCCGCTCCGGATCCACCGCCGCGAACGACAGCACCGACGCGCCGTCAGACAGCTTGATCCCGGCCATTCCGCTGGCCGGGCGGCCCTGCGGGCGCACCTGCTCGGCGGAGAACCTCAGCAGCTGCGCGTCCGTGGTCAGGAACACCAGATCCTCCTGGCCGGTGCGCAGCTCCGCCGCGCCGACCACCCGGTCGCCCTCCTTGAGCGTGATCATCTCGAACTCGTCCTTGTTCGCCGGGAAGTCCGGCACCACCCGCTTGACCACGCCCTGCAGCGTGCCCAGCGCGACGCCGTGGGACTGCGGGTCGAGCGTCGAGAGGCACAGCACCTTCTCATCCGCCGCCAGGTCCACGAACTCGGAGGCCGGCGCGCCGCCCGCCAGGTTCGGCGGCCCCGCGGTGACCGGCAACGAGGGCAGGTCGATCACGGAGACCCGCACCAGGCGGCCTGCCGAGGTGAGCACCCCGAAATCACCGCGCAGCGTCCCCTCGACCGCCGAGACGATCGCATCGTGCTTCGCCCGGCGCGCGTCCGACTCCGCGTCGCCGTCCGCCGCGCTCGCGTCCCCGCCCCCCGGCAGCGCGATGCGGGCGAGCAGCCCGGTGGAGGAAAGCAGCACCCGGCACGGCGCGTCCTCGACCTCGAGCGGGACCGAGGCGGCCACCGGCGCGTCCGCGGCCTCGAGCAGCGTGGTGCGCCGCGGGTTGCCGAACTCCTTGGCCACCTGCGCCAGCTCCTCGGAGACCATCTTGCGCAGCAGCGCGTCCGACTCCAGGATCGCCGTCAGCTCGGCGATCTCCCGGGCCAGCTTCTCCTTCTCGGTCTCCAGCTCCAGCCGGTCGAACCGGGTCAGCCGGCGCAGCGGAGTGTCCAGGATGTAGTTCGCCTGAACCTCCGTCAGCTCGAACTGCGCGATCAGCCGCTCGCGCGCATTCGCCGCGTTGTCCGAGGTGCGGATCGTCTGAATCACCGCGTCGATGTTCAGCAGCGCGATCAGCAGGCCGTCGACCAGGTGCATCCGGTCCGACCGCTTGCGCCGCCGGAACTCGCTGCGCCGCCGCACCACCTCGAATCGGTGGTCCAAATAGACCTCGAGCAGCTCCTTGAGGCCCAGCGTGAGCGGCTGCCCGTCCACCAGCGCCACGTTGTTGATGCCGAAGGACTCCTCCAGCGGGGTCAGCTTGTACAGCTGCTCCAGGATCGCCTCGGGGTTGAAGCCGTTCTTGACCTCGATGACCAGCCGCAGCCCGTTGGTCCGGTCGGTCAGGTCCTTCAGGTCCGAGATGCCGAGGATCTTCTTGCTCTGCACCAGCTCCTTGACCTTGGCGATCACCCGCTCCGGGCCGACGTTGTACGGCAGCTCGGTGACCACGATGCCCTTGCGGCGCGGGGTGACGTTCTCCACCGAAGCGGTGGCCCGCATCCGGAAGGTGCCGCGCCCCGTCTCGTAGGCGTCCCTGACGCCCGACAGGCCC
>NZ_DASRGV010000389.1:0-29190 GCF_035650855.1 Actinocrinis sp. | reverse complement strand
AGCTCGGTGAGGTGCTTCGTCGAGGTGCTCGACCACTTGGCCAGCAGCGCCTCGTATCCCGCGCCCTGATACGCCTGGCCGAGCTGCTGCACCGTGCCGTGCGCCTGCTCGTGCGCGTCCTGGAGATTGGTGGCGAACTCGCGCACGTGCTGCCCGAACTCGCGCACCTTGTCCTCGTTGATCATCGGCCAGTTGATGCCGATGAAGTTGAGGAACTGCGCCACCTCACTCGGAAGCTCGATCGCCATCCCGTTGCCTCCCCGTTGCGCTGGCGAACGACTGCTTGCGGCGAGTCTCGCAGAGTGCTCCGTTGCTGTCCACGGTTCTGAATCCGTTGCTCGACACCGGAAACAGCGATATGTCAGCTCACTGTGAGAGGCGCGGGGGCGGAACGGCGGCGGCCGACGAGTTCGGCGTACTGCGGGCAGCGCGCGGCGAGTTGCGCGTGTGTGCCGAGTTCGGTGCGCTCGGCGTCGAGCAGCAGCACGCGGTCCGCGCGCCGGGCGGAGCCGAGGCGGTGTGCGACCAGGACGACCGCGCCGGGCCGGTCGCGGAAGGCGGCCTCGGCGCGGCGTTCCGCGGCGTGGTCGAGGTGGCAGGTGGCCTCGTCGAGCAGCACGATCGGCGCTCGGGAGAGGTGCGCGCGGGTAAGGGCGAGCAGCTGCCGCTGGCCGGCCGAGAGCAGCGCGGGGACGAGGCGCGCGTCCAGGCCGCCGAGCGTGTCGAGCAAGGCCGACGAGCCGACGAGCCCGGCGGCCTCGGTGATCTCGGCGTCCGTCGCGTCAGGGCGCAGATAGGCGAGGTTTTCGCGGACCGTGCCCGCGAAGATGTACGCCTCCTGGGGAATAAGGACTCGAAACTCGGGGAGCCGGTCCGCCGGGATCGAGGTGAGCGGCGCACCGAACAGGGCCACGCTGCCCGACTCGGGGGGCAGCAATCCGGCCAGCAGGTTCACCAGGGTGGACTTGCCGGCTCCGCTCGGGCCGACGATCGCGAGGTGCTCGTGCCGGCCGATGCGCAGATCGAGGTTCGCGACGACGGGATCGGAGTGCGGGCCGTAGCGGAAGCAGAGGCTTGACACGTCGATGGCCGCGGCGGCAGAGGCGATCCGGAGCGAGGGAACCGGAGGCGTCGCGGCATTCGGTCCGGGCGCCGACTCGGTCGGTGCGACAAGTCCGCCTTCGGCAAGGCGCCGCACGGCGACCGACAGCCGCAGCGCGGACGCCCCGACGCCCTGAACCAGCGTGCGCAACGCAGGCTCCAGATTGACGGCGACATAGGTCAGCGCCCCGACCAGCGCGCCGGCGGTCAGGCCGTGCCGCAGCAACGGTCGCGCCGCGAGCAGGATCAGCAGCAGCGGGACGTTGCCGCCGAAGACGACGATCGCGCGCCGCGCCGCGCCGAAGCCCGCGAGCGCGCGACTGAGCCGGTATTGCTCGTCCACAGCCGCGCCGACGCGCGCCGCGATGCGCGGCTCGACTCCCGCGGCGGTGATGTCACGCAGCCCTTCGATTGTTGTTCCGGCGAGCACCGCGACCCGCTCCTCGGCAAGGAAAGCAGCACGCTGACGCGAGATCATCGGACGCAGCAGCACCGCGAACCCGAGCAGCGAAAGCAGCAGCGGCCCGACGACCAACGCGGCGAGCGGCAGCGCGAGCGAGGCGAGACCGATGCACACCGCGATGGCCGTGACCGCGAATTGCCGCAAGACGAGCAGTTGCCCGGCGACGACGTCCCGCACCGTCTCGACCTGCCGGGTCAATCGCGCCACCGGTGCCGCGCCGAGCGGTCCATGCTCCGCGTCACCGCCGCATGCGCGTGCCAATGTCCCGTGCACAAGTGCCGTAACGAGGGCGTCGCGCAACGGCTCGACGACGTCGCCGAGCCGGGGATACATCGCGCGAGTACCGAGAGCGCCCAAGGCGGTGACGGCGCCGAGAGCGAGCAGCCAAACCAGTCCAATCATTGCCCGCCCGCGAAGGAAGCCCTCGTCGAGTGCGGCGGCGACGAAGCGGCCGGAGACGAGTGCGGGGGCTGATTCGAGCAACGACCAGGCGAGCAGCGCGCCGAGAGCGCGGCGTCGGCGCAGAACTTCGGCCGTGATGAAGCGGAATCCGGCTGCGGCGGGCGAAGATGCGGAGGCGGAGCCGGGCGCACTCGCGGAGGCGGAGGCGGGACTCTCCGAGCCCGGCGTGGTGCGGCTAGTCATGCCCGGCTCCAGCGTCGCCGAAAACACGTCCGCTGCCGAGTTCCGGCTCCACTTCACCATCGACTTCGCGTCCACTGCCGAGATCCGGCTCGTCTTCGCCGTCGAGCAGCGCCCTGTATTCAGGTTCTTCCCAAAGCTCGTGGTGCGGTGCCAACGCGCGCAAGGCGCCGTTCTCCAGCCAGGCGACCAAATCGGCGCGAGCCGCGGCGGCTGCTCGATGCGCGATCACGATCCGGGTCCGACCCGCCGTCGCCGACTCCAGCGCCGCGCCGACCCGCGCCTCGGTGACCGTGTCCAGTGCGGCCGTCGCGTCGTCGAGCACGATCACGCGAAGGCCGGCACCCGCGCGGGCCAGCGCGCGGGCGAGACCGAGGCGCTGAGTCTCACCGCCGGAAAGCGGAGCCCGCTCCAGCGGCGTGTCATAACCCTCTGGCAGCTTCCTGATGAAGCCGTCCGCGGCTGCGGCCGTGGCTGCGCGCTCGACGCGCTGCCGTTCCGCGCCTAAGCCGATCGTTTCGCGGACCGTTTCTCCGAGCGGCGCGGGGCGCTCGAACGCGTACCCCACCGCGCCGCGTAGCGCCTCGCGCGAGAGCTGTGGCAGTGCAACGCCGTCGAGCGACACGATTCCGGCGTCCGGATCGATCAGCCGCCCGGCGAGCGCTGCCAGCACGCTCTTCCCCGATCCAGACGCCCCGACCACGGCCAGTTCGACGCCGCCGGGAACCGTTAAATCAAGGTTCTCGATAACCGGGCCGTCCGTGCCCATGACCGTGACCCGGTGAAACTCCAGCTGGCCGCCGCCGGACGAAGGCAGGTCGCGTGCGCCGTACGACATGCGCGGCAGGCCTTCGGTCTCGGCCAGGCGCATGGCCGCACCCCGAGCCTGCGCGAGGGCCAAGGCGGCCTGGGTGGAGGAGAAGAACCCGAGGCCGAGCGCGGCATAGCTCGCGGCGGCGAGCACCTGGCCGACCGCGAGGCGCCCTGAGGTGAGGCCGAAGCCCGCCACCGCCAGCACGGCGGTCTGGGTGAGCGCGAAAAGCAGCATGCTGCGCCAGCCGGCGACGCGTTGGGCCCGCCACAGTGCATTGCCAACCGTCGACAGTTCGGGCACCGGCACCAGGACGCGCGCGGCCTCGGTGTCCCTGGTGCCCGAGGCGCGGATGGTGCGAATCCCGCTGAGCGCGTCGAGCAGCCGCGCCGCGATCTCGCTCTGCGTACGCTGATATGCCGCAGCCAGATCCCCGGTCTGCCGAATGAAGGAACGCAGAATCAGAGCTCCGGCAGGCACCGTCACCGCGAATGCCGTGACCAGTCGCCAATCGATCAGCGCGAGCGCGACAAGGCCGCCTGCCGACATCACGAGGTCGGCGGTCGCGTTGACGATGGCGACCGGGGCGTTGGCCGCGTCCGGAGCCGCGCCGACGAGCCGGCCGACCAGGTCGCCGGGGGCGAAGCGCCGCGTGGCGGCCGGACCGGTGCTGAGCAACCTGTCCATCAGCCGTCGGCGCAGCGAGGCGGTGGCGGCGGCGCCGCAGTAGGGCTGGCCGAACTCGGATACGAGGTTTGCGACGGTCAGGGCGGCGAGCACGATGCCGAATTGCAGCACGGCGCGCGTCGGCTCAGCGGACGAAGCACCGGCCGGGGCCGGGTTCGAGATCACGGCGTCGACGGCGTGCGCAAGGGCGGCGGGGAGGAGGACTACGAGGGCTGATGCGGCGAGCGTGGAGACGGCCGTGACGGTCGTCCAGCCGGAATGGTGACGTGCGACTTCGAGCAGCAGGCGATCGGCTCGCCGCCGGGCCGCCGCGCCGGAAAGCGTCTGCGCGTTCGCCGTGCCGTCACTCATCGCACCACTCATCCTCAGACTCCCTTCCGGACGCGACCGGGCGTTCCCCGCGCCCGAGAGCGCGGGGAACGCCAATCTGAGTGCTAGACCCGCCGCGATGATCCGCGCACAGATCTCTCAGGCCACTGCTGCCGTCAGACGCAGAGGATGACGCTCGCGGCGGACACGCAGCTGAGCAGGCTCACGGTCGAGGCGCCGCCGCCGCCGTTGCGCTCGGTCGCCGGAGCTTCCAGACCCTGCAGGTCGAGGATCGCCATGATCTTCTGCCTTTCTGGTAGGGATCAATCTCTTGCCATCTCACGGCCGGAAGGCCGGGAGTCTGTGTGGGCACCGCTGTGTGCCCGCGCGCCGACACCGGTGCCGGCGCGATAGGAGGTGCCGAACGGCAGTCCTGTTCCCGTTCCCAGCGCCGCGTTGAGCGCCAGCAGGACGCCTGCGCTACCCGACGCGAGATCCATCGAGAGCCGCAGGAGCTGGTCGCCGGGGAACGCCAGGTGCCCCTGGTAGGACACCGCGTGCCACATCAGCCTGCGGATTTGCCGGTCGAGCACCGCTGCGGCGTCCAGGTCGCCGAGATCGACGCCCGCGTCCCGCAGCCGCGCCAGGTATGCGATGAGGCCGGCGCGCCCGTTGAACAGGCCGGGCTGGATCACGAAGTCGACGTCGCAGGCTCTTGCGATACCTGGTTCGATCGCGGTCAGCGGCGAGTCGGGCCGGTGCGCGAGATAGTCGCGCAGCACGATTCCGATGCCGGTGCTGCCGATCTCGAGGTAGGGCAGCACCCTGTCTCCGTCGGCGACCTGAACCGTTCCGTCCGCCATGTTCCGGCAGGCGTCGAGGTCGCGGCGCAGCGCGGTCTCCGCGAGATCGAGCAATCCGGGATCGCCGGTCTCCTCGTAGAGGCGCACCGCGAGCAGGGCCGCGCCGGAAGCGCCGTGCGCCAGGCCCTCGCGTGCCTCGCCCATCCGCTCGACCTGCCGCGGACCGCGTACGGCCAGCTGCTCGGCAAGCCGGTCGGCCGCGCGCAGCGCCGAGTCGCGCCATCCGCTCTCCCCGGTCGACCGCGCGAAATGCAGGTCCACCAGGCCGATTCCGGCCAGGCCCTCGGCCAGATCCAGCAGGCCGTCCTCGATCCCGGCGCTGGTCAGCTTCGCGTCCGCGAGCCGGTCAAGCAGCTGCAACGCCTCGTCCTGCCGCCCGATGACGTCCAGGGCGTAAGCCGTTCCGTGCGTTCCAATGAGCGCACCGGGCTTCAGCGGATCGCGCCAGCTCGCGTCGATCAGCCAGTCCGCTTGCTCGGGGTCGATCCGCGCGCCTGCCGCATGCAGCGCGTACAGCACGCCGGCCGCGCCGTAAGCCAGACTGTGACCGTGGCCGCCGTGGCTGAACTGCTCGATGTCGCCGGGGAAGAGCCGGTCGGTGCGATCGGGTGTCGCGGCGGCGGCGATCCCGGCGCTGAGCGACGCACGCAGCGCGGGCCAGTCGTGTGAGCCGGCCGGGTCGAGCAGCGTGGCCGGGTGCGCCCGCCTTCCGTCTCTTTCTTCGCCTTCGTCGCTTCGGCCATTCGCTCCGGCTCGCGCGGTGGAATCGGCCGCGCGGGAACTGACCGTCTGGAACGTCTCGGAGTTGAAATACCGTTCGTCGAAGTAGTTCTCCGGCAGCGGGAAGACGGCGCGGATCGCGTCCATGAGCTGCCCGGCCTTCTGCCGATCCAGGTGCATCATCGCCACCAGCGGCATGAGCAGCCAGATCCGCAGGCTGGCCAGCGCGTACCGGTCCACCTCGAATCCGCGCAGGGTACGCGGCGCGGCGAAGCCTCCGGCGCCGAGCCGCGGCGGCGTGTAGTCGTCCGCGGGCGAGGCGAGTTCGAAGTCGAGGAAGACCACGCCGCCGTCCGGCCGCACCATCACGTTGTTCGGGTGCAGGTCGCCGAAGACGATGCCGCGCTGGTGGACGGAATCCAGCGCCCGCTCCACGTTGTCGGCGATCTGCACGGCCCACCGCGCGTATTCCGCGAGCTTCTCAGGACCCTGGCTCGGATGTACCAGCGGGTAGTCCCGCACGAAGGCGGCGTTGAGGGTTTCCCCTTCTACGAAGGTCTCGACGAGGAAGTGGTGCTCCCACGCGGTCGCGTATTCGACCACCTCAGGGACGCAGTCCAGGCCGCGCAGCCGGTCCAGGATCGCGTGCTCGTGCCGCAGCCGGGTGATCGCGTCGATGCCGCCTTGGTCGAGCCCTGAGTGCGGGCGGCCCTCCTTGAGCACGACTTTCCCGCCGCCCGCCACCTGGGGATCGTTCGGCCGGCCCAGGTAGATTCCGCCGCCGTTGGAGAAATGCAGCACCCGCTCGATCTGGTAGGGCAGGTCGAACCGCTGGGCATCGCGCGCCGCGAGCTGAGGTTCCAGGCAGGCGGGCAGCTTCACCCAGTCGGGCAAGGCGAAGACCGGTCCGCGCCGGTCGCTTTCCATGCTGCCGTCCGGACGGCGCAGCGCCAGTTCCCGCGAGCCGTCGGCGCCGACGTGGTAGAACTCTGCGAACGCGCCGAACCGGGTGTAGAGCGGGCCGTCGTTCCATCGCAGGTCACTGAGTACGTACGGCCCCGGCTCGCCGCCGACGAGCGCGTCGAGCGCGGTGAGGGTACGCTCGAGCGCGACTTCGTCCAACGGGTATAGAGTGAGAAGTTTCCCACTGGCACCACGCGGCGCGTATTTGCTGTTCTGCATCAGCAGGGCGGCCGGCCCGCGCAGGAACTTGAACGCGACGCCCCGCTCGAAGCAGTATCCGCACACTTTCTCCAGGACCCGCTCGGCGTTGGCCGGCGTGGCGGAGACGTGAATCTTCCAGCCCTGCAACGGAAGCCGCACGCCTTCGGGCTGGTAGACGGCCCACAGGTCGCGGTCCTCGCGGCGCCAGCCGGCCGGGACCGGGCCGGCGGCCGCCGCGAAGTCGGCGACGGTACGCTGCCAGCGCTCCGGGGTGTCGTAGAACACCGGATCGGCGAAACAGAACGGTTCGTAACGCGCGTCCATCGCGGGGCAAACCCTCCCAAAGCTTCCGGTGCCGCGTCCGGTGCGTGCCGTTCGGCCCGCACATTCGAAGTGGAGCACCGGCCTTCCGCGATTCGCGCCGCTCCCGACCAAACGCCGTCCAACCTCCGACCGCTCACCGACCATCCGAACGGCGTTTCAGTGAACGGGGGCACTCACAAAATGAAACTCAGCGGGCGAATGCGCCGCCCTATCGAGTGAATCTGAGCCCCCCGGGGCGCGCCCGCGACGCCGCGTGGATCCGGCGCTTACGCGCAGTACAGAGGCATTCGATGCGGTATCCGCCCGAGCACACCGGTGCGCGGACCACGAGGTATGCGCCGCGCAAGGGTCTTCAGCGCACTATCAGCGTTCTCCTAAATTCAGTGGGGTGACTCGTGACGCCAACACCGACTGTCGTCCTCGTAAGGAGGTGCCGGGAATGGGCTCCACGCAAGCCGATAACTCCACCGCCGAGAGATCCGCGGCGTATCGGCTCGGAACCGCGCTGCGGCTGCGCCGACTCGAGCTGGGGATCTCGCAGCGGCAGCTGGCCCGCCTGATCGGCCTGTCAGCGCACAGCAACCTCGGCGACTACGAACGCGGGCAGCGCATTCCGCCCGGTGACATCGTGGTCGCCTGCGAGCAGTTGTTGTCCGTGGAGGCGAACTACCTCCAGAAGCTGCGGCGGGAAGCGCTGTGCGAAAGGGCGAGGCGGCTGTGCAGCTACCGGGATTGAGCGCGCGATCCGCAGAGCCCTGACATGACGGCGGCGGTGCGCGGCCGGAAACTCAGACCGCGCACCGCCGCGCCACCCCGTCCCCCAGAACCGGTCGGCGCCCCGGGCTCGCCGCCGGCGCCGGCTTCAGCGTCGGGCAGTGCTTATTCAGGCAGTGCTCACTCAGACAGCGTTGACCTAGATCCCGCTCACTCAGTACGCGCTCATGGCCTGACCGAAGGCGCCCGCGGACTGCACCACCGAGGAACAGGTCGCGCTGGCGAAGGCCGCCGCCCCGCCCGCGCACTGCTTGTCGCGGGTCGCCGACCAGAACGAGAGCCAGGCCAGGTTCTTGCTCTTGGCCCAGCTCGCCAGCGCGGAGGCGTCGGCGACCGAGAAGGTCTCCGAGCTGACATCGTTGACGCCGATCATCGGGGTGACCGCCACCTTCGCAAGGGCCTGCGACGCCGAGAGCGAGGTCCACACCGACTGGACCTGGCCGGCCGTGGCGCTCGCCGCCTGCTCGGCGAGGGTGGCCATGTCACCGGTGAACGAGGCGCCGTAGTCCATCGCCATGACGTTGACCGCGTCGAGGCTCACGCCGGCGGCCTTGGCCGAGCTGAGCACCGAGACCCCTTGGCCGGTCAGGCCGGAGGGCAGCACCGGGAGCGTGTACGAGACCTTCAGCCCCGGGTTGTTCGCCTCCAGGGTCGCGATCGCCTGGTTGCGCAGGTTGATCGAGGCGGTGTCCGCGACCGCGGCGCCCTCGACGTCGAAGTCGATGTACTTGAGCGAGTAGGCGCTGATCACCTTCTGGTACGCGGCCGCCAGCGACGAGGCCGACGTGCAGGACTGCGCGAGTTCGGTCCCTGACGCGCCACCGAAGGACACGCGCACGTCTCCGCCCGCGGCACGCAGCGCGGATATATCAGCGCTGATTGACGCGTCGTTCAGCGCGGTGACGCCGCCCCATTCCGGATTGCAGGCGCCGTTGGTGGTGATGAAGGCCAGGTTGAAGAACTTGGTGCCTTCGACGGACGCGCTGGCCGACAGGTTGTACAGCGGGTACAGCGACAGGTCCGCGTAGGGGGCGAACTTGCCGAACGCGCCGGAAGGCGGTGGCGGCGCAGAGCTCTGCGACGCGGACGGGCTCGGCGAGGCGGGCTTGGACGGCGTTGGCGACGCCGGAATCGAAGGCCCTGCACTCGGCGAGGCGGGAGTCGATGCCTTACCGCTACTCGGTGTCGAGCCGCCGACGCACGCGGCGCCGTTGATGGTGCAACCGCTCGGCTGGCCGGTGCCGGAGACCTCGAAGCCGAAGCTGACGCTGCCTCCGGCCGGAATGTTCGCGTTCCAGCCCGCCGGGGTGACCGTGTAGCTCGGTCCAGAGGCGCCGTTCGAACTGCTCGCCTCAGTGCCGTTCCACAGGCTGGTCACGGTCGATCCGGCGGGCAGCGCGAAGCCGACCTTCCAGGTGGACATCGCCGACGAGGTGCTGTTCGCGATCGTGTACTGGCCGACGTAGCCGCCATCCCAGGAGCTGGTCTCGGCGAAGGTCACCGCCGGGGCCGCCGCGCTCGCCCCGGTGGCCATGACGAAGCCGGCGCCTACGGCCAGCACGGTCACGCCCGTCCCCGCGGCTGCGAGCTTGAGTCGCGTCTGGCGATTCAGGCGCCGCGAGCGCGCTGAGCGCCCGTCCTCCGACACGGCATGGCTGCCCATGAGCTGGTCCTCTCGGTGGGGTCGAGACGGTCCGGGACGCGGTGCGCGACCACGGTCCGGCTGGTGCGGACCTCACCGTATTGAACTGGGCACCGGCTGACAGCCCTCGATCATTAAGCTCGCCCTAAGGCGGGTTCAGGGCGTCGGCGCGGCGGGTCGCCGGGGTTCGGAGCGGGCGCGGTCGGTGATGAGATGGGCCCGGCGCGCGGCGCGGGATGAGCAACACGAAACCGCGCGGCTACCGAGCGGGCCCCTCAGGACGAAGGGCTCGGGCCGACGACCTGGACCTGGGGGGTGTACCCGTTCCACGTGGCGAAGACCGAATACGTGGTCGAGCCCTGGCTGAAGTCGACGCGCAGCCAGCCGGCGGCCGACCAGTTCTGCACCGAATACCCGGCGGCCGGGGTCGCCGACACCAGCGTGACCAGATGTGCCGAGATCGCCAGCACCACCACGCCGCCGGCGGTCTGGTACCGCGACAGCGAGCTGCTCGGCGAGGGCGTCGCGGAGGCGGACGCCGAGGGCGGGGCCGCGGCGTGTGACCTGCTGCGTTCCGGCGACGGAGAGGTGCCCGCGGACACGTGCGCGCCGCCCGTGCCGAGCCCGGCCGACGGCGAGGGCATGGGCACCGGGCTGGTCTTGGCTCCGGCCGCGAGCACCGCGGGCGGGGTCTCGGCCGCCGGGATGAGCACTGAGTCGACTCCGAGCCACGCCACGGCGGAAGCCACCGCGGTGGCCCCGGCCCACGCCACAACGGCGAGCGGCGCGCGCCGCTTCCCGCCCGACGCATTCGGGGAGCGACCGGGAGATGAGGGCCGGGCGGGCGGGTCGATGACCTTCGCCTGGCTGCGTTGTCGTCGGTCGACGGCCACAGTGCCGACTATGCGGCTGACGCCGCTTGGCGGGCCGCCTCCCTCCTCCGCCTTGCCATGCTCAGCCCTGGACCCGCTCGCTGATCCGGCCCTCATCTCCCGGTCGCTCCGGCCCACTGGTTCCCTCTCAACCGGCCATGGAATACGGTGCCACGCTATGGCGAACGTGCTCCTGGTCGAAGACGATCCAGACGTCCGGTCTGCGGTCATCCATCAGCTCACCGCATTCGGGCACGCGGTGCGCAGCGCCGGGACCGCGCTCGCCGCACTGCGCGAGGCCAGCCGCGATCCGGGTGACATCATCGTGCTCGATCTCGGGCTGCCGGACCTGGACGGCTCCGAGACGCTGAAGATGCTACGCGCAATCACCCGGGTTCCGGTCATTATCGCGACGGCCCGCGACGATGAGGCCGAAATCATCCGGTTGTTGAACGCCGGCGCGGACGACTATCTGGTCAAACCGTTCTCCGGCGGGCATCTCGCCGCGCGCATCGCCGCGCTGCTGCGCCGTACCGGCTCCGGCCAGACGCCCGCCGCGCTGCGCATCGGCGGCCTCGAAGTCGACCCGCGGCGGCGCGAGGCGCGGCTCGACGGCCGGCCGCTGGACCTGAGCCGCCGCGAGTTCGACCTGCTCGCGTACCTGGCCGCGCGGCCCGGCGAGGTGGTCACCCGGCGCGAGCTGCTGACCGAGGTCTGGCAGCTGCCCTACGGCGACGACCAGACCATCGACGTGCACCTGTCCTGGCTGCGGCGCAAGCTCGGCGAACGGGCCAGCGCCCCGCGGTACCTGCACACGGTGCGCGGCGTGGGCGTCCGGCTGACCGAACCGCCGGCGCGGTGAACGACGCAGTGAACACGGACGGGCAGTGAGCGCGCGATGAAGAGCGGACCCCGATGAGATGGGCGCTGGCGAGGGTGGCCCTCGCGGTCACCAGCATGGTCGCCCTCGCCTTCCTGATCCCGCTCGGCTTCGCCATCGACCACATCGCCGCGCAGCGCGCCTTCGCCGACGCCCAGGCGCGGATCGCCGCGATAGAGCCACTGCTGGCCGTCACCATGGACCGCACCCAGCTGCAGGGCGCGCTGGAGACCATGTCCGGCACGCAGGACATCGCGTTGAGCCTGCCCGGCGGCGTCGTACTCGGCACCAGCCACGCGAGCCCGACGCAGCTGAGCGTGGTCTCGGCGCAGGGTCGCGCGGAGACCCTGGCGGTGCCCGGCGGCTCCGTGCTCGTGCAGCCCGAGGTGGTCGACGGCGGCAAGCTGACCCTGATCGAGGTCTACATCGACGCCGGGAAGACCCACCAGGGCGTGGTGCGCGGCTGGCTGATCCTCAGCGCCGTCGCGCTCGTGCTGGTCGCCGGTTCCACACTGGTCGCGGACCGGCTCGCCACCCGCGTGGTCGGCGCGGCCCGGCACTTGGCCGAGGCATCGCGCAAGCTCGGCGACGGGGACACCACGGTCCGCGTGGACGCCGACGGCCCGAACGAGCTGCGCGAAGCGGGCGATGCCTTCAACACCATGGCGGACCGCGTCGTGCATCTTCTCGCCGCCGAGCGGGAATTGGTGGCGGACCTCTCGCACCGGCTGCGCACGCCGCTGACCGCGCTGCGGCTCAACGCCCAGGCGCTCGGCGACGTGCCGAACGCGGCGTCCACGCGGGAGGCGGTCGCCAAGCTGGAATCCGAGGTCGACCAGATCATCCGGGCCGCGCGCGGCGGCACTGCGGCGTCAGGGTCCTGCGACGTGGCTGCCGTGGTCGCGGAACGGATGGAGTTCTGGTCGGCGCTGGCCGAGGATCAGGAACGGCTCTGGCAGGTGGTTGGCACATCCGGGCCGGTGCACGTCCCAGTCGCCGCCCCCGAGGTGGCCGCCGCCCTCGATGCCGTGCTCGGCAACGTCTTCCGGCACACGCCCGAAGGCACCGCGTTCCAGGTCACGGTGCATCAGGGCAACGGCTCGGTGGCGATCCTGGTCGACGACGCCGGGCCGGGCCTCGACGACGCGGACCGCGCGGTACGCCGGGGCGAGGGTTCCGGGCGGGTGGGCTCGACCGGGCTCGGCCTCGACATCGTGCGCAAGCTGGCCGAACGCACCGGCGGCTCGCTGCACATCGACCGCTCCCCGCTCGGCGGCGCGCAGGTGCACTTCTCTTTCCTCACGCCGTCCACCAAGACCGCGGTCAGCCCGATGGGCGCGCAGGTTGCCCGAGCAAGGCGATATGCGCGCCGAGGACGCGTGTGACGATCAGCACCGCCGAGTTCGGTCCGGCGGGGCGCAGCTGCTTGCGCAGGACTGCCGGGTCCATGTCCGCGCCGCGCTTCTTGACCGTGAGCACGCCGATCCCGCGCTCTGCCACCACCGCGCGCAACCGCTTGACGTGGAACGGCAGCACATCAGTGATCTCATACGCCGACGCGAACGGGGTCTCCACCAGCCGGTCGCCGGTCAGGTAGGCGATCGTCTTGTCGACCGTCCGCGCCTCAAGATCCTGCGCCAGTTCGCCGATCAGCCGCGCCCGGATCACCGCGCCGTCCGGCTCGTACAGGTACCGCTGCACCGGTCCCGGCTCGGGATCTCCGACTCCCCTCGCGACCATCGTCCACGGCCCGGGGAGTACCGTCGCGCGCCGCCGTCCCCCGGCCAGGGCCAGCCGCCCGAAATAGATCCCGGCCTCCTTCACCTCGCCGCGCTCGGACACCCACTCCGCCTCCGCCCCGTCCGGCACCAGCTCATGCAGAATCCCAGGCGCGACCTTCACTCCCAGCTCCCCGACCCGCCCGGCAAGCTCCAGCGCGAACCCCCAGGTCGGCGAGTACGCAGCCGGGTCGAAGATGCGCCCCCGATCGCCCCGCCGTGCCGGATCGAGAAAAGCCGCGTCACACCCGTCCAGTGCAACTTTCGTGACGTCCGCGCACCGCACCTCGACCCGATCGGCCAGCCCGGCGGCCCGCACATTAGCCTCGGCCACCGCGCACGTCACCGGATCTCGGTCCACCGCGAGCACGTCGATCCCCGCCGCCGCGAACGCGAGCGCGTCGCCGCCGATCCCGCAGCACAGATCCGCGACCCGCCGCACGCCCGCCGACGCGTAGCGGCGAGCCCGCCACTCGGCTACGGACCGCCGCGTCGCCTGCTCAAGTCCCTGAGCCGTGAAGTACATGGTCGCGGCGGCCGAACCGAACTTGGCCTCGGCGTGTGCACGCAGCCGAGCCTGCGTTAACGCCGTCGCGACCAAGGGCGCCGGGTACCGGTCACGCAGCTTGGACGCCAGCGACAACGCCGCCGCCTCTGCGTAAGCGCCCCCGCTCAACTCTGCCAAGAGGCCCTGGCCTACCGGGTCAAGCAATGCCGTAAAGTCACCGATCTCCACGCCGCCCATTCTCGGCCCCCGCACCGGCCAAGCCCTAAGTGGTCCCCGTGTCGGGTGTCGGCTCTTGGCCATGTCACGAATCGGTCGATACCCTACGCCCCATGGCCTATACCAATGCGGATGAAGCTCCCGAGAGCCCGGAAACCGCCGCATCGGATTCGGGCCCGACGCTGACCGAGACACGCCCCGAGGCCTCGCGCGAAGCCCACGCCATGGCCGCCGCAACGGCCCCCGAGTCTGCGGAGACCGCCAAGAACGCCGGGACCGCCGAGACGACCTCCTCCCGCCGCCGCTTCCCCACCTTCCCGCCCCGCTGGTCGCTTCAGACCTACGGCCCGTGGCTGCTGGTCGCCGGCCTGATGACGGTCTACCTGCTGATCTCGCTGGCCCGCTTCTACCGCTTCGCCCCGACCTCGTGGGACCTCGGCCTGTTCACCGAGGAGGTCAAGCAGTACGCGCACTTCCACGCACCGATCGACGACGCGCGCTCGCCCGGCTACGAGATCCTCGGCGAGCACTTCAGCCCGATCGTCGCGCTGATCGGCCCGTTCTTCCTGATCTTCCCGACCCCGGTCACGCTGCTCGTCGCGCAGGCGTTCCTGTTCGCCGTCGCCGCCGTCCCGATCGTGCGCTTCGGCGCCGAGCGGATCAGCACCGGGGCCGGATACGCGCTCGGCGCCGCGTACGGCCTCTCGTTCGGTCTGGCCGAGGCGATCGACGCGGACTTCCACGAGATCGCGTTCGCGGTACCGCTGATCGCGTTCTCGATGTGCGCGATGTTGCGCGGCAAGCACATGGCCGCCGCACTGTGGGCCCTCCCGCTGCTCCTGTGCAAGGAGGACCTCGGGATAACGGTCGTGCTCCCGATCGGCATCGCCCTCATCCTCTACGGCCGCACCCTGCTCGGCGCAGTGCTCTCCGCCGCGGGCACCGCCGGCTCCCTGCTGGCCATCTACTGGATCATTCCCGCGCTCAACCCCACCCACCAGTACGAATACTGGAACAAGGGCGGCTGCGCGGACCCGACCCAGCCCGGCGGCGCCAAGCCGATCACCTGCCTGATCGGGCAGAGCATGCAGAACGCCGGCGGCAAGCTGGAGCTGATCTTCCTGCTGCTGGCCATCACCGCGTTCGTGGCGCTGCGCTCGCCGCTGGTGCTGTTCGCGGTCCCGAACCTGGGCTCGCGGTTCATAACGACCAACTCGACGTTCTGGGGCACCACCTGGCACTACAACGCGATCCTGATGCCGATCCTGTTCGTCGCGGCGGCAGACGGCATCGTCCGCGCCCGCACCGCGGGAGCGCTGCCGGACCTTGCAGGCGCCGTACGCCGCGGCGCCCGAAGAGTGAGCATGGCCATGTCCAACCACGGCGCCGTCGCCATGCTCGCCGTCTCCCTCGCCCTGGTGCAGCAGTTCCCCTACAACCAACTCTTCGACCCCAACACGTTCACCTTCGACGCCCGCACCCAGGCACTCAGCCACGCGATGTCGCTGGTCCCGGACGGCGTGACGGTCGAGACGACGATCAACATGCTCGCCCCGCTCTCCGCGCGCGACGACACGTTCTGGGTAGGCAACCCCGCCGGCCCGACCGCGCCCGAGTACGTGGTGTTCGACCAGGTGGTCTCCGGCTTCAGCCCGCCGATAACGGACGTCCCGGGCTTCGAGCAGCAGCGACACCCCGGCGCGACGTACAAGGTGATCTACGAGGACGGCTTCGGCATCTACGTCCTGCGCAAGACGTCCTGAGCGCACCCCAACGGTCGACCGCGCGTCGTGCGCCGTACCGCCGTACCGGAGCGAGGCCGCACCGCCACAAGGCCGCGGCAACCCACTCCGCCTAGGATGGCGACTGAGTCAAAAGGGCTCGTCCAAACGTCCTGACGATTACTCAGATCGTTCGATCGGATCGGAGTGGAACTGTGGCAACGACTCGCAAGGCCGCGGCGCACTGGGAAGGTAGCCTGCTGGAGGGCAAGGGCGAGGTCTCGTTCAACTCGTCCAGTCTGGGCAGCTACCCGGTGACCTGGGCGGCGCGCTCGGCGGAGCCCAATGGGGTCACCTCCCCGGAGGAGCTGATCGCGGCGGCCCACTCCACCTGCTTCTCGATGGCCCTCTCGCACGCGCTGGCCCAGGCGGGCAACCCGCCGGCCACCGTGGACACCGCCGCCGAGGTGGACTTCCAGCCCGGCACCGGCATCACCGCCATCCGCCTGAGCGTCAAGGCCTCGGTCCCCGGCATCACCGCCGACGAGTTCGCCGACTTCGCCGCGAAGGCCAAGGAAGGCTGCCCGGTCTCCCAGGCGCTCAAGGCGGTCCCGATCACCCTCGAGGCCGAACTCGTCTAGACACGAAGCGCCGCGC
Source organism: Actinocrinis sp. (assembly GCF_035650855.1). Lineage (GTDB taxonomy): Bacteria > Actinomycetota > Actinomycetes > Streptomycetales > Catenulisporaceae > Actinocrinis. Next base: position 13,058 of record NZ_DASRGV010000389.1, on the reverse strand, counting down.
GGCGGCCGGTCCGAACGACAGTGTGTCCAGCTGAACTGGACAACCGTCGCCCCCGGGTCCGGCCGCCGCAGCACGTGACGCCGGCACCAGTTCCGCAATTGCCAGGCTTGGCCAAGAGGTGAATAAGTAAGCTCAATCGGTAGCCGACAGCTCAGTCAGTCAACACCACGCAGCAACACGAGACGCCAGCAAGCCCACGGGCCCACTGGCTTACGGGCACACTGGCTTACGGGCACACTGGCTTACGAACTCGCGGACCTAACGCGGATGCCGATCATGGGGGATCAATGGACATGCCGCTCATCCTCCTGGCGCCCCTCGCCCTAATCGTCCTTGCGGCGATCGGCCTGGTGACCTCTGCTGTACGGGGCACCCGCCGCGCCCGCCAGCTCTACCGCGATCCGGGCGCGGATCCGAGCGCGATTCTGCTCGCGCAGTCCGAGCTGAATCGGCCTGAAGGTCACGCGCCCGGGCACCACCAGCATGCACACCACCACCATCACCACCACGATCCGAACATGACCGGCGGCTGGAACGGCGCCCCGGGGAACGCTGGCGGCATTGATCAGCCCCACCATCACCACAACGGCTGAGCTCCGCTAGAACCGCACGGCTCCCGTGAGGCCCAGAGTCTCCAGACCGAGCAGCGCCGCGCCGACGACCGGCGGCTCCTCGACCACGACCAGCTCAGCCAGCGGGATCTCGGCGGCGGCGCGCGCGGCGATGCGGTCCATCAGGACCGGGACCCGGGCACGTAGCACCCCGCCGCCGAGGACGACCTCCGCCGCGCGGTCGGCGATGCCCAGGCGGACCAGCACGACTCTCGCGAGCGTGACGATCTCCTCGGCCATTCGGTCCGTTACGCCGAGGGCGACCGGGTCGCCTTGCCCCGCCGCCGCGAGCAGGACTGGGGCCAGCTCGTTGAGCCGGTCGCCTTCCAGTTCGCCGAAGTGCAGCGCGAGGGACACCGCCTCCACGGACCGCCTGGCGAAGTGCCCTGCGACCGCCTCGGTGAGCAGGGTGCGCGGGCCGCGGCCGTCCTCGCCGCGGATCGCGTGCCAGAGCGCCTCCTCGCCGAGGTGGTGGCCGCCGCCCCAGTCGCCGGAGATCCGGCCGAGCGCGGGGAACCGGGCCCGCGTGCCGTCCGGTCCGATGCCGGCGCAGTTGACGCCGGCGCCACACACCACCGCCACTCCCCACGGCCGGGTCGCCCCGGCACGCAGCAGCGCGAAGGTGTCATTGCCGACCTCGACCGTGTCGGCCCAGCCCTGGGCCGCGAACGCGACCGCTAGCGCTTCCTCCTCCACCGGGAGGTCCGCGCCGGCGACGTAGGCGGCGAGGTGGCGGGCCAGTGGGGCCGCGGCGCCCAGGGAGACGCCGCTGCCGTCCGCGGAGTCCAGGGCGCGCCCTGGGCGGACGGAGTCCGCGTTCGCCGCGGACTGCTCGGGCAGGTCCAGGCCCAGCTTCGCCCGGATCTCGGCCACCGCCCGCGCGGCCACCGCGATCGCCGCGTCCACGCCGCTGGACTGCGGGGTGAAGCCGCCGGAGCGCGCGCTCGCGAGCACCTTCCCCTCGTCGTCCACGAGCAGTACATCGGTCTTGCTGTTCCCGCCGTCGATGGCGAGCACGGTTCCGGCCCGGGACGCAGGCCCGGCTCCCCCCGCCGACTCCGTCTGCTTGGTGCTCACGGTCACTTGGGCTCCGCCCACGGCAGGTGCTGCGCATTGGCGGCGATCAGCGCGTCGGTGAGCTTGTCGGCCACATCCACCTGCCCGATCAGCGGGTGCGCCAGCAGCGCGCCGAACACCCGGTCCCGGCCGCCGCGGATCGCCGCGTCGAGGGCCAGTTCCTCGTACGCGCTCACGTGCGCGATCAGGCCTCGAAGATGCGCGGGGAGCGGCGCCTGCGGCAGAGGTTCGACCCCTGATCCGCTGACCGTCGCGGAGACCTCGATGACCGCCCGGTCGTCCAGGAACGGCAGCGTGCCCTCGTTGCGCACGTTGACCACCTGCACGTCGCCCTTCCCGCCGACCAGCGACGCGAGCAGCTGCACCGCCGCCTCCGAGTAGAACGCGCCGCCGCGCTTGGCCAGCAGCTCCGGCTTCTCGTCCACCGCCGGATCGCGGTACATCGTCAGCAGCCTCTCCTCGATCGCGGCGACCTCCGAGGCCCGCGACGGCGCGCTGCGCTCCTCCTCCACCACCTGGTCGTGCATGTAGTAATAGCGCAGGTAGTAGGACGGGATCATGCCGAGGTGGTGGATGATATCCTCAGGGATCTGATTTCCCTCCGCGATCTCCTTGGCGTGCTCCTCGATGATCTTCGGGAGGATCTCCTCGCCGTCCAGCTTGACGCCGCGCTCCCAGGTCAGGTGATTGAGACCGACGTGGTCGAGCTGGATGCGCTCCGGCGTGACACCCAACTCGGCGGCGAAGCGGCGCTGGAAGCCGATCGCGACGTTGCACAGGCCGACCGCGTCGTGTCCGGCGTCAAGCAACGCTCGCGTGACGATGCCGACCGGGTTGGTGAAGTCGACGATCCGCGCCTCCGGGGCCACCTTGCGCACCCGGTCCGCCAGATCGAGCACCACCGGCACCGTGCGCAGCGCCTTGGCCAGGCCGCCCGCGCCGGTGGTCTCCTGCCCCACGCAGCAGAACTGCAGCGGCAAAGTCTCGTCCACGTTGCGCGCCGCCTGGCCGCCGACCCGCAGCTGGAAGAGCACCGCGTCGGCTCCGTCGGCGCCCTCCTCCACCGAATCCGTTGTCAGCACCCTGCCGGGGTGCCCCTGCTTGGCGAAGATCCGGCGGGAGACGGCGCCGACGGCCTCAAGCCGGTCGGCCGCCGGGTCGACCAGCGCCAGCTCGGTGATCGGCAGCTCGGCGCGCAGCCGGGCGAAACCGTCGACGAGCTCCGGCGTGTACGTCGAGCCGCCCCCGATGATCGCGAGCTTCATCAGCCCTTCACTCCTGTCAATGTCACACCCTCGACGAAAACCTTCTGCGCGAAGAAGAAGACGACCACGATCGGCGCGATGACCATGAGGTTCGCGGCCATCATCAGGTTCCAGTCCACGTGGTGCGCGGCGTGGAAGGTCTCAAGGCCGAGGGCGAGGGTCCAGTTGCCCGGGTTGGGTCCGACGTAGACCTGCGGGCCGAAGTAGTCGTTCCAGGCGTAGAAGAACTGGAACAGCGCCACCGCCGCGATCGCGGGCCGGATCATCGGCACCACCACCCGCAGCAGGGTCCTGATCTCCCCGCAGCCGTCCACCTTCGCCGCGTCGATGTACTCCTTGGGCACGGTCAGCAGGAACTGCCGCAGCAGGAAGATCGAGTAGGCGTCGCCGAAGGCGGTCGGCACGATCAGCGGCCAGAGCGTGCCGCCGAGCCCGAACTGCTTGGTCCACAGCAGGTACATCGGCATCACGGTCACCTGCGGCGGGATCATCATCGCGGAGACCAGCACGATCATCGCGGCGCGGCGGAAGCGGAACTTGAACTTCGCCAGCGCGTAGGCGACCGGCACCGAGGAGACCACGGTCAGGACCGTCACCGGCACCGCGTACAGCAGCGTGTTCTTGTACCAGGTCAGGAAGCCGGCCCGGTCCCACACGTCGCGGAAGTTCGACCACTGCCAGTGCGAGGGCCACAGCGCCCCGGACAGCGCCTGGTTGTCCGGCATCACCGAGGTGACCACCAGGAAGAAGAACGGCCCGGCGAAGAACACCGCGGCGACGATCGCCAGCGAGTGCACCGCGATCCACTCCAGCACGCGCCGGCGGCGCGCCGCCGAGCGGGCCGTGCGATTGATCCCGGCGTGCGGTGCGACCGGGGGCGACATCACGGCTGCCATCAGTCCCCTCCCACCAATCCGTTCTTGCGCCGCAGCAGAATGAGCGTGAACAGCATCGTCATCGCGAACAGCAGGATCGAGAGCACACAGGCAGGACCCGTATTCGCGTTCAGGATGCCCTGCTGGTAGATCAGCTGCGGCACGGTGAGGCTGGAGCCGAGCGGATAGCCGATGTCAAGGGTCGTACCCGCGGTGGCCACGTGCCCGCTGGCCACCTCGCCGGCCACGATCGCCTGCGTGTAGTACTGCATCGTGTAGATCACGCCGGTGACCACCGAGAACAGGATGACCGGCTGGATCGACGGCAGCGTGACGAAGCGGAACCGCTTGACCGGCCCGGCGCCGTCCAGCATCGCGGCCTCCATCTGCTCCCTCGGCACGTCGAGCAGCGAGGCGAAGAAGATGACCACCGTGTTCCCGATGCCCCACAGGGACAGCAGCGTCAGGGACGGCTTGAACCAGGTCGGCGAGTTGAACCAGCCCGGCGGGTTGTGCACGCCCAGGTGCGCCAGGATCGAGTTCACCGGCCCGCCCGCGTCGAAGAGGTACACGAACACGAGCGTTGAGATGACCGGCGGGGCCAGGTAGGGCAGGTAGAACAGGGTCCGGAAGATGTTGCCGCCACGCTTGATCTTGGTGATCAGCATGGCGACTCCGAGCCCGAACACGGTCTGCAGGGTGACCATGACGACCACGAGCCACAGCGTGTTCTTCAGCCCGGTCACGAAGTCCGGGAAGTTGAACAGGATGTAGTCCCAGTTCTTCAGGCCCACCCACACCGGGGCGTTGAACTGGTCGTAGTAGTAGAAGGAGAAGTAGACCGCGGCGATCAGCGGGTAGGCGAAGAACACGCTGAAGCCGAGCAGCCACGGGGAGAGGAAGCCCAGGGCGGCCAGGCCCTCCCGGCGGCGCTTCGCACGCAGCGCCGCCGGGAGGTCGGCCCGCTTCCTCCTGCGCCCGGGCAGGGCGAGGACGGGCGTTGCCATTGTCTCTAGCCTCGATCCGTCTGAGGTCAGCTGCCGCTGGGGCGCACGCCGGCCTGGGTGTCCTTGTCGATCTGCGCGTCGAGCGCGGCCAGCGCCGAGGACAGGTCGGAGACCTGACCCGCCTCCCAGGTCGCGACCCAGGTCTGCGCGGTCTGCTGGTACTGGCCGCCGTTCGGTGAGGCCGGGGTGGTGGCCGAGTTCGGGTTGCCGGAGACCTTCACGAAGGTCTGGAAGTTCGGGTTCTGCGTCAGCTGCGGCGAGGCGAGGGCGGCGAGGGTGGACGGCACGTTCTGGATCGCGTTCGCGAAGGTGACCAGGGTGTCGGTGTTCGTGGTCAGGTACTTCACCAGCTCCCAGTCGGCGTCCTGGTGCGCGCTGCGCGAGGAGATGCCGATCACCGTGCCGGTCACGTACCCGCCGCCGTAGGAGGCCGCGTCGGTGTCCTGCACCGGGAACGGCGCGGTGCCGTAGGACAGGTTCGGCGTCTCAGCCTTCAGATTCGCGTTGCGCCACTCGCCGTCCATCGACATCGCGACCGCGCCGGTCTCGAACGGGTTCTGCCCGGCGGTGAACTCGCCCGCGCCCATCGACTTGTTCATGAAGTCGGTCAGCTGCTTGGCGGTCGACTTCGGAGCCTGATTCAGGATGGCGTCCTGGAAGCTCTTCTGCCAGTTGAGCATCGCGGTGAAGCCGGGGTCCGAGGCCAGCTCGGAGTTGTGCGTCGGGCCCTGCCACTTGAGGTGGAAGATCGAGGTGAAGTGGCCGGGAACCTGCTCGAAGTACGCGAAGGAGGGGAAGAAGCCGATCCGCTTGAACGAGCCGTCAGGGTTCTTCTGCGTCAGCTTGAGCGCGTCGGCCTGCAGCTCGCTGAGCGTCTTGGGCGGGTCGGTGAGCCCGGCCTGCTGGAAGAAGCTCTTGTTGTAGTAGAGCCCGTACGCGTCGTTCTCCAGCGGCAGCGCGCACTGGTCGCCCTGGTACTGGGTGTAGTTGATCAGCGGCGCCGGGAAGGTCTTGGCCACGTCGATCTGCGCGGCGGCCAGATCCTGCTTGAGGTTGATCCACTCGCCGGTGGAGCAGTAGGTGCCGACGTCGTCGGTGGTGAAGGAGACCGCGACATCCGGGGACTGCGATCCGCCGGCCTTGATGCCCTGCTGGATCTGGGTGTCGGTGATGTTCCCCGTGGTCTTCACGTGGATGTTGGGGTGGGCCTTCTCGAAGCTCGCGACCATCGCGTTGAACGCGTCGTTCTCCGAGCCCTCGGAGAAGCCGTGCCAGAGGTTGATGGTGACGTCGGGCTTGCTCGTGGGATACGGGTCCACGGCGGTGATCTTCTGCTGCGCGGGCGCGGTGTTGCCGGCGCAGGCCGCAGCGGTCAGGACCGCGGCTATCGCGGCCGCGGGGCCGGTCATGCGACGCAGGTGCGACACGGGCGGAACTCCTTCGCGGGTTCGTGGAGCGGTTCGGGAGGTGAGCCGGGCGGTGCGATGGGGCTGTGCAGACGGGTGGAGCTGTGCCGATCGGTGGAGCTGTGCCGGTGGTGTTGGGGGCGGTGCGGGTCGTGCCGGGTCGTGCTGAAGGGTGCAGTCAGGCGGGGACCGGAGTGCCGGCGCTCGTGTCGAACACCGCCTCCCTGGTCGCCGCGAGGGCCGCGTGGATCGCCCCGGCGAGCACCGGGTTGTCCGCGAGCGCGGACTCGACCAGGCGGGGTCTTGGGATGGCCATGCCGTGCAGGGCCTCGGCGACCAGTTCGCGCAGCGGGGCGCCGCCGGAGCGCGGGATGGCGCCGGTGAGCACGATCAGCTCCGGGTCGAGCACGGCCACGATCGGGGCCAGGCCGGTGGCGAGCCGGTCGGCCAGCTCGGTGAGCAGCCGGCGCGCCGCCTGCTGGACGGCTACGGGCGCAGGCGCGGGCGCGGCGATCGCCTCGACCGCGCGGGCCACCGCGGATTGCGGGTCGGCGCCGGTGAATCCGTGCTGCCTGGCCAGTTTCAGCACTGCGGGGCCGCCGGCCAGGGCCTGGAAGCCGCCGGTGGTGCCGCGGCCGATGCTGCGGACCACCGGGGCGCCCGGCACCGGCATGTAACCGACCTCGCCGGCTCCTCCGGTCGCGCCGCGGTGCAGCTTGCCGTCGATGATGACGGCGGCGCCGATGCCCTCGGCGACCCAGAGCACGACGACGTCGCGAGCGCCCTGTCCGGCGCCGATCGTCTGCTCGGCGACCGCGACGAGGTTCACGTCGTTCTCGACGTCGACCCGCGGGTCCGGCAAGCCGGGCGCCGTCAGCTCGGCACGCAGCCGGGCGAGCAGGTCGGATTCGTGCCAGCCGGGCAGGTGGCGGGCGAAGCCGAGCCGACCGGTGCCCGGGTCGATGGCGCCGCCGATGCCGATGACGACGTGGTGCAGGGTGCTGATGTCCATCCCGGCGGTCGCGCAGGCCGCGGTCAGCGCCTCGCGTACCCGGTCGACGGTGCCGCTGGCCGAGCGTCCTGGCGTCACGAGGGTCGCCTCGCCGACGGGTCGCCCGGACAGGTCGCACACGCGGGCGACGATGCGCGCCGCGGTCACGTCGAGCCCGGCCACGTGTGCCGCCGCGCCGCGCAGCCGGTATCGCCGGGCGGTCCGCCCTGCGCTGCCGTTCACGTGCGCGGGCTCCGCGTCGAGCACCGCTTCGACCAGGCCGGCCGCCTCGAGGCGGTCCATCAGTTGCGAGGCGGTGGGCTTGGACAGCCCGGCCAGCGCGCCGAGCTGGGTGCGCGAGAGCGGCCCGCGGTCGGCGAGCAGGCGCAGCGCGGTGCGGTCGTTGATGGCGCGCAGCAGGCTGGGCGTGCCCGGCGGACCGACCAGGTCGTGGTCCCGGTCCATGCGCACCTCCCCGAGTAAGGAAACTTTCCTTATTGATGGGTGAACGCTAGGGCGTCCCGCAACGCTCGTCAAGAGCCTTAACGAGATTGCCGCCGGGTTGGGATTGGCAAAGTGCCGACCAAGAAGTGCCGGCCGAGAATCGCGGTAACGTTGCCGCAGCCGGGTCTTGCCCCGTCCCCTCGTGACGGGGCATCATCTGCCCGGCAGCACAGTGTTGAACGAGTTCTGCCGCAGGAGGACTGCCGATGAGTCTGCGCCGCATCGCCGTGGTGATCACCGCGTCGCTGCTGGCCATGCTCGCCCTGCTCGCGGCGAAGGCCGGGAACAAGGCACAGGCCGCCGGGATGACGGTGACCATAGTCACCCAGGGCCAGACGCGCACCGCGACCGGCCCGCAGGTCGTGCTCGCGCACGGCATCGTGCAGGTCCAGGTGACCGTGGTCGGCGGCCGGATCACCGACGTGAAGGCGCTTCAGCTGCCGCACGACAACCCGGATTCGTGGAACTACTCGACCCAGGCCGTCAAGACCCTGCGCACCGAGGTGCTGGCAGCGCAGAGCGCCGACGTGAACGTCGTCTCCGGTGCTACGTACACCTCGCGCGGCTACGCGCGATCCCTGCAGGCTGCGCTCGACGCCCTCGGCATGAAGGCCTGATCAGTCGCCCGTCTCGAACGGCGCGCTCTCCAACGGCACCGTCTCGAACGGCCATGCGTGCGGCGGCCGTGCGGTCAGCTCCTCCGGCGGATTCGGCACCGTCATCCGCTCGCCGCTGAACCGGACCAGCGCCACGACGCGGTCCGTCGATCGGAACAGCTCGGCTGACGCACCGTCCGGCAGTTGCGGCTCGACCTGAGCGAGCCACCAGGCGATCAGTCCGTCCGCGTCGCCCTTCGCCTCCCACATCAGTACGCGCACGCGTCGCCCCCGCAAGCCACTCCAGCCAAGCGAACCAGCACCGCGTCAGACCAGCACTTCGGTGATCAGCATCGAGGAGTCGGCCGGCAGGTCCAGCGGGGAGGGCCGCACGCCGCGCGCCACCAGTTCCGAGCCGAGCGCGGCGACCATCGCGCCGTTGTCGGTGCACAGCTTCGGCCGCGGCACCCGCACCCGGATGCCCTGATCGGCGGCCCGCTCCTCGGCGAGCGCGCGCAGCCGCGAGTTGGCCGCGACCCCGCCGCCGATCAGCAGGTGATCGACGCCGTTCTCCTTGCACGCGCGGATCGCCTTGCGGGTCAGCACGTCCACGACCGCCTCCTGGAACGAGGCCGCCACGTCCGCGATCGGCACCGGCTCACCGGCCCGCTCCCGCGCCTCGACCCAGCGGGCGACCGCCGTCTTGAGACCGGAGAAGGAGAAGTCGAAGGGCGCGTCGTTGGGGCCGGTCAGCCCGCGCGGGAAGGCGATCGCCGCGCCGTCGCCCTCGCGCGCCGCGCGGTCGATCAGCGGGCCGCCGGGGAAGCCGAGTCCGAGCACCCGCGCGACCTTGTCGAAGGCCTCGCCCGCCGCGTCGTCCACGGTGCTGCCCAGCGGCCGGATGTCCGACGTGACGTCGGGCACGAGCAGCAGCGAGGAATGCCCGCCGGAGACCAGCAGCGCCAGACACGGCTCGGGCAGCGGACCGTGCTCGAGCTGGTCCACGGCAACGTGTGCGGCCAGGTGGTTCACGCCGTACAGCGGCTTGTCCAGCGCGAGCGCGTAGCCCTTCGCCGCCGCCACGCCCACCAGCAGCGCCCCGGCGAGGCCCGGACCTGCCGTCACCGCGATCGCGTCCACGTCGGAGAGCTTGAGGCCCGCGGTCTCCAGGGCGCGGTGCACCGTCGGGACCATCGCTTCGAGGTGCGCGCGCGAGGCCACCTCGGGCACCACGCCGCCGAACCTGGCGTGCTCGTCCACGCTGGTGGCCACCGCGTCGGCGAGCAGCTCGGTGCCGCGCACGATGCCGATCCCGGTCTCGTCGCACGAGGTCTCGAAGCCGAGCACGATCGGCAGGTCGCCGCCCCCTGAGCCGAGCGTCCCGGTCCCTTGAGTCACAGAACCTTGAGTCACAGAACTCAGTCTTCCTCTCCGAATCGTTCGATGACGCCCGACGCGCGCATCACCAGCGCGTCCACGTTCGCGGGCTGGTAGTAGCCCCGGCGCAGCCCGACCTGCACGAACCCGAACCTGCGGTACAGCTGCTGCGCCCGCGGGTTGTCCTCCCGGACCTCAAGCACCACGTCGTCGCACTGCCGCCGAGCCGCCTCCCGCAGCAGCGCGGTGAGCAGCGCCGCGCCCAGGCCCCGGCCCTCCCGCTTCGGGTCGACCGCGATGGTCTGCACCTCGGCCTCGCCGATCCCGGCCAGCAGCCCCGCATAGCCGACGATGCGCGGGCCCTGCCGGTCCGGATGCTCCGGATCCGAGCCGAACTCCTCCGCCACCAGGTAACAGCGCGACGCCACCTCGGCGAGCTCCGACCAGAACATCCCGACCGACCAGGCGTCCTCGGGGAACGCCACGTGTTCGAGCACGGTGACCGCCGGGATGTCCCACCACCGCATCGGCCGCAGCACCGTGCGCGGCGGCAGTTCGGCGCTTGGCGGACGAGGCTGCGTCGGCGCGCTCACCGCAACGCCGGCTGGCTCACCGGCTTGCGTGCGCCCGGCTCGACCGCGTCGGGGCGGCGCAGGTACAACGGCAGCGGTTCGAGCAGCGCGGCGCCGGCGGCCAGTTGACGGGCCGCCAGTTCGGCGAGGTCGGCCGCGTCCGGGTACACCGGCTCGACCGCTTCGGCGAACGCGTCGGGGTACTTCACCGCTCCCTCGCCGGCCACCGGCAGGCCTGCCACCTCCGGCGCGACGACGTGCGGCCAGTCCACCGCCGGGTCGGTGAGCCGCTGGCCCGGGGCTGCGTAACGCGCCCAGTAGACCTCGCGGCGACGCGCGTCGGTGGCGACCGCGAACGGGCCGTCGTGCCGTACCGCCGCGGCGAGGATGTCCAGCGTGCACACGCCGTGCACCGGGATGCCGAGCGCGTCGCCGAGGGCCCGCGCGGTCACCAGGCCGACCCGCAGCCCGGTGAACGGGCCCGGTCCGACGCCGACCGCGATGTCGGTCAGCTCGCGCCGATCGCGGCCGGCCTCGGCCAGCACGGCGCGGATGCCGGGAGAGAGCAATTCCCCGTGGCGTCGCGCGTCGAGCTCGGTGTGCGCGGCGAGTACCTGGGTCCCATCGTGCAGCGCGACGGTCACGGCCGGGGTCGCTGTGTCAAAAGCCAGGAGGAGCACGGGAGCCATTATTGCCCCACCGGGCGCCTTATCCGGCACGCGCGGCACAGCGACCGCCCGATCGTGCCCACTCCTCACTGTCCGCCGGTTACGGCATGATGGGTCCTCAACGCGTGTACCGAGGCGCGCAGAACGCGAATGACACAGGTCGTTCGAAGGTGGAGGAGCAGTCGCGATGGGCAGACGCGGTGTCGGAGGGCGCGATTCGTCCGCGCACGCCACGACGCCCCGCTACAGCGGCGGCTCGATGCCTCAGCGCGGCGCGGATCCCCGCCAGCAGTCTTGGGAAACCCTCTCGTCTTCGGCGCCGCCGTCACCGGCGCAGCCCTCGGCGATGCAGTCCTCGCCGACACAGCACTCATCGACACAGCCCTCATCGACACAGCCGCCGGGTGCGCCGCCGTCCCGGCAGCGCTCGCGCCAGGGCAAGAGGAAGCCCGGCCACGGTGCGACCTACTCGGTCGTGGTGATGACGATCGCCTCCCTCTTCGGCGTCGCGGTGCTGGCGGCCCAGGCCGCGGCGACGGCTCCGCAGGTGTCGAACAACGGGGCCAAGGGCGCGGGCACGGCCTCCGGGCAGCCGACGGCGAACGCGTCCGCGGGATCGGCGACCGGCGGCGCGACGAACCCGGCCGCGCTTCCGGCGAACTCCGGTTCCGGCGCGCGCATCGTCTACGGCGAGGGCGCCAAGCGGATCTGGCTGGTGTCGGCGAGCAACACGGTCGCGCGCACGATGGCCGTGGTGCCGGGCACCGTGCCGGCGCCGACCGGCAGCTTCACGGTGACGAACAAGCTGTCGCAGGTGACGGGCACCGACGGCACGCCGGTTCAGTACGTCGTGCTGTTCAACAAGGCCTTCGGCTTCGACGCGGTGGCCAACGTCACCGGCATGCCTCCGGCGCCGACTTCGCACACCGGAGGCGTCCGCATGGCTCAGGCCGACGCGCAGGCGCTGTTCAACTTCTCCAGCGTCGGCACCACGGTCGTCGTCCTGCCCTGAGCAGCCGGTTGTCCGATTCAGCGGGACGAATCAGCTCTCGGCATTGTCGGTCAGCGGCGCGCCGCCGGCGAACCGGTCCGCGATCCCCTCGCCGTGCGCGACGACCGTGATCACCCTGCGATCGGGGCCGTCCACGCTGTCCGCATCGTCCGCACGCGCGCGCTCGATCCGCACCTCAAGCCGCTGCCCGGAGAGCACCTCGGCCTTGCCCTCGCCCCACTCCACCACGGTCACCGAGTCCTCGACCGAGGCGTCCAGGTCGAGATCGTCCAGTTCCGCGAGCGAACCGAGCCGGTAGGCGTCCACGTGCACCAGCGGCGCCGCGCCGCCGAGCGAAGGATGCACGCGCGCGATGACGAACGTCGGCGAGGTGATCGGCCCGCGCACGTTCAGCCCCTGCGCGAGCCCCTGCGTGAAGGTCGTCTTCCCGGCCCCGAGTTCGCCGGAAAGGATGACGAGATCACCCGCGCGCAGCCGCCGGCCGAGCCGCCGGCCGACCTCCTGCGTGTCCCGCGCGGCCTCCGCCTCGACCCGCTCGACCGTCACCGCGGCGCTGCCCGCGCCCTCGACTCCGCCGTCCACTGTGCGCTCCGCCTCTGCCCGTTCCAGGTCCGACTACGAGGCGTTCGACGACTTTCCCAGCCGCGCCTCGACTCGGTCCACCAGCCTACGCAGTGCGGCGTTCACCTCGTGCGGATGCTCAAGAATCACGACGTGTCCGGCGTTCGGCACGGTGACGAACTCGGCGCTCGGGATCGCGTCGGCCAGCGCGCGGCTGAACTTCAGCGGCAGCAGCAGGTCCTTGTCGGCCGCGAGCACCAGCGACGGCACCCGATCGAACACCGGCAGCACGTCCGCCTTGTCATGCTCCCGCAGCACGGTGAAGAAGCGCGCGATGACATCGATCGGCGTCGACTGAATCAGTTCCTGCACGAAGCGCACCGCGGACTCGGGCGCGTCGGAGCCGAACGCGTAACGCCGGGTCAGCACCAGCCCGAGGTCGCCGCCGGCCCGCCGCCCGCGCTCCACCAGGGCGCGCTGCCTGGTCAGCAGCTCGAACATGCTCGGCGCCGCGGTGTGGAACAGCTTCGCGGCCG
>NZ_DASRGV010000388.1:0-23118 GCF_035650855.1 Actinocrinis sp. | reverse complement strand
GAACCGCACCGGCGCGGCACCCGCACCCCGTTCAGCGCGTCGGCCGTTCGCGCGGGCCGAGGCTGGTCCTACGGAATAGCGCAATACGAGAACGACCGAATCGACTGGTACCGCATCTTCTCCTACGCGTACCGCCCCGCTGCGGTGCTCACCCGCCGAGACCTCGACGTCGTCGGCCGCCGCGACGCGGAGGGCCAGGAGGAGTTGGCGCTCTTCCCCGGCTGGACGATCGTGGAGTGCAAGTTCGGCACCGGCTTGGTGGAGCTCGCCATGTCCCCCGACGCGCTCACCGGCTTCCTGTCGTGGCTGGAGGCCGCGCCCCCCGGACAGGACGTCAGCCGCGTTTCCTGACGGGCGAATTTGTTCAACTGCAGCGTCCGGCTTAGCCCGGACCTCATGTCCCGTTCAACAGGACAACCCCCCTCACTGCCGCCCGCCGTCCTGCTTTCCCCAATAAAACCCCACGCTGACATCTTCGCGACGCGGCTTTCCTGCAGCGGCGAGTCTCGTTCACCACACCACTGGAGCACAGACGCCCTTGTGCGCTGTGCGTCTCGCGATAACTTCGCCGACGCTCGTTGACGCAAGACCGGGACACGCGTGCACAGGTTTTCTCGCTACCCACGCTCCGGGAAACCGCCGCGGGCATGGCGCAGCCGGGGAAGGTGCAGTGCCGGTCCCGCAGCCGCACCAGACGGTCCACGCTCGCGGTGGGCCGGTAGGTGCGGCCTCCGCGTGCAGCAGCGCGCCGTCCGGGGCGGTGAGCGTCCTTCCCGAACGCGATCGCGCGGGCCTGCTGCGCGCTGATCGGCGTTTGCGCGTGGGGGTGTGGAAAACCTGTGCACGCGTGTCCTTGTCTCGCCTCAACGAGCGTCGGCGAAGCTATCGCGGGACTAGCAGCGCGCAAGGGCGTCTGTGGCCCAGTGGTGTGGTGAACGAGACTCGCCGCTGCAGGAAAGCCGCGTCGCGAAGATGTCAGCGCAGGGGTTTATTGAGGAAACGCAGGACGGCGGGCGGCGGCGGGTGGGCGGGTTGTCCCGTTGAGCGAGACATAGACCGCGGAAATCGACTTGCCGGGCGCAATAGCCTCTCCGGTATGGGGATCGAGATCGCGGACTACGACCCGCGCTGGCCTGCGCTCGAGGCGGAGGCGATCAGTGAACTGATGGAGGCGCTGCCGGGTGCGTTCACGCGGATTGAGCACGTCGGGTCGACCTCGGTGCCGGGGCTTGCGGCGAAGCCTGTCATCGATCTGATGGCCGGGACCGCTTTGCTCGACGCCGGCTCCCTCGACGTCACGGGGGCGCTGGCCGACAAGCTGGCTGCGATCGGCTACCTCGCGGCCGACACCGGCATGCCCGGACGGCTTTTCTTCTACCGCGATCGTGATGGGCGGCGCGCGCATCATCTGCATGTCGTCCCGGATGACACGCTCGACACGCGCAACGAGATCCTTTTGCGCGACTACCTGCGCCGCAGTCGCGCTGACGCCGCAGAGTACGGCGCGCTGAAGCGTGACTTGGCCGCTCGCGGTGCGGAGGGCTTGGCGTACACCAAGGCGAAGACCGAGTTCATTCAGCGGATTGTCGATGCGGCACGGACCGAGCGCGGGCTACCTCTCGTCTCCGTCTGGGAAGAGTAGGCGTGATGATGCGCGGTGCTCGAGGTGCCAGGTGCCCAGCTGGACTCCGGTCCTCGCGCTAGCTCTCGCCGCCGTTCTGGCCGGCCTCATCGGCTGCCCGCGTGGCGCCAGGCTGCCACAGCACATCGCCGACCGTGCCCAGATTGGCGGCGCGGGCCAGGATGAACAGCAGGTCTGACAGTCTGTTGAGATACTTGGCGGTGAGCGCGTTCATCGTGTCGCCGTGCACGTCGAGCGCCGACCACGCGGAGCGCTCGGCGCGGCGGGTGACGGTGCGGGCGACGTGGAGCAGGGCCGCGCCGGGGGTGCCGCCGGGGAGGATGAACGAGCGCAGCTTCGGCAGGTCCTCGTTGAAGCGGTCGCAGTCGCGCTCCAGGCGGTCGACGTCCTGCTGCTCGACCCGCAACGGCGGGAACTCGGGCTTTTCCACCACCGGGTTGCACAGGTCGGCCCCGACGTCGAACAGCTCGTTCTGGATCCTGAGCAGAACCGTCGTGATCTCCGCCGGCAGGCCGCCAAGCGCGACGGCCACGCCGATCGCCGAGTTGGCCTCGTCGACGTCCGCGTAGGCGATCAAGCGCGGGTCGTTCTTGCTGGTCTTGCTCATGTCGCCGAGGTTGGTCGTGCCGTCGTCGCCGGTGCGCGTGTAGATCCGGGTCAGGTTCACCATGTCGGCACTTTAGCCGCCTTCATTCCGCGCTGTAGGCCGGGACATCGGACGCTCAGCGGCGCCAGGTAGGCTGCGAGCGTCGGTTACCACCGAGTAGTGGCGTCAGGCGACGTGACACGTCACGAGCGGGTTATGTCTCCGGCGCAAGTGACGCAGACACACATGCATGCATCGAGTGAAGGAGCGTGGCAGGGTGGCCAAGCAGCTCGCCGTGATCGGAGCGGGCCTGATGGGGTCCGGGATCGCCCAGGTGTCGGCGGTGGCGGGGTACGACGTCGTGCTGCGCGACGTGACACCGGAGGCGCTGGCCCGGGGGATGGCCGGAATCGAGGCCTCGCTCGGCAAGTTCGCCACTAAGGGCAAGATCTCCCGGGACGACGCGGACGCTGCGCTCGGCCGGATCACCACGACCACCGACCTCGGCGCGGCCGGCGAGGCCGACATCGTGGTCGAGGCGGTGTTCGAGGACATCGAGGTCAAGCACGCGGTGTTCCGCGAGCTCGACAAGATCTGCAAGGACGGGGCGGTGCTCGGCACGAACACCTCCGCGCTGCCGATCACGCAGGTCGCGGCGGTCACCGAGCGGCCGGAATCGGTCGTCGGGACCCACTTCTTCTCACCGGTGCCGATGATGGCGCTGTGCGAGCTGGTGCGCGGCTATAAGACCTCTGATGAGACACTGGCCGCCGCCCGCGCCTTCGCCGAGGAGGTCGGCAAGACCTGCGTCGTGGTGAACCGCGACGTGGCCGGCTTCGTCACCACCCGCCTGATAACCGCGCTGATCGTGGAGGCCGCACACCTGGTGGAGACCGGCGTGGCCACCGCCGAGGACATCGACCTGGCCTGCAAGCTCGGCTTCGGGCACGCGATGGGTCCGCTGGCCACGGCCGACCTGACCGGCGTGGACATCATCCGCAACGCGGCCCGCAACATCTACACCGAGACGCACGACCTGAAGTTCGCGCCGCCGGAGTTGATAAACCGGATGGTGACCGCGGGCGCCCTGGGGCGCAAGACCGGCAAGGGCTTCTACGAATACGAGGGCTGAGAGCCTGAGGAAAGGGGCTCCGGGAGCGCGGATTGAGTGTCCGGGCTCCCGGAGCCCTGAAGTTGGTGGTGACGCCTGTCAGCCGCGGCCGGCGGCGTCGAGGGCCTGTCCGCGCAGCGTCCGCAACGTGCCATCGCGCTGCTCCAGCAGCAGACGGCGCAGCGGGGCCGGAACCCTGCTCTCGTCCTCGCCCAGCACCGCGTCCACCGCGTCGACGACCCGCTGCTCCACGATCAGGTACGGGTACAGCCCGTTGACCAGCAGCTGCGCCATGTGCGGGGTGCGCTTGGCCCACAGGTCCGCCACGATCGCGAAGAACTTGTCCGCGTACGGCGCGAGCAGTTCCCGCTGGTCCGGCTGCCGGAAGCCAAGCACGACCGCCATCAGCGTCTCGTTGGGCAGCTCGTCGGAGTCCACCATCGACGCCCACGCCGCGGCCTTCGCCTCGACCGTCGGCATGGCCGCGCGGGCCGACGCCGCGTGACGCTTGCCCGCCGCGGTCGGGTCCCGCTCCTCCTCCGCCGCGATCTGGCTCTCCGGGGCGCGGCCGGTGGCGGCCAGCCGGTGCAGCAGCGCCCAGCGCAGCTCGGTGTCCACGACCAGGCCCTCGACCTGCTCGGTGCCGGACAGCAGCCCGGAGATCAGGTCCAGGTGCTCGGACGAGCGGGCCACCGCCGCCAGGGCACGGGCCCAGGACAGCTGCACGTCGCTGCCGGGCTGCGCCGCGAACAGCTGCGTGTGCGCGAACGAGGCCCACTTCGCCGCGCCCTCCTCGCGCCAGCCCGGGGCCGCGTAGAGGTCGATCGCGGTCTTCGCCTGCCGCTGCAGCGACTGCAGCACGCCGATGTCGGTCTCCCGCTGCGCGCCGGAGATGACCAGCGCCACGTAGTCGCGCGCGGGCAGTTCCGCGTTGCGCACCATGTCCCAGGTGGAGACCCAGCTCAGCGCGCGCGGCAGCGACTCGGCGAACTCGCCGATCGACTCGACCAGCGTGGACACCGACCGCTCGTCGAAGCGGATGCGGGCGTAGGAGAGGTCGTCGTCGTTGAGCAGCACCAGGTCCGGCTGCTTGACCCCGACCAGCTCCGGCACCTCAGTCAGCGCGCCGTCCACGTCCAGCTCGATGCGCTGGATGCGCACCAGGCCCTCGGGCTTACGCTCGTAGAGGCCGACCGCGATGCGGTGCGGGCGCAGCGTCGGGTAGTCGGCCGGGGCCTCCTGCGCGATCGCGAAGCTCGCGAAGGCGCCGGAGTCGTCGAGCGTGAACACCGGGCGCAGCGTGTTCGGGCCGGCCGTCTCCAGCCACGCCTTCGACCACGCCCCCAGGTCGCGCCCGGACGCCTCCTCCAGTGCGCCGAGCAGGTCCGAGAGCCGCGTGTTGGCCCAAGCGTGCCGCCGGAAGTAGGTTCGCAGACCGCTGACGAACGCCTCATCGCCGACGTACGCCACCAGCTGCTTGAGCACCGAGGCGCCCTTGGCGTAGGTGATGCCGTCGAAATTGACGTACACGTCCTCCAGGTCGCGGATCTCGGCCACGATCGGGTGCGTCGAGGGCAGCTGGTCCTGCGCGTAGGCCCAGGTCTTCTCGACGTTCGCGAAGGTCGTCCACGCACCGGCCCAACGGGTCGCGTCGGCCTGGCAGCGCACCGAGGCGTAGGTGGCGAACGACTCGTTCAGCCACAGGTCGTTCCACCACTCCATGGTGACCAGGTCGCCGAACCACATGTGCGCCAGCTCGTGCAGGATCGTCTCGGCGCGCCGCTCATAGGCCGCGTCGGTGACCTTCGAGCGGAAGACGTAGTCCTCCCGGAAGGTGACGCAGCCCGCGTTCTCCATCGCGCCCGCGTTGTATTCGGGCACGAACAGCTGGTCGTACTTCGGGAACGGGTAGGGCAAGTCGAACAGCTGCTGGTAGTAGTCGAAGCCCTTCTTGGTCACGTCGAGGATCTCCTCGGCGTCCAGGAACTCGGCCAGCGACTTGCGGCTCGCCACGGCCATCGGGACGACGGTGCCGTCAGCCGAGGTGTACGTGTCGCGCACCACGTGGTAGTCGCCCGCGACCAGCGCCGTGATGTAGGTCGAGATCCGCTCGGTCGGCGCGAACCGCCACACCGCGCGCCCTTCGCCCAGCGGCTCGGGTTCCGGAGTCGGCGAGTTGGAGAACAGCTCCCAGCCCTCGGGCGCGGTCACCGTGAACTGGAAGGTGGCCTTCAGGTCCGGCTGCTCGAAGTTCGCGTATACGCGCCGCGCGTCCGGCACCTCGAACTGGGTGTAGAGGGAGACGCCGCCGTCGACCGGGTCGACGAAGCGGTGCAGGCCCTCGCCGGTGTGGCTGTACGCGCAGGTCGCCCGGACGGTCAGCACGTTGTCCGCGGCCAGGTCGTCCAGCGCGATGCGCGAGTCGGCGAACACCGCCGCCGGATCCAGCGCGCGGCCGTTCAGCACGATCTCCTCGACGCTCGGCGCGACCAGGTCGGCGAAGGTGGCGGAACCGGGCTGCGCGGAGAAGCGCACGACGCTGGTGGACGCGAAGGTATCTGGTCCGGTGGTCAGATCGAGCTCGACTTCGTAGGACGAGACCGACACGAGGCGGGCCCGTTCGGCCGCCTCCTCGCGGGTGAGATTGGTACCGGGCACTTTGCTGCACGGCTCCTTACGCGTAGGTGCTGGATTGGTGTCTCGATCCTCGCACGGGAGGCCCTCTTCAGGCGTCGCGGAATCGATGCGGACGGCTAGCTGTTCGCAAGGCTAAACGCTGTACCCCCGTTGTTGAGTGAGCCCCGTCGTTGAGCGAGCGCTCGATCGAGCGGCGCCGTGTCATGGTGGAATGCCGCGCCACGTGAATGAGGGAGACTGTAGTGACCGAGCATGAGGACGCAAGGGCCGTCGCCGACTTCTGGTTCGACCCGCTGTGCCCGTGGGCGTGGATCGCCTCGCGGTGGATGCTAGAGGTCGAGAAGGTCAGGCCGGTGGACGTGCGCTGGCATGTGATGTCGCTGGCTTACCTGAACCAGGACCGCGACCTGCCGGAGAACTACCGCAAGATGATGGACACCGCCTGGGGTCCGGTACGCGTGTGCATCGCGGCCGAGCAGGCGCACGGCAGCGAGGCGCTGCTGCCGTTGTACAACGCGCTCGGCGAGCGCAGGCACCACCAGAAGCAGGAGTTCACGCGCGAGGTCATCGTCGCGGCGCTGGAGGAGGCCGGGCTGCCGGCCGAGCTGGCGGACGCAGCCGAGTCCACCGAGTACGACGAGGCGCTCAAGGCCTCGCACCACCAGGGCATGGACCAGGTCGGTTACGAGGTCGGCACGCCGGTCATCTCGGTCAACGGCGTCGCGTTCTTCGGTCCTGTGGTCTCGCCGATCCCGCGCGGCCAGGACGCGGCCAAGCTGTGGGACGGCGTGCTGGCGGTCGCCGGCACCGATGGGTTCTTCGAACTCAAGCGGACGCGCACCCGCGAGCCTATCTTCGACTGAGCTTTCGGCGAACTAAAGTGACGAAGGGTTCGTCCCGCTCGCGGGACGAACCCTTCGCCGTGGTGCAGCTTGACAAGAGCCTGAGTCAGACCCGGGTGTGCTCCGGCTCGGAGTCGGGCGCGCCGGCCGGCGGAACGGCCGCCGCGGCCTCGCCGCCGCCGCTGACCAGGACGGCGCCGTCGGTCTCACGCAGCGCCGGCGACGGCTCGACCCGCAGGATGCGCGCCGCCCACACCGGCATCCACCAGTTCCACCGGCCGAACAGCGAGATCAGCGCCGGGACCAGCAGCGCGCGCACGATGGTCGCGTCCAGCAGGATGCCGGCGCCGAGCGCGGTGGCGAAGATCTTGATGTCGGTGTTCGGGGCCGAGCCGAGCGCCGCCATCGCCAGGAACAGGATCAGCGCGGCCGAGGTGACCAGCCGTCCGGTGCGGCCGATGCCGGTGACCACCGCCCGCGGCGTGGAGCCGGTCTGGTCGTACTCCTCGCGCATCCGGGCCAGGATGAAGACCTCGTAGTCCATCGAGAGCCCGTAGAGGAAGGCGAAGACCATCAGCGGGATCCAGCCGGTGATCGCGCCGGTCGCCGGGATGCCCCAGATCGCGTTGGAGCCGTAGCCCTTCTGCCAGATCAGCACCAGCGCGCCGTAGACCGCGGCCAGCGAGAGCAGGTTGAGCAGCACCGCCTTGAGCGGCAGCACGATCGACCGGAACGCCCGCGCGAGCAGCACGAAGGTCAGCAGCCCGAGCAGCACCAGCATCAGCGGGAAGTTGCCGTAGACCGCGTGGATCATGTCCACCTCGACCCCGCCGATGCCGCCGATCATCGCGCCCGGCACGGCCGTGGCCAGCGCCCCGCGCAGCGCCCGCGTCGTGTTCTCGCCCTCCGTGCTGGTGCCCTCCGGGTTCGGCACGGCCAGCACCAGCGAGGAGCCGGGCCGGCTCCAGGCCTGGCCGGCGGGCGCGGCGGCGAAGTCGATGCCTGAGACGCCGGCCGCGGCGCTCGTCGCCGTCTGCGTCGAGGCCGACTTCGGCACGTAGATCTCCAGCGGCGTCAGCACGCCGGTCGGGATGTTCGCGTCGCGCAGCATGACCACGGCGTCGTGCGCCGGGCCGCTCTGCGACAGCGAGTCCGAGGACGGGTCGCCGATCTTCAGGCCAGTGGTGTTGATCGCCAGCGCGCCGAGCACCACCAGTGCGCCGATCGCGGCGATCCAGCGGCGCCGCACCACGAACCGCGCCCACGCGGTCCAGCTGCGCGAGGCCTTGTCCTCGTGCCGGATGCGCGGCCAGTCCAGCCGCTTGCCGATGCCGGAGAGCAGCGCCGGGACCAGCGTCAGCGTCACGCACACCGACACCAGCGGGATGATCATGCCGCCGTAGCCGATCGAGCGCAGGAACGGCACCGGCAGGATCACCAGCGCGAGCAGGCCGAGCGCGACCGTGACGCCGGAGAACGCGACCGCGCGGCCGGCCGTCGCCATCGCGCGGTGTACCGCGGTGTCGTTGTCGTATCCGTGCGCCAGTTCCTCGCGCCAGCGGGTGACCAGCAGCAGCGAGTAGTCGATCGCCACGCCGAGCCCGATCAGGCCGACCAGGAACTGCACGATCATCGACACCGAGGTGATCTCGGTGATGCCCAGGATCGCCAGGAACGCGGTCAGCACCGAGACCGCCGCGACCAGCAGCGGAACCAGCGCCAGCAGCGAGGCGAAAACGAACAGCAGCACCGCCAGCGCGCCGACGCCGCCGAGCAGGATCTCGTTGAGGATGCTCAAACCCTTGCCGGACCCCGAGCCGTTGTTCTGCAGCGGCTGCTCGCCGGTGATCAGCACGGTCGAGCCGGCCGGAAGCGCGGCCGTCAGCTTCTGCTGCGCGGCGGCCGAGATGGCGTCCGCAGCCTGCGTCGACCCCATGCCCCCGCCGCCCGGCGTGAAGATCAGCGCGAAGGTGGTGCGGCCGTCCGAGCCGATGAACTTGGGGTCGTGGGTGTTCGCGTAGTCAGCCACCCGCGCCTGCGGGATGCCGTCAAGCGAGCTGAACGCCGCGGTCACCCGCGGATCGGTCGCCGAGACCCCGGCCGGCAGCTTCACGACGGGCACCAGCGGCGTGGCCATGCCCCCGTTGCCATACTCGGCGACGATCGCCTGATTGGCCACATAGCTCGGCTGGCCGGGCATCGAGAACGTCTTGTCCAGATGGTTGGACAGCGTGCTCGACGCGGCGATTCCGGCGATGAACGCGACGCCCCACAGCCCGTAGATCCATTTGCGGTGGGTGGTGACGAACGTCGAGAGCCTCTCCATGGAACCCGACCCCCTCCTACTCCCGTGATCACGCGCCGCCTCTACCCGCGGCGCACTATCCGAGAGCGAACCAGGAGCGCCTGGTTGGGCACTGTGTGGTTCCTGTGAGAGCCCTGTGAGAGTTGCCCCAGGTGCGGAGGGGCCCTCGACGGGCAGGCGCACCGTGAAGACCGTGCCGCCGCCGGGAACCGAGCGCACCTCGGCCGTGCCGCCGTGCGCCTGCGCCACCGACGCCACGATCGAGAGTCCGAGCCCTGAGCCGCCCGCGCCGTCGCCCCGCTTTCGCGAGGCGTCCGCGCGATAGAAGCGCTCGAAGACCTTCGCCTGCTGCTCCTCGGTGAGGCCGGGGCCGGCGTCGGCGACCTCGACGATCGCGGTGTCATCCACTCGGCGCACGATGATCGAGACCGGCGTGCCCGGCGGCGTGTGGGCGCGCACGTTCGAGAGCAGATTCGCCAGCACCTGCCGCAGTCGATCGGCATCACCGCAGACCTCGACCCGCTTCACATGACCCTGGTCGACCGGCTCGCTCTCCGGCTCGACGCGCACGTTCACCTCGACTGGCCACTGCGGCCCGGCGGCGTGGGAATCGCGGGCCGCATCGCGCGCCAGCGCGCCGAGGTCCACCGCGCCGCGGCCGAGCGGCCGGCCCGAGTCGAGCCGTGCCAGCAGCAGCAGTTCGTCGACCAGCACGCCCATGCGCGCCGACTCGGACTCGATCCGCCGCATCGCCAGGGCCAGGTCCTCCGGCCGGGAGGCAGCGCCGCGCCGGAACAGCTCCGCATAGCCGCGGATCGACGCCAGCGGCGTGCGCAGCTCGTGCGACGCGTCGGCGATGAAGCGACGCAGGCGTTCCTCCGAGGAGCGCTGCTCGCGGAAGGCCCGCTCCAGCCGCGCCAGCATCGCGTTCACCGAAGCGCCGACCCGCCCGACTTCGGTCACCCCGTCCGAGGGATCGACGCGGCGGTCAAGCTCTCCGGCGCCGATCGCCACGATCTGATCGCCCATCAGCTCGAACGGTTTGAGGTTGCGCTTGATCCGGCGATTGGCCATCACGCCGACCATCACGAACGCCAGCAGCCAGGCGACGCACTCGATCACGGCGATGGCGTGCATCGAGGCGTTGAGATCGGATTCGGTCATGCCGAGCACCAGGTAGCCGCGGCCACCGGGCAGCCGGGACGCACGCAACCGGAACGCGTAGCCGGGATGCACATTGCTGACCGAGTCCACGCTGAACAGCGCCGCGCCGTCGTGGTTCGCTCCGGAGCCCGGCGGACCGAGGGGCAAGGTCTTCGGGACGACCGGTTGCGGACCGCTGGACGCGGAGAAGACCACGTGGTCCGCCGCATCGCGCACCTGGAAGAACATCGGCAGCATCCCGGTGGCGGTGAGCATGTGCCAGTTCATCGCCGGGTTGGCGGTCTGCGTGCCGGAACTCTCGGTGGTGAAGTCGGGTAGCTTGCCCGGCGGTTGCAGCGCGACGTACGTGTTGAACAGCTTCGCGGTGGCGTTGAGCTGCGTGTCCTGCCGATCCTGGAGCACGGTGTGCACCGCGAAGAACGTGCCGATCGCGGCAACGGTCAGACCGAGCGCGAGCCGCGTGAGCAGGGTGTGCAGCAGCCGCTTGCGCAGCGTGCGGGCGCGGCGCAAGTGCGGGAGGCGCAACCGGCGCCGGATCCCGGAGGGGCTGGGCAGCGCTGGCCGGCGCATTGTCACTCCTTCGGCAGCCGCAGCGAATAACCGACGCCGCGGACGGTGTGGATCAGCGGCGGCCGGTCGCGGTCCACCTTCTTGCGCAGGTAGGAGATGTACGTCTCGACCACGTTGTCGCCGCCGCCGAAGTCGTACTGCCACACGTGATCGAGGATCTGCGCCTTCGACATCACCCGGCCGGCGTTGACCAGCAGATAGCGCAGCAGCTTGAACTCGGTCGGGGTCAGATCGAGCGTCGCGCCGGAGCGCCGGGCCTCGTGCGCGTCCTCGTCGATGATCAGATCGGAGTACTCCAACCGGGCGTCTTCCAGCTCGGGACGCGTGCGCCGCAGCACGGCCCGGATGCGGGCTATCAGTTCGTCGAGGGAGAACGGCTTGGTGACATAGTCGTCCCCGCCGACCGTCAACCCATTGATCTTGTCCTCGGTCGCGTCGCGCGCGGTCAGGAAGACGACCGGCAACTTCACCCCCTGCGAACGCAGCCGCCCGCACACCTCGATGCCGGTGTAGTCGGGCAGCATCACGTCGAGGACCGCGAGGTCGGGGGCGAACTCGGCGGCCTTGCTCAGCGCCTCGCGGCCGGTGCCAGCCGTCGCGACCTCGAAGCCCTCGTAGCGCAGCGCGAGGCCGACCAGGTCGGTGATCGCCGCCTCGTCGTCCACGACCAGGATGCGCGCCTCAGGCTTGCCGTTCTGGCGCTCGCTCATCACGTTAAGCCCCCTGTCGGAAATGCCGCGGCCCGGCACAAGGTATGCGCTTCCACTGTGCCGTACCTGGGGGCTTCCTGTGAGTCGCCTGTGGGGCCGGCATCGGTCGCCGGCAATCCGTCCGGGCTCGGCGAGCGGTACCTCACAACGTCCCCGACCGGGATTTGTCGGCCGCGGCGATCGGGCGGCGGGTGGTTGATCACTAGCGTGGAGGCGACCGAGCCGAATCCGAGCTCACCGGATCGGCATCCGTTATTGAACCCGGGAGTCTTCATGGCTGTCGCCGTGCCCACCTCCGCCACCGGCATACGCGGGCCGCGCCTCGTCCTCGCCGACCTGCTGCCCGGCCGCGCCGCCTGGACGCGCTCGCTCGCCCTGGTCCTCGGCGGCGCGGTACTGACCGGTTTGGCCGCGCAGGTGTCCATCCCCGTGCCCGGCTCGCCGGTCCCGGTCACCGGCCAGACCTTCGCCGTCCTGCTGGTCGGCGCCGCGCTCGGCCTGCGGCGCGCGGCGGCCTCGATGGCGCTGTACCTCGCGGCCGGCTTCGCGGGCATGCCTTGGTTCGCGGGCGGTGCCACCGGCTCGATCCACGCGCCGACGTTGGGCTACCTCATCGGCTTCGTCCTTGCCGGAGCGTTGATAGGGCGCTGCTCGGAATTCGGCGCGGACCGCTCGCCGTGGAAGACGGCGCTGACGATGGTGGCCGGCAACGTGGTGATCTACGCGGTCGGCGTGACGTATCTCGCACTCTCCCTGCACGTCTCGGCCCGCGCCGCGATCTCGCTCGGCCTGACGCCGTTCCTGCTCGGCGACGCGCTCAAGATCGCCCTCGCCTCCGGCCTGCTGCCCGGCACCTGGCGGTTGCTCGGCCGCCTCGGTTGAGTTCCGGCGCGGCGCCGAGCGTGGGCGCGGGATGGGAAACTGTGCCCATGCGAATCTTCCTCGGCTCGGACCACGCCGGCTACGAACTGAAGAACCGCCTGCTCGACCGGCTCAAGGAACTCGGCCACGAGCCGGTCGACTGCGGGCCGCACGAGTACGTCTCCACCGACGACTACCCGCCCTTCGTGATGCGCGCCGCCAAGGGTGCGGCCGACGAGCCGGGCACGCTGGGCATCGTGATCGGCGGATCCGGCAACGGCGAGGTCATCGCGGCGAACAAGGTTCCCGGCGTGCGCGCGGCCCTGGTCTGGAGCGAGCAGACGGCCACCCTGGCCCGGCAGCACAACGACGCGAACGTCATCAGCATCGGCGGCCGGATGCACCCGGTCGAGGAGGCGGTGCGCTTCGTCGAGCTCTTCGTCGCCACGCCCTTCAGCGGCGATCCGCGGCACGCCCGCCGCATCGGCATGCTCACCGAGTACGAGCGGACCGGCGAGCTGCCCGCCCTGCCCGAATAGTCAGCGCCGCACCGGCCGATCTTCACTCCGTCAGCGCAGCGCGCGGCCGCTGAACTGCGCCGCGCGCTGCCTGAGATATTCACGTGCCCACTCGATCGGGTGATTGAATTGACGCCGTACTATGCCGAAGAGGCGCCGCGTGGTGACGCTGTGCGCACTGTCTCGATAGGGTCCCCTGCATGGCGGTGACGGCGTCGGTGGACCGCGCGGCGGAGGACCGGCCGCGCGCTCGGCCCCGTCGTGTCGCCGCGCTCTCCTTCTGGCTGCGGCACACGGCGCCGCAGTCCGAGGCGTTCCTGCTGCCGGCGCTCATCGCGCTGGCCGCCGCCGTGGGCGTGCTGGCGCACTTCCACACCGTGTGGGCCCAGCCCTCCATGGTCACGCTGCCGCTGCTGCTCGGCGGCTTCATGCTGCGGTTCACCGCGCAGCTGGTGCTGCTGGTGGCCTCGGCGCTCGTGGTCGTCATCGACGCGCTCACGAGCCATCCGGCCCGCCCGACCCCCGGCACGATCCTGCTGATCGGCGCGACGGCGCTGATCGTGCTGGTCATGTCGCGCGAACGGGTGCGGCTCGGGGTGCGCGGCACCCGCGGCGAATCCATGCTTTTCGACCTGCGCGAGCGGCTGCGGGCGCAGGGCCAGGTGCCCCGGCTCCCCGAGGGCTGGCATCTGGAACTGGCCCTCAAATCGGCCGGCGGCCAGTCCTTCGCCGGCGACTTCCTCATCGCGGCCCGCAGTGATGTCGAGACCCTCGACCCGGAGGGCGAGTTTCGCAAGGGACCCGGCCGCCTCCAACTCGGCCTAGTCGACGTCTCCGGCAAAGGCCTGCAAGCGGGCACGCGCGCGCTGCTGCTCTCCGGCGCGTTCGGCGGCCTGCTCGGCTCGGTGCCCGCGCCGCAGTTCCTCGCCTCGGCCAACCGGTACCTGCTGCGGCAGGGCTGGGAGGAGGGCTTCGCCACCGCCGTGCACCTCGTGGTCGACCTGGAGACTGGCGATTTCGAGTGCTATAGCGCGGGACACCCGCCGATCGCGCAGCTGGCCGCCGGCGCCGGCCGCTGGTCGCTGTGCGAGACGCCGGGCCCGGTTCTCGGCGTGCTGCCGGATGCCGAGTACAAGCCGACCCGCGGCCGTCTCGAATACGGCGACGGCCTGATGCTGTTCACCGACGGTCTCATCGAGCAGCCGGGCCAGGACCTCGCCATCGGCCTCGACCGGCTGCTCGGCGCGGCGGGAACCCTGCAGACGAAGGGCTTCTCCGGCGGCGCGGCCCGGATCGTGGACGCCGTCGCCCGCAAGACGAACGACGACCGCGCGCTGGTGCTCGTCTGGCGCACCCGCCCCACCAGCTAGCTCGTCGCTACGCTGGGCCGATGCCGACGACGCAGCCGCTGCCGCCTGACGCGCAATCAGCCCTCGACGAATATCTCACCAACCTCGACGAGGCGCTCCCCGGCCTCTACCAGGGCGTCTATCTGACCGGATCCCTCGCGCTCGGCGATTGGCAGCCATGGCGCAGCGATCTGGACATCCTCGTGGTGACAAGCCGTCGGCTCACCGACGCCGACATGGACGCGCTCGCGGCTGTGCACGCCAAAACGCCCTACGAGCCGTATCGCGACGCGACGTACATCCCCCAGGACGCCCTCGGGCGCCGTCCTGATCGGCAGGGCAGTGGCTTCCCGCACGCGTACGACGGGGTATTCGAACGCGACAACTACCACCCCGACCCGTTTCTGTGGGCCACGCTGCACCGGCACGGTGTGACGGTGCAAGGCACTCCGGCGGCCGAACTCGGCGTCGCCCCTGATGCGGTGTGGCTGCGCGAATGGAATCTCGCCAACCTCATGGAGGACTACTGGAAGCCGTGGGCCTGGCAGATGCGGGGGCTTGACGGCGTATGGCCCGCGGACACTCCGGCGTTGCCCGCCTTCGTGGTCTGGGGTCTGCTCGGGCCCGGTCGCCTGCACTGCACCATCGCCACCGGCGAGATCATCTCGAAGACCGAATCAGCCGACTACACCGCGCGGCTGCTGCCCGAATACGCCGAACTCCTGGCGCGCGCGAAGGCCTGGCGGCTCGGTGACGACACGGTCACCTTCACCCGCGGCGAGGGCGTAGCCGCGTGCGACCTGGTCGACGCCGTCATCGCGGCCGCGGCGAAGCTTTAGTCGGCCGGAACAACGCCGCAGCGCTACGTCTTTCTACGACACCGCCTTCAGCAGGGTGTTGCACTCCGGACCGGCCGTCGAGGCACCGAAGTTGCCGCCGACCGCCAGCGCGGCGACCGCGAAGTCCCCGTGCACGGCGATGGTCCAGCTGTTCGGCGTCTTGCCCTGGACCTCGGCGGTACCGGTCTTGCCGTACGCGCCGGACTGGGTCAGCACGCCGGCCAGCGTGCCGGAGGCGACCGCCTCGTGCATCAGCGTCTTGAGGTTGGCGTCGGTGTTCGCCGGCAGCGGCGTCAGCGCGAGCTGCGACGTCCCCGGCACCAGGATCGGCTGCTTGAACGAGCCGTCCGCGATCGTCGCCGCCACCGAGGCCATCGTCAGCGGCGAGGCGGTGATCTGGTCCTGGCCGACCAGCTCCTCGGCGAGGCTGTTGGACGACGAGGTCGGCACGTGGCCGTAGACGGTCGGCTGGCCGAGGCCGACGTCCCACTTCTGGTCGAAGCCGTAGTAGTCGTGCGCGGTCTGCGCCAGCACGCTCTTGCTCACTCCGCTGCTGCTGCCGAAGCGGCTGAAGGCGTTGTTGCAGGACTGCGCGAAGTCCCACAGGAAGGACTTGCCGACGCCCGCCTCCTGCTCGCTGTTGTGCAGCGTGATGCCGTCCGCGTTGAGCGTCGCCG
Organism: Actinocrinis sp.; assembly: GCF_035650855.1. Lineage (GTDB taxonomy): Bacteria > Actinomycetota > Actinomycetes > Streptomycetales > Catenulisporaceae > Actinocrinis. Next base: position 7,307 of record NZ_DASRGV010000388.1, on the reverse strand, counting down.
GGCAGTCCCAAGTCTGGTTCAGGTCCGTGATGATGCCCTTGTTGAGCACCATCGTCGTCGTGATGGTCTTGAAGGTCGAACCCGGCGCGTAACGGCCGACCATCGCGGTGTCCAGGCCGTTCGGCGGGTTGTTCGCCACCGCCAGGATGTTGCCCGTGGACGGCTGGATGACCACCATCGAGCTGTTCTTGGCCTGATTCACCGCGGTCTGCGCGGCCGCCTGCACGTTCAGGTCGATGGTCGTCTTGACCGCGCTGGTGTTGACCGGGTCGGAGACCTTCACCACGGTCGAGGCGACGGAGCCGTCCGCGTTCTCGACCTGCACCTTCTGGCCCGGCGTGCCGTCCGTGGTCGGCGCGGCCTTCTCGAGCGCGCTCACGATCCCGTTGAGGCTCGGCGCGTTCGCGCTGGTGATCTCGTTGCCGTGGCTGTCCACCACCTTGTTCGCGGTGGCCGGAATCTGGCCGAGGGCGAGCTTCTGACCGGCTTTGAGGGAGGTGAACAGCACGCTGGGCTGCCACTTGACGAACCAGCGGGTGTAGCCGTTGATGCTCTTGGAGTACGTGGCCATGCCCGAGCTGTAGGACCACTGGCCGGCCGGACTGCCGACCTGCGCGATCACGTTGAACGTCATCCAGCCGGCCGCGCTCGCGGTGCCCGGCATCAGCGACAGGCTGCTGACCTTCAGATCGTTCTTGTAGGCCGTCAGCTGCGCCAGGGCCGCGGTCGGGTCGTCGGTGATGTTCGCGGCGGTCTTCAAGCTGCCGTTCTGCCAGGCGGTCAGGAACGCGGTGCCGGTCTGCGTCGCATCGGTGCCGGCGTCGGCGCCGCTGGGGGAGAAGCCCACGGTGGGCACCGGCTTGGCGCTGACGCCGGGCACATTGACCGTTCCGGTGAGGATCAGCGCGGCGATCACGAGGATCACGACCCCGACGCCCGAGCCGACGAGCAGCCCCCGGCGGCGGCGGGACCGGCCGGGACGCTTCCCGTTCGGCGCCGCCTGGTCGTATTCGTAGTCGTCGAAATCGTCGTAGTCGTCAGGGGGCCGCACCGGAAGTATCGGCGCTTGGCCGGGAGGCGTGGGATAGGTGTGCGGCTGGCGCGGCTGATACGGCGCCTGCTCCGCCTGCGGCGTCCAGCTCTGACTGTAGTTCGGCACGGGACGGGTCGATCCGCCGCGTACCGCCATGTCCGACTGCGGAGGCTGCGATGCGAGCGGCACGTCGGCGCGCGGGATCGCTTGCGTAGGCGCCGCGGCCGCATACGGACGAGGCGGGCTCACTGCGGCCGGTATCACCTGCGTACGGTCGTCCGCGCCGGGGATCGGGGTCCTGGGGCCGTCCGGGCCCTCACCGGCTTTGGACCTGGCCTCCTCGACGGCCTCGCGCGAGATCTTCTCCGTCTTGTCGCCGTCCGCTGCGCCCTTGTCGTTGTCCGGCGCCGTGCGCAACGCCTGGGTCAGCGCTTGGTCCGGGTCGGCCTTGTCCGTGTCCGAACTCGCCTCTGCCGCGCCGTCGTCAGAACCGGACTCCGCGGCGGACTCCGCTTCCCCGCCGGACTCCTCCGGGTCGTCCGCGGACCGCTCCTGCGCGCTTTGCGGACGGAACCACGAGTCCAGCGCGTCGTCCGGCTCCTGCGGTCCGCTCGCGGCGCGGCCCGGCCTGGTCTCGTCGGTCAATGTCCGGTCCCTCCCGTGGACTCGCACGCTTCCGTCGGCGCGCACCCCAGAGCTTCACAGAGCGTCAGCCGCGCACGGCGCTGTCCACCCGCGGCGCCACGATTGCACAGCGTCTTTACAAATGACGCGGTACGGACGCTCTGCGTTGCATCCTATATATGGTGCTTTTGCGCCAGTGCCCAGCTTCCCGGGCCGGAAACCCCGTCGGCAGCGCTCAGAGCCGCGCCAGGACGTACCTCGCCTCGGGCCCCGCGTACGTCGCACCGAAGCCGGAGTCCTGCACGACCACGCCGATGGAGACGTCGAGGTTGGGGTCGTAGACGACGATCCACGCGTTCGTCTTGCCGTCCTTGTTCGCGTCGGTCTCCGCGGTGCCCGTCTTCGCGTACAGCGGCCCGGACACCCCGCTGAAGACCCCGGCCGCGGTCCCGTTCAGCACCACCGCGTGCATCATGGCCTTGAGACTCGAGTCGGTGCCGGAGGGCAGCGCGTCCGCCGTAACCTTCGTCACACCGTTCACCAGGTAGGGCTGGTGGAACGAGCCGGTGCCGACGGTCGCGGCCACCGAGGCCATCGCGAGCGGCGAGGCGACGACCCGGCCCTGCCCGAAGTCCTCCTGGGCCAGTTCCGCGCCGCTGGATCCGCCCGGCATGCTGAAGTACTGGTTCGAGCCCAGGCCGATGTCCCAGGCCTGGTTCAGGCCGAAGTACGTCGACGCGGTGCCGGCCAGCCTGCCGCCCTCGAGCTGCTTGTAGAACTGCGTGAAGGCGTTGTTGCAGGACTGCGCGAAGTCGGTGATGAACGGGGTGCCCGGCGGCTCGGACTCCTCGTTCTTGCCGGTGCCGTCGCTGCTGTTGTGGTAGACCACGCCCTGTACGGTGAAGGTCAGCGGACAGGAGACCGGCGAGTACAGCGTGACGATGCCGTGGTTGAGCAGCGCCGTGCTGGTCACGATCTTGAAGGTGGACCCGGGTGCCAGGCCCCCGGTCAGCGCGGTGTCCCCGCTGCCCGCGCTGTTGGCCGCGGCCAGGATCGCGCCGGTGGAGGGCCGCAGCACGACCATCGAGCTGCGCGGAAACATGCCCACCGCGGAGCGGGCCAGGGCCTGCACGGTCGGGTCGATGGTGGTCTTGAGCACCGAGGCGTCGACCGGCTTCTGCAGCATGGCGAGCGGCGTGGTGCCGACCGCGTTGCCGGAGGCGTCCATCACCTGCACCGCGACGCCAGCCGTGCCGGAGCCCTTCGGCGCCTTCTTCGCCAGCGTGCCGGCGATCGTCTGCAGCGAGGCGTCCGAGTAGGAGGAGAGCTTCGAGCCCGCGGCGTCGACCACCTTGCCGACCCCCGGCTGCACCGGCACCACGGCGAGCTTCTGGCCGTCGGTCAGTCCTGGCGCGAGAATCGACGGGTTCCAGCGGATCGACCAGCCGTCGGACTGCTTGTAGGCGACGACGCTCGAGTTGTACGTCCAGGGCATCGTGGTGTTCTGCCCGGTCATGCCGACGGTGGCGGTCGCCGAGAACGCCACGGTCCCGGACGGGCTCGTGCTCGACGTGCCGCCGCTCGGGCTGGTCCCGGCACCGCCGACGTTCGGGGTCGCCGAGGCCGAAGCGCCCGCGAGCACAGCGGGCTGCGGCTTGAATGCCAGGGCGCTGACATTGAGCCCGGACTTGTACGCGGTCAGCGCGGTGAGCGCGTCGGTCGGGTCGTCGGTGTACTTCGCGGCTTCCTGCAGGTCGCCGGACTGCCAGGCGTTGAGGAACGCGGTCGCGGTCTGCTCGGCCGCGGTCGCCGGGTCGGCGCTGGTCGGCTGGAAGCTGGTGTGCGTGGGGGAGGGGGACGCCGCGGCGCCGCCTCCCGCGGTGTTCGCGGTCTTGCCGGGCGAACCGCCGCTCAGCGCCAGGTAGGCGATCAACCCGAGAGCCGCGGCGCCGGCCACCGCGCCGCCGGCCAGCACCGGCTTGCGAACGCGGGCCTGCGCGCGGCGGTCGTGCGGGTGCGGCTCGTACTCCGGGTAGCTGTACTCGGGGTCCTGGCCCGCCCCTTGCGGCTGCGCTGGAAGGGGTGCCGGGCCTTGCCCCTGACCGTGGAACGGCGGCTGCGCCGAGTAAAAGTCCTGGCCCCGGAAGGGCGTGGGTGGCCCAGGCGGGATCGGAGGCACTGGAGTCTGTCCGCGTCCGTACACCGTGCTGACGCTCTGCTGCGGCTGCGGCCGCATCGCGGGAATCGCGCCCACCTGCGTCGGAGCGTCGTCGGGAGAGGAGTACGGCTGCGGCGAAACCGGCGGCCGGCCCGAAGCGGAATAGGGCGCGTCCTGCGGCGCGGCGGAAGCGTGCGGCGCCGCGACGTCTGGCTCGTCGCGGAACCAACCGTTCACCGGCGATCGATCGTCGGACATGCGCGGTTTTCCCTCCCACTACCGGCTCAGCTGGAGCCCCCGTCAGTTCCCCCCGGGAGAAGACTCCGCCCGGTCCCCAGCCGTTGCCCTGATTCCCAATACTGTGACCGCAGTGTGACGAACGCTTGAGCGACTGAGCGCCCCGTCACCGCTTTCGCGGTGCGGGGCGCCTGACCAGAGAGCGGACGACGGGAATCGAACCCGCGTAGCCAGTTTGGAAGACTGGGGCTCTACCATTGAGCTACGTCCGCAGTGCCGCCCCATCTTGCCATATCCGCGAGGCCGCCTGCACCCGAGATCACCCCCGCCGCGCCACACCCCGCGCGCAGCCCGCCCACGCCCCGCGCCGCGCCCCGCGCCGCGCCCGCCGACAAGTATCGCGATGCGCGCCGCGCCGCCGAACCGGTACGCTTCCCCCGTTCGTCAGCGGGGTGTGGCGCAGCTTGGTAGCGCGTCCGCTTTGGGAGCGGAAGGCCGTCGGTTCGAATCCGGCCACCCCGACCCTGTGATCAACGCGATGGCGGTCACCTGCGCTCAGGTGACCGCAGCGACTCAGTCTCCTGCGACCGAGCGGGCCACATCCTCCAGACCGCGCCGGATCGGTATCGATTCTCCGGCTGTCCGCTGAATCGGTGACGAACGTCCTTCGGTGGCGCGGCTTACTCCTCTAGAGGCACAAGCTGTTGATAGGTGGAGTGGAGCCGAGGGAAGGAGGAGTCATGGCAACGATGATGAATGAGACTTCCGCTGTGAAACCGCCTCGAACCGGTACCGCTTCCCTGGTGCTGGTACCGCAGTTCTGGGGTGCCGTGGCCATTGTGGCGATGTGGTTCGCGGTGCTGTTCGACGGCGTGTACGGCGGAGACTTCGTTTCCGCGGACGGCACGCGTATGCCATCGGCGATCTTCATCGCGTTCTTTGCGGCGCTGTCCACGTGGGCCGTCGCCAGGCGGGCGTTCGGGCGGTCTTCGGCCGATTGAAGCGCGATCGGTGGCGGCGGGGCGCGGCCGACCTGTGACGATCCGTCATGGTCAGTCGTGATCTGCGCTTTTATCACCCGGCCGGGGTCGGCAAGGTACGATACCCGCGCAAGCGCGATGCGGCGCGCGTCTCGGTATGCCTGCCGCCGCCGCAACGCTTCCATACGGCGTGACCACACCCCGAGCACGCGCTTGCTACCGAGAAGTAGTCCCAGCGAGGAGATCACTGCTGTGAAGAGCGCCGTCGAGACCCTCGACCCCACGCGGGTCCGGCTCACCGTCGAGGTTCCCTTCGCCGAGCTCGAACCCAGCCTCGACACGGCGTACAAGAGGATCGCCGAGCAGGTGACGGTCCCGGGCTTCCGGAAGGGCAAGGTGCCGCCGCGGGTCATCGACCAGCGCATCGGCCGCGGCGCCGTGCTCGAGGAGGCGATCAACTCCGCGCTGCCGGAGCTGTACGGCCAGGCCATCCAGGAGGCCAAGCTCGAGGTCGTCGGCCGCCCCGAGGTCGAGGTGACCGAGTTCGCCGACGGCGAGCAGCTGAAGTTCACCGCCGAGGTGGACGTGCGCCCCGAGTTCGACCTGCCCGACTACAAGGGCGTCGAGGTCGAGGTCGAGGACGTCGAGGTCACCGACGAGAACATCGACGAGCAGGTGGAGGCGCTGCGTAAGCGCTTCGGCACGCTCACCGGCGTCGAGCGCGCGGTGCAGGACGGCGACTTCGTGACCGTCGACCTGGTCGCGACCATCGACGACGAGGAGCTCGAGGACGGCACCGCCACCGGCGTCTCCTACGAGGTCGGCTCGAACAGCATGGTGGACGGCCTCGACGAGGCGATCATCGGCAAGAGCGCCGGCGAGACCGCGCAGTTCGTCTCCACGCTGGTCGGCGGCTCGCACGCCGGCGAGCAGGCCGACATCAAGGTCACCATCGGCGCGGTCAAGGCCCGCGAGCTGCCCGAGCTCGACGACGAGTTCGCCCAGCTGGCCAGCGAGTTCGACACGCTCGAGGAGCTGCGCGCCGACATCCGCGGTCGGCTCGAGCGGGCCAAGAAGTTCGAGCAGGGCGCCCAGGCCAGGGACAAGGTGCTGGAGAACGTGCTGGCCAAGGTCGAGGTCCCGCTGCCGGCCAAGGCCGTCGAGGCGGAGATCGCCTGGCGCAACGAGCAGCTCGACGAGCAGATCCAGCGCGCCGGGATGACCCGTGAGGGCTTCCTGAAGCTGCAGGACCAGGACGCCGACGCCTTCGCCGCGGACCTCGACAAGCAGGTGCGCGAGGGCATGAAGGCGCAGTTCGTGCTGGACCGGCTGGCCGACAAGGAAGAGCTGAGCGTCAACCAGGCCGAGCTCACCCAGCACCTGATCCGCCGCGCCTCCGGCTCCGGGCTGACCCCGGACCAGTTCGCCAAGCAGGTCGTCGACTCCGGGCAGGTGCCCGCGCTGGTCGGCGAGGTGCGTCGCGGCAAGGCGCTGCAGCTGATCCTGGAGAACGCCCAGATCAAGGACGCGTCGGGGAATGCGGTCGACCTCTCGGAGCTGGACGCCCCGGCGCTCGGCGAGGGCCCGGACGCGTTCGGCCGCGAGCTCGGGGACGAGCATTACGGGCACGACCACGCGTAAGCCTGCAGCGAACAAGCGGCCCTAATCCGTCGTCACGTTAGTGGCACGGGTTAGGGTCGCTTTCAGTAGAACGGGTCTTCTGAAGCGAGACAGGTGGACGACGTGACGAATCCGTATTCGGACAGGGCTCCGCGCATGGCGGGTCTCGACGGCCCGGGCGGGCTCAACGACCAGATCTTCAACCGGCTGCTGCGCAACCGGATCGTCTTCCTCGGCGCCCCCGTGGACGACGACATCGCCAACACCCTGTGCGCCCAGCTGCTGCTGCTGAACGCGGAGGACCCGGAGAAGGACATCTGGTTCTACATCAACTCCCCGGGCGGCTCGGTCACCGCGGGCCTGGCGATCTACGACACCATGCAGCTGATCTCCAACGACGTGGCCACCGTCGCGCTGGGCATGGCCGCCTCGATGGGCCAGTTCCTGCTGACCGCGGGCACCCGCGGCAAGCGCTTCGCCCTGCCGAACGCCGAGATCCTGCTGCACCAGGGCTCGGCCGGCCTGGGCGGCTCCGCCTCGGACATCAAGATCCAGGCCGAGCGGCTGCTGCGCAGCAAGCGCCGGATGATCGAGCTGACCGCGCTGCACACCGGCCAGCCCGAGGCGAAGATCGAGAAGGACTCGGACCGCGACC
>NZ_DASRGV010000387.1:0-12813 GCF_035650855.1 Actinocrinis sp. | reverse complement strand
GCCACCGTGCCCACCACCGTGACGAGCGTGAAGACTCCGAGGATCGGGCCGACGCGGCGATAGTTCTCGACGACGAGCCCGGTCAGCAGCAAGCCGGACAAGCACGCGGCGGCCACGACCAGCCACCAAAGATGGTGGGGGAACACGACGCGGTCGTCGCCGTCCGGCATGACCGCCGCGTAAGCACCGTTCCACGCGAGGTAGTTACCCAGGAACAGGTTCTTCGGATGGAAATCATGGACCGTCATGACCGCGGCCACGGCGGTCAACACGGCCGCGATCTGGCTGTGCCGCCGCCAACGCCAGGGCCGAGCGGCATACGCGACCGCGGGAGCCAGCGGCAGCGCCAGTGTGAACCAGGATCGGCTGATCAGGTTCGCGGCTGTGCCCAGCGTGTGGCTGACGACGGCGTAGCTCGGCGGATCCGCCTTCGGCAACCCGCTGTGCCAGGCGTCGAACGCGAGATACAGCACCGCGGCGAGGATCGTGACGCCGATGGTCACCAGGGGACGGAGCGCACGACGGTAACGGCCGATCGCGAGCGCGCACGCGGCGATGGCCACCGGCGCTGCGCCCGATTGTTCCCGGATCGTCATGCCCCACAAACCGGAGGCCATGGACAGCGTGAACAGGAGCACCGAGCCGCGCTCCAGCGCGCGGCGGCCGAGGGCGAGACAGAGCAGCGCCGCGGTGAGCGCGGGGATGTCCGGCATGAAGGAAGTAGCCAGCAGACCGAAGCCGGGCCAGAGCGCGACCACGAGCGTGGCGTAGCCGGCGCCACGGGTCCCGAGGGCTGGCCGCGTGAGGTCGTACACCGCGGCCAGGCCGACGAGCGCGAGAGCCGCGACGAACAACTGCTGCACGACGATCGACGAGGCGAGCGGTCCTAGCACGACGAACTGGCCGACCAGCGCGGACCGGTTCCAATCTAATAGCCTGATATGCCCGGTATGTCCAAATGTCTGCGCGATCCGGCTGTAGGACCAGGCGTCGTTGTGCGGAATCGAGAGGTTGCCGGTCGCTGCGGCCACCACAACAGGAAGTAGGACGCCCAGCACGATCGCTAAGATCAAACCGGCGTGCTCAGCGGCGAAAGCTACAGAAAAGGGCGAGCCGCCACTCGGCTGTTGCGCTGCCCGGCGCCTCAGGCGACCGCGGTGAGAGGCGGCGGCGCCCTCCACGGCTAGGCTCGGCGGCCCGTCCTGCAGAGGAGACGCCAGCGGCACATGCTGCTCAGTCGTCACGTCTGCCGTGCTCAATCGTCGGCCGGCCGAATCAGATACCGTCACGTCTAGAGATCCAATTTCACGTAAGAGCGTCGTCCAGACGGGTTGCGAGCGCTTCCGGCGCCGGGTCGCCGAACTGCGCACAGTGGCGACGCCGCCACCGCGGGGCATGCGGTAACGAGGATCAGCAGGACATGTCCACCCATACCCGAACCCGAGTCGCAGCGCTCGAGACCCGCCCTGAAGTTCAAGCGGCAACTCTACCGCCGCGTCGCGAAAAGCGGGTCCGCGGTCTGATACACCGTCAGCTCGCTGGTCCACTACGCCCGACGCGCTTCGACCCGCGTCGGAGAGGCCGACCGCGGCCCACGTACGGCGGCGTGCACTCGACGAATGACGTGCCTCGACCGCGCGACAATGCCTGGTCGCTGACCTGCGGCGACGTCGGCCTCCGCCAGGCCCGAGGCGCCGCCGAGCGGCGTGTTGGGACGCGAGCTTCGACGACGACCCTAGACTGGCGAACGCCCGAAACACCCGGACGCGCCGCAGGCGCACTGACGAGGAGGAACGCCATGGCAAAGGGCGGTAACAAGAAGCGGGCCCGCAAGAAGAAGAAGGCAAACCACGGAAAGCGCCCCAACTCCTGATCGCAGACGGATGGCGCCGCGCCCCTAGAACGTTCGGGAGGCGCGGCCCTTCTCGGCTGCTTCGCGAGTCGCCGCAGGACGTGAGACGCCGACGCAGAGTGGAAACGGGCTGACCCGCGCGGGAGCGGGCGGGTGGGGACACGTAACTGCCGGCCGCAAGCCTGGTCAGACCGCTCGGTGTCGGCGCGCGCCCGCGGTCAGGACAGCAGCAGCCTACCGAGGCGGCGCGAGGCGATGCCGAGGCCGACCGCGCCGACGACCGCCAGGTATGCCGCGCGGCCGATCAGCGCGGGCTCGACGGTGCCGAGCATCAGGCCTCTGACGATCTCGATGCCCTGGTACAACGGGGTGCACTCCACGAAAACCTGCAGCCAGCGGGGATAGACGCCGAGCGGGAAGAAGGTCGTGGAGAACAGGAACATCGGCATCATGGCCAGGGTGACCCAGTCGAAGTCCTGCCAGCAAGACATGCCCGAAGATGTGTCGTGGAATTGCGCTTCGAACGACGTCGGATGCCCGGCAGGCAGGGCACGTCCGCAATCCGCCAGCTATCCTGGCTGTCATGACGGTCCTGCGCGATGAGTTCCACCGAGTCGTGGACCAACTGCCTGAAGCCGAACTGGCGCCTTTGCTCGAATACGTGCGTACGCACGCGCACCGAGCTGAAGCGGACGCGCCCGTGTGGGACGGTCCCGACTTCCTCGGCGCGTTCGCCAGCGGCCGCAGCGACATCTCCGAGCGCGCTGATGAGTTGCTGTTCAGCGAACACCCAACCGGCGGGCCCGCCGACCAGTGATGCTCTGGGACACCGGCCCGCTCTATGCGGCGTTCGATCGCGATGACAAGCACCATGCTGCCAGCGCCGCGCTAATGCTCGCCACTGCGCCACCGCTGCTTGTGCCCGCACCGGTCATGGTCGAAGTGTGCTACCACCTGCAGAAACATCTCGGGGCTCGCGCCGAGATCGCGTTCCTGCGTGCCGTCCAACACGGCCAACTCCGACTTCTCGCTCCCGAGCCTGAGGATTTCGATCGCGTCGTTGAACTGGTCGAGCAATACCAGGGCTTCCCACTTGGTGTCGTCGATGCACATGTGATGGCGATGGCGGAACGCTTGAACGTCACGATGATCGCCAGCATCGACCACAGGCACTTCCACGCTGTAAAGCTGCGTCATTGCGACGGCCTGGAATTGCTGCCGTCCTGATAGACGGATAGCGCGGAACGAACTCAGCGGGTTCAGGGCCATCTGTTTAAGCAGGCTGTCCAGGCCCAGACCAGCCGCAGACCCCAAAACACCCAGCACCCACACACTCACTGGCGGGTGGGGACACATAACCGCCGGCCGCAAGCCCGGTCAGACCGCTCGGTGTCGGCGCGCGCCCGCGGTCAGGCCAGCAGCAGCCTGCCGAGGCGGCGCGAGGCGATGGCGAGACCGACCGCGCCGACGACCGCCAGGTACGCCGCGCGGCCGATCAGCGCGGGCTCGACGGTGCCGAGCATTAGGCCTCTGACGATCTCGATGCCCTGGTACAACGGGGTGCACTCCACGAAAACCTGCAGCCAGCGGGGGTAGACGCCGAGCGGGAAGAAGGTCGTGGAGAACAGGAACATCGGCATCATGGCCAGGGTGACCCAGTCGAAGTCCTGCCAGGACCTCATGAACGTCGTGCAGGCCATGCCGAGGCCGGCAAAGGCGAAGCCGATCAGCACCGCGGCGGGTAGGGCCAGCGGCGCCCACCAGGACGGGGTCGCGCCGAAGCCGGCCGCCACGCACAGGAACGCCGCCGCGTACAGCAGGCCGCGCAGCAGCGCCCAGCCGACCTCGCCGAGCGCCACATCGCCGACCGTGAGCGGGGTGGCCAGGATCGCGTGGTAGTTCCGGCCGTACTTGATCTTGAAGAAGATGTTGAACGTGGAGTCGAAGATCGCGCCCTGCATCGCGGCGGTGGCCAGGAGCGCCGGCGCGACGAATTCGACGTAGGTGACCGGTCTGCCGCCGGGTCCGGTGACGTTCGGGATCAGCTTGCCCAGGCCGACGCCGATGGACAGCAGGTAGAAGACCGGCTCGAAGACGCCGGAGATCAGGATCAGCCACATGCGGCGGTAGGCCAGCATGTTGCGCTCGATCAGGTGCAGCGAGCGCTTCGAGCCGAGGCCGAATGCCGGGACGGCGCGGGGCGCGTAGCTGAGCGTCGTCATCGGTCTCTCGACTCCGTCCTTCGGCTTGGATCTCTTGCGGGGCTTTAGTTCCAGCTCAGCGGTAGAGCCGGCGGCGGTAGGTGATCCGGGCGATCGCGTAGCCGCCGAGCGCGAACGCGAGCAGGTAGGCGACGTGCACCAGCGACGCGGTCCAGGTCGCGCCGCCGAGGGTCAGCGAGCGGCACAGCTGCACGCCGTGCCACAGCGGGGTGGCGTACGCGATCGGGTGCGCCCACGCCGGCAGCTGTTGCCAGGGGAAGAAGGTGCCGGAGAACAGGAACAGCGGGGTCATCACGAAGCGGAACAGGGCACTGAGCGACACGTCGCTGTCCAGCGTGATCACGTACGCCATGATCGGCAGCAGGAACGCCGCACCGGTGAGCACAGAGGCGGGCCAGGCCAGGATGCCGAGGTTGGAGTGCAGGGTGCCGAACGCGCTCATGAAGGCGAAGAAGATCCCGCTGAGCGCGGAGAGCCGGACGAGCGCGAGGGCGGCGTGTCCGGCGACGACGTCCTCCGGCCGCTGCGGCGTGTTGACGGCGGCCCAGTAGTTGCCGAACCACTTGACGCTGCCGAGGACCGGGTACGTGCCCTCGCCGAACGCGGTCTGCATCGCGTTCGCGGCCAGCACTCCGGGCGCGACGAAGTCGAGGAAGCGCACGCCGCCGGGCAGGCCGCGACCGTGGTCGACGAGGGTGCCCAGGCCGAGGCCCATCGCGGTCAGGTAGAGCGCCGGACCGAAGATCGCGGACAGGACGGTGCCGCGCCAGGTGCGCCGGGAGTAGGTGACCCAGTAGCGGAATTGACGGTAGGTCAAGCGCACCGCGCCGGGAACCTGCGTGGGCGGCAGGTAGCTCGGCGCGGGCGCCGTTTCGGTAGCGGTCGGTTCGAGCGTTGTCATCGGGGCCGTCCTCAGTCGACCAGGGTGCGGCCGGTGAGGGTGAGGAAGACGTCCTCCAGCGTGGAGCGGCGCACCAGCGCGGTCACCGGCTCCAGCCCTCGTCCGCGCACGGCTTGCAGCGCCGCCTCGCCGTTGTCGACATAGAGCAGCACGCGGTCGGGCAGCACCTCGACGCGCTCGGCGACGCCGGCGGCCTTCTCCGCCGCCTGCTCCTGTTCGTCGAGCGGGAAGCGCAGCTCCAGGACCTCGCGGGTGGAGTAGCGCCCGATCAGCTCGTGCGGCGCGCCCTCGGCGGCGATGCGGCCCTTGTCCATGACCACCAGCCGGTCGCACAGCTGCTCGGCCTCGTCCATGTAGTGCGTGGTGAGGATGAGCGTCGTGCCCTGCTGCTTGAGCCGGTAGAGCCGGTCCCACACCACGTGCCTGGCCTGCGGGTCGAGGCCGGTGGTCGGCTCGTCGAGGATCAGGATCTCCGGCTCGTTGATCAGCGAGCGGGCGATGGTCAGCCGGCGCTTCATGCCGCCGGAGAGCGGCTCCACCTTGTCGTCGGCGCGGTCGGCCAGCTGCACGAAGTCCAGCAGCCGCTCGGTGCGCTCCCGGATCACGGCGCGCGGCAGCCCGAAGTAGCGGCCGTAGACGTGCAGGTTGTCGCGGACCAGCATCTCGGTGTCGAGGGTGTCCTCCTGCGGCACGACGCCGAGCCTGGCCCGGATCGCGGGGCCGTCGGCGGCCGGGTCCATGCCGAAGATCCGCAGGCTGCCGCCGGTGCTCGGGGACACGCAGCCGATCATCCGCATGGTGGTGCTCTTGCCCGCGCCGTTGGGCCCGAGGAAGCCGAACACCTCGCCGCGGCGCACCTCGAAGTCGACCCCGGCGACCGCGGTGAACGGTTCCGCGCCCTTCTTGGTGAAGCGCTTGGTCAAGGCGCGGGCCTCGATCAGGACCTCGCCAGGGACCGCCTGCGGCGAAGTTTGGGGAGGGTGCGATCGTCCAGACACCCTATCGACGCTACTGGTGCCCACCGACAAGATTCGAATGGTTTTCGGCTCAGGGCGGTGCCACGCGGGCCTTCGAAGCGGCCGCCGGTAAAGCCGGGCGCTAAGCGGGCGCTGCTAAGTTCGATCCATGGCGAAACTTGGGAACACCGATCTGGACGTCTTCGGGCTGTGCCTCGGCGGCAACGTGTTCGGCTGGTCGGCGGACGAGGACGAGTCGTTCGCGATCCTGGACGCTTACGCCGCGGCCGGGGGCAATTTCATCGACACCGCGGACGTGTACTCGCTGTGGGTTCCGGGGAACACCGGCGGCGACTCCGAGCGGATCATCGGCCGCTGGATGAAATCGCGCGGCAACCGGGACGCGATGGTGATCGCGACCAAGGTGGCCAAGCTGCCTAGCCGTCCGGGGCTGTCCGCGGCGAACATCCGCGCCGCCGCCGAAGAGTCGTTGCAGCGGCTCGGTACGGACTACATCGATCTGTATTACGCGCACGCGGATGACCCGGGCACGCCGATCGAGGAGACTCTTGGTGCGTTCGACGCGCTCGTGCGCGAGGGCAAGGTGCGGTACATCGCAGCATCGAACTTCACGGCGCCGCGGCTGACCGAGTCGCTCGCGGTTTCCGAGCGGGAGGGGCTGGCCCGGTACTCGGCGCTGCAGAACCACTACAACCTGCTGGAGCGCACCGAGTACGAGCGCGACCTGGCGCCGGTGCTGGAGCGGGAGGGCGTGCCCGGCGTGCCCTTCTACGGGCTGGCCCGCGGCTTCCTGGCCGGTAAGTACCGGCCCGGTGTGGACGTCGACTCGGTGCGTGCGGGCGGTGTCGCGCCGTACCGCAACGAGCGCGGGTACCGGGTGCTCGATGCCCTGGATCAGGTAGCGGCGGCGCACGGTACGACGGTCGCTGCGGTTTCGCTGGCCTGGCTTGCCGCGCAGCCGACGATCGCCGCGCCGATCGCGTCCGCGCGCACGCCACAGCAACTGCTCGAACTGCTGCCGTTCACCGAGCTGGCGCTGTCGGAAGAGGAGCTGTCCGCGCTGACCGCCGCCTCGGCCTAGGCACTCCCGCGCCGCGCTGCCTACACCTCCGCGCTGCCTACGCCTCCTCGGGCGCGGCCAGCCCCTGGACCATCTCCATCAGGGCGCAGACTTGCTTGTTCATCGCGTCGTGCTGCTCGGCGAGCGCGGCGAAGTTGACGGTGAGGGTTTGCAGCAGCTCGTGCGACGCGACGTCGGCCTCGTAGTCGTGTTGCGCGAGCTCGCTGGAGATCTGGTCGCTGCGCTTGGCGGCGATCAGCAGAATCGCGCCCTGGAGCGCGGCGACGCAGGAGAGCAGGAGGTTGAGCAGGATGAAGGGGTACGGGTCGAACGTGTGGTGATGCTCGTGCGCGATCAGGCCGTTGACGATCATCCACAGGGCCAGGAACGCGCAGGCGGCGAACACGAACGCCCACGAGCCCATGCCGTTGCGCATCTTGTCGGCGGCGCGTTCGCCGAGGGTGAGCTGGTCGCCGGTGCGTACGTCCGGGTTCCATTTCCAGCCGCGCTTGATGACGCGCGCCGCGCCCTTAGCCGAGGCGGATATACGCACGCGCGCCTGGCCGCCGATGGAGCCCATGCCCCCTTGGGAATTCATGCCCGAAGTCTGGCACGCCCGGTACCCGCGTCGAGGCACCGGACGTGAAGACTCTGACACCACGATCCAGCGCGGGCGAACGGTTACTCCCGCTCGAAGCCCGTACCGACGCCGGCGGACGGAGCGCGGCCGTCGCGCAGCGCGTCGCGGATCTGGGCGAGCAGTTCGAGCTCAGACTCGGCGGGCGGGGGCACATCCGGGACACCCTGACGGCGCTTGCGCATCTTCTCGAAGTGGTTGAGCGGGGCGACGATCAGGAAGTAGACGCCGAGGGCGATCAGCAGGAAGGAGATCACGGCGGTGATGAACTTGCCGTAGAAGATCTGCGAGTGGTTCACCGTGAACAGCAGCTTGGTGTAGTCCTGCTTGCCGAAGATCGCGGTGATCAGCGGCATGATGACGTCCGAGGCCAGCGAGGTGATCACCGCGCCGAAGGCCGCGCCCATGACCACCGCGACCGCCAGCTGGACGACGCTTCCGCGCATGATGAACTCTTTGAAGCCTTTGATCATGGTGGGTTTCCCTTCGGCACGGACGCGGACGCGCCCTCGTAGCTGTACAACAACCAGAGAAACGACCGGT
The DNA here is from genome assembly GCF_035650855.1 of Actinocrinis sp. Taxonomy (GTDB): domain Bacteria; phylum Actinomycetota; class Actinomycetes; order Streptomycetales; family Catenulisporaceae; genus Actinocrinis. The sequence continues at coordinate 4,621 of NZ_DASRGV010000387.1, read as the reverse complement.
CGCGCAAGGGGTCACCGGGCCCGGTGCTGAACCCGCACGGCCCGCGTTGTACCGTCGTTCGGTGCGCTCGTACCGCTTTGTCTTCACGCCGAAGTGGCTGGCTTTCCACGCGCTTACCTGGTTCGTGCTGATCCCGGCCTTCATCGGGCTCGGCCAGTGGCAGCGTGACCTGTGGAAGGACCGTGCCGACTCACAGGGCGTGGTGCTCGGCGCGCTGGCCGCCGCGCCGGTGCCGCTGGACTCGGTCAACCCGACCGGGCACACCGTCACGCAGAGCCAGCAGTGGAAGATGGTCTCCGCGACCGGCCGGTACGACACGGCGCACCAGTTCATGGTCCGCAACCGCTCGCAGAACCAGCAGCCGGGCTGGTTCGTGGTGACCCCGCTGGTGCTCGCGGACGGCACGGCAGTGCTGGTCAACCAGGGATGGGTACCCGAATCGACCACGGGGATGGTGACGACGGCCCCCGCGTTCCCGCCGGTGCCGTCCGGGACGGTCACGGTGTCCGGTTCGCTGCAGCCGGACGAGACGACGGCGGACACGCGGATCAAGGACGACACGGCGCAGCTTCCGGCGGGCGAGATCGCGCTGATCACGCGCGGCGACCTGACTTCGCGGGTACCGCATCCGCTGCGCGACGGCTCGGTCCGGCTGACGTCGAGCACTCCGGCGAACACGGCCGCCGGCGCCGCCCAGCCGGTGCCGAACCCGACCTACGACAACACGATGTACATCGCCTACATGGTGCAGTGGTGGGTCTTCGCCGTGGTGATGCCGGTGACCTGGTTCCTGCTCATCCGGCGGGAGGCCGGCGACCGGCTGATCGCGGCGCAGGAGGCCGCGGCCGCCGCGGCAGAACCGGCTGCCGCAGAACCGGCTGCGGCCGAGCCGGGAGCGCCGGAGTCAGTTGGCGCCGGGGTGCCCGCCGCCGATGCGGAGGCGGTCAAGGAGCGCGGCAAACCGGTCGCTGGGGAAGAGCTGGAGGGTCTCCCCCACGCTGTCGGAGGGTAGCCGGGTCAGCGTCCCGCCCTGCCACCAGTAGAGCTGGTCGGAGATCGGCCCGGGACAGGTCTCGAACTGCCGGGCGGCGAAGCGCAGCAGCGTTCCGGCGGCGGCGACCACGGCCGCCGACTCGATGGGGTGCACGGCGATCAGGTGCCGGTGCGGCAGAACGACCAGCGCGCCGTTGGCCTCGACGTAGCCGGGCATGCCGGCCAGGTGCTCGGCGAGCCAGAGCACGTGCGTCGCGGTGTAGTGGCTCGGGCCGAAGAGGGCGACGAGTTCGGTGCCGTCGATCGTGAAGCGCTCGGCCTCCATCCTGGTGTCGCGGCGCACGTTGGCCCGCGCGGCGTCGAACACGACGTGCTCGGCCACGCCCCAGCCGAGGGCCTCGCCCACCGGCACCAGTTCACCGCCGATCGGATCGCCGTTTTGAGCGATTCCGTTCCCGTTGAGCGGCGCTTCGGTGATCACCGCCTCCAGCAGGCCGTCGGCCACGACGCGTTGCAGCGCGCCGGTGAGGGCGGTGTCGGCGCAGTCCGCGGGCAGGATCCGGGCCCGCAGCGGTTCCCGGACGCGCTGCCAGAGCGAGCCCTCCGCGTCCGCCTCCCGGCCGGCGCCGCCGGACGCGCCGTTTCGCAGGCTGCTGACGTAGTGCTCGATCAGCTCGGGCCAGTCGGCCTTCGGGCTTTCGCGCATCCGCTCGCGCAGCGGGGCGAGGTCGACCGCGGTGCCCGGCCACGGCCGGTCGGTCCCGCCGACCTCGAGCCGGTCGCGCGCCACCACCCGCCAGCGCAGTCCCCGGCCGCGCAGTTCCACCTCCAGCAGGCCGAGCAGCGCTGTGGCCACCTCGTCGCCGAGCGGCCACAGCGAATCCGGCAGCGACCCCGGATCGGCCTCTGAGCCTTCGTCAGATGCGGGCACGGGACGCAGTGTAACCGTCACTGTGCGCGCTCCCGGCCGTGGTTCGTGTCACACGGCAACAGTTGGCCACGCGCACGCGCGCGGAACCCGTTACCCGCGGCCGGATTGCCCGTTGTACTGGTTGTGTCAGAGTCGTCTGCTGTTCCCAGCTTCCCGTCCGTGCGCGCGTCCGCGCCCCCGCCCGCGGCGCAGCTGCGCCCACGGGCTCCGCGCGGCCCGGCGGGGCTGGGTCCGCTGAGTCCGAGCGGGATCGGCGCGCCGATGCTCGGTTCCGGCCTGCCGGGTGTGCCGCGGCCGCGCCGCGCCGGGCTGCCGCGCACCGACCCGGTTATCACCGACGCAGTGTGGGAGCGGGTCGAGCCGCTGATCCCGCAGCGGGCCCGCCGCCGCCGCTACCCCGGGCGCAAGCCGCTGGACGACCGCGCCGTGCTGACCGGGATCCTGGTGGTGCTGGCGCGCGGCATCGGATTCGAGCGGCTGCCGAAGGAACTCGGCTTCGGTTCCGGGATGACCTGCTGGCGGCGGCTGCGCGACTGGCAGCAGGCGGGGGCGTGGAACGCGATCGCCGCGGAGCTGGCGCGCGGGCTGCCGGACGGCGACCGGATCGACTTCGACCGGGTCGCGGCGAGCGGCGCCGACGCCGAGTCCGAGTCCGCGCCTCCGGTGACCCGGCGGCCGGTCACGGCGAAGGCCAAGCACCCCTCCCCCGTCGCCGCCGAGTTCGGCATGACGCTGCTGCGCTGAGCGGGCGTCCGGTTCAGGCGGAGAAGCTGTCGACCTTGTGCGGCGTCACTTTGACGATCACGCGCTCGACCTGCGCCGATTCGGGCATCGGGTCCTGGCCCAGGTACTTGTGCGAAAGCCGCAGCGGCAGGGCCTTGTCCGGGTCGTCCATCAGCTCTGCGGCGCCGCGGATCTCCATGCTCTGATACGGGTTGGCCGGGTCGGAGACGGTGAGGCTGACCCGCGGGTCGCGGGCGAGGTTGCGCACCTTCTGGCGGTTCCTGGTCGCCGAGAACACGACGGTGTCGCCGTTTCTTCTAGATCAAGCGATCGGCTGCGTCGCGGATTCCTGATGGGCGAACTGGGTGCGGTAGAGATCCGCGTACAAGCCGTCGGCGGCGAGCAGCTGCGCGTGCGTGCCGCGCTCGACGATGCTGCCGCCGTCGACCACGAGGATCTGGTCGGCGTCGCGGACGGTGGAGAGTCGGTGCGCGATGACGAGGGAGGTGCGGCCGCGCAGGGCGCTGGCGAGGGCGTGCTGGACCGCGGCCTCGGACTCTGAGTCCAGGTGCGCGGTGGCCTCGTCGAGCACCACCACGTCCGGGGCCTTGAGCAGCAGCCGGGCGATGGCGATGCGCTGCTTCTCGCCGCCGGAGAGCCGGTAGCCGCGGTCGCCGACGACCGTGTCGAGCCCGTCGGGCAGCGAGGCGACCAGGTCCCAGATCTGCGCGTCCTTGAGCGCCTGCACCAGCTCGGCCTCGGTCGCCTCCGGGCGGGCGTAGAGCAGGTTGTGGCGGATCGTGTCGTGGTACATGTGCGCGTCCTGAGTCACCACGCCGATCCGCTCTCGCAGGGAGCTGAGTTGCGCGTCGCGCACATCCAGCCCGCCGACACGCACGCTGCCGCCGGTCACGTCGTAGAGCCTGGCCGCGAGCGCGGTGATCGTCGTCTTGCCCGCCCCGGAGGGCCCGACCAGCGCGGTCATCGTGCCGGGCTCGGCGCGGAAGCTCAGGTCGCGCAGCACCTGCGCGGAGGGCGCCTGGTCGAGTACGGCCACTGATTCGAGCGAGGCGAGGGAGACCTCCGCCGCGGTCGGGTAGCGGAAGGCCACGTGTTCGAACTCGATGACCGGCGTTCCCGGCGGGACCGGCGCGGCCTCGGGCCGCTCGGTCACCATCGGCGGCAGGTCGAGCAGCTCGAAGACCCGGTCGAAGGAGACCAGCGCGGTCATCACGTCCACGCGCACGTTCGCCAGCGCGGTCAGCGGGCCGTAGAGGCGCCCGAGCAGCCCGACGAGCGCGAGCATGGTGCCGAGGGAGAGGTGCCCGCTCACGGCCATCCGCCCGCCGATCAGGTACACCATCGCGGTGGCGAGCGCGGCGACCAGGGTCAGCGAGGTCATGAAGCCGCTGCTGGAGACGGCGACCCGCACGCCGATGCCGCGCACCCGGTCGACTTTCGCCGCGTAGAGCGCGTCATCCTCCTCCGGGCGGCCGAACAGCTTGGCCAGCAGCGCGCCGGAGACGTTGAACCGCTCGGTCATCATCGTGGACATGTCCGCGTTCAGCTGCATCTGCTCGCGGGTCATCTGCTGGAGCCTGCGGCCCATCCATTTGGCCGGAAGGACGAAGATCGGCAACAGGATCAGCGCGAGCAGGGTGATCTGCCAGGACAGCACGAACATGGTGATCCCGGTCAGCAGCAGCGAGACCAGATTGGACACGACGCTGGAGAGCGTGGAGGTGAACGCGCGCTGCGCGCCGAGCACGTCGCTGTTGAGCCGCGAGACCAGCGCACCGGTCTCGGTGCGTGTGAAGAAGGCGATCGGCATGCGCTGTACATGCGCGAAGACTTTGGTGCGCAGCAACGCGATCAGGCCTTCGCCGATGCGCGCGGACAGGTAGCGCGAGACGAGGCCGACCGCGGCGTCGAGCAGGGCGATGCCGGCGACGAGGAGTGCGAGGAAGGTGACCA
>NZ_DASRGV010000386.1:0-5694 GCF_035650855.1 Actinocrinis sp. | reverse complement strand
CGGGTCCGGGTTCGCGATCTGGCTCGCCTGCTCCAAGTTCATGAAGTCGACCGCGTACTGGGAGGAGTTCGCGGAGTCCTTCTGCAGCTTGAACACCGTGCCCTTGGGATACGAGGTCGGCAGCAGGAACGCCGACTCGTCGTAGATGTGCCGCGGCGATCCGGCGCTCGGCGAGTCACCGGGACCGGTCTCAGCGCCGTACAGCCACGCGTAGTGCGAGGTCAGGTTCAGCGGTTCGACCAGCGTGCCGTTCGCGTACAGGTCGAGGGTGGCGTTGATGCCGCCGCCGCCCGAGGAGTCCGGGATCGAGTAGCGCAGGTCGAACGTGTTGGTGGATTCGCGCGAGGTCCAGCTGACCGAGTCGCCGGTGCTGTCCAGCGTGACGGCCTTGCGGCCGGACGCCTCGCCGGCCAGGTCGCCGATGGTCCGGTTCGGTCCGACGACCGTCGCGCCGCCGCCGAGCTGGCCGGACTCCGCCTCGTACATGTCGTAGGGCATGTTCGCGCCCTGACCGACGAACATCGCGGTGTCGCTGGTGTTGTTGCCCTGTTTGATCGGCAGCTCGTTGGCGTCGACGGCGATGACCGTGCGCACGGTGTACTTGCCGTTCACGGCCGTCCAGGTGCCCATGTCGACGTTGGCGGACGCGCCGGAGGCCAGCGTGCCGTTGTAAGCGCCGTTCAGGGTCGTGACACTGTTGCCGTTGGAGTCCAGCAGCGTCAGCGTGATGTTGTGCGCGCCGGACGCGGTCGCGACGGTGCCCTGGTTCTTGAGCGCCACGGTGAAGTCCACCGAGTTGCCCGCGGCTGGGTTGCCCGGCGTCCAGTTCACCGCGGCGGCAACCAGGTCAGAGCTCTGCACCGGTTTCACCACGAGGCTGGTCGGGTTGGTGTAGCTCTGGTTGCTCTGCAGCTCGAAGTTCTTCTTCGACTCGTCGACGGTCGTCTTGAGCTGATACGTGCCGGCGCTCTGTGTGCCGAGGCTGGCCGAGACGGTCTGCGAGGCGCCCGGCGCGAGCGCGCCGACCGTGGTCGAGGCGATCTTGTTCGAGCCGAGGTAGAAGTTGACGTCGGTGGCCACAGAGGCGGCGGTGCCGGCGTTCTGGATGACGGTCGAGGCGGTGATCGAGTCGGTCTCGACCGGCGCGGACGGGGTCCACGAGCTGCTGGTCGGGGTGAGGTCCGGGTTCGGCGCCGGGGTGCCGAAGACCTGGAGCTCGGCGCACTGGCCGCCGGGGGCTCCGCTGTTGCTGGTAATCGAGATCTCGACGTCGGCGACCCGCGCGGTGACCGGGATGGCCACCGAGTTCTGGTTGCTGTTCGGGTCGAAGCTGTAGCTCTGCGCCGAGACCAGGGTGCTGAAGGTGGTCGCGCTCTGCTCGCGGCCGAGCACGGCGATGGTCTGGGTGCGGGCCGACCAGACGGTGGCCGGGTTGAGCTTGACCACGACCGAGGAGATGTCGGCGTTGGCGCCCAGATGCACTGTCAGGTTGCTGGGATAGGACGAGCCCTCGAAGTACGTGGTGACGTCGCCGTCGTCGGCGTTGGCCGGCGCGTAGGTGTACGTGTACGGCGTTCCGTCGATCGGCTTGTTCAGCGCCAGGTTCGTGGTGTTGCCGCCGCTTCCGGTGCGGGTGACGGTGTTGCTCGGCGAGGATTCGAGCCCCGCGCCGTTGGCCGCCGTCACGTAGTAGGAGACGGTCAGCGTGTCAGAGACCGAGTCGGTGTACGTCAGGGTACTGCCGGACACGGACGCGATCTTCGCGGAGTTGCGGTAGATGTTGTAACCGGTCACGCCGACCGCGTCGCTGGACGCGCCCCAGGTCAGCTTGATCTGCCCGGACTGCGGCTGCGTGTACTGCAGATTGCTCGGGGCCGTGGGCGGCGTCGCGCCCTGTCCGTTGCGGGTGACGCTATTGCTGTTGGCCGACTGGTTGCCGGCCGCGTCACGGGCGCGCACGTAGTACGTGACTGACTCGGTGGTCGGCGGGTTGTCGGTGTATGTCAGGGCACTGCCCGGGACGCTGGTGAGCAGGGCGTTGTTCGCGTAGACGTCGTAGTTCGTGACGCCCACGTTGTCGGTGGACGCGCCCCAGGTCAGCGTGATCTGGCCGTTGCTGGCCTGCGTGTAGGCCAGGTTCGTTGGCGCCGTCGGCGGCTGGGTGTCGCCGGAGGTCGGGCCGTAGACCTGGAACTCGGAGATCTGGCCGGCGGGCCAGCCGGTGTTCGCGGTGATGTTCAGCCGCAGGTACCGGGTCGTGGTCGCGTTGAACGAGATCGTCACGGTGCTGTTGCCGGCGGGGTCAAAGGTGTAGCCCGCGGAGGCCACGATGTCGTTGAAGTTCGACCCGTCGGTGCTGCCCTGCACCGAAAGCGTCTCGGTGCGCGCGGCCCAGTTGGTCACCGGGGTCTGCAGTACCACCTTGTTGACGGCGACCGACGCGCCGAGATCCACCTGGAGCCACTGTGGGAAGGCGTTGTTCGTGCTCTCCCAGTACGTCGACTGGTTGCCGTCGGTGGCGTTGGCCGGCACGTAGTTCTGGCTGGTGCCGCTGGCCGTGGTGTTCTTGCCCTGCGCCAGGTTGGTCGACGCGCTGCTGGGGCCGTAGACCTCCAGCTCGGAGAGCTGCCCGGCGGCCCAGCCGGTGTTGGCGGTGATGTTGATCCGCATATAGCGGGTGCTGGTCGCGCCGAAGCTGATGCTGACCGCGTTGTTGTTTGCGTTTGGGTCGAAGGTGTAGCCGGCCGAGGCGACGATCGTGGTGAAGGTGGAGTTGTCCGTGCTGCCCTGCACGGAGAGCGTCTCGGTGCGGGCTCCCCAGCCGGTCGGCAGCTTCAGCACGACCTGGTTGACCGAGGTGCCGGCGCCCAGGTCGAGCTCGGCCCATTGCGGGAAGACGCCGGAGCCGTTGGTGCTCTCCCAGTACGTGGACTGATTGCCGTCGTTGAGGTTGCTCGCGACGTATTGGCCGTTGGCGCTGCTCGCGCTGGCGGTCTTACCCAGCGCGAGATTGGTGCCGGCCGCTGCGGCCGGAGCGGCGTGCAGCGCGGGCAGGGCCGTGACGATGAGCCCGGCCAGTGCCAGCGCGGCGGTGCGCAGCCTCGCGGTGCGGCGAGGCGGGGCGGATCCGTATCCTGTTCTCATCCTCTTCCAGTCAGTAAATTGCAGCTTCAATAGAGATCATTGACGAGTAAATGGTGAGTTTTTGCGCGACGCTAGCTGGAAGTTACATACGCGTGACGCATCGGTCAATGGTCGGAGTCTTCGGTCGCACATTCCGGCCCGGCATTTCGGGCGCGGCGGCGCGCTCGCATGGCACACTGGGATCAGGCTGTATTTACAAGCGTGTAGCGGTAGCGCGGTGATCTTTCGGCGCCGCGATTCGGAGGTCTGACGGATGCTGTCGGCGACGGGCTCGGACGGCGTACCGCGCCGGGCGCGCGGCGCGCTCGAAGCCGCGATCATGGACGTGCTCTGGCGCGCGGACCGCTCGCTGAGTCCGGGCGAAGTGCGTGACCTGCTCGGCAAGTCCGACGAGGCGCAGGCCCGCGAGCTCTCCTACAGCACGGTCGTCACGATCCTCACCCGCCTGCACGGCAAGAAGATGCTGGAGCGCACCCGCGTCGGCCGGTCCTTCCAATACGCGCCGCTCGCCGACGCCGCCGGGCTCGAGGCCCGGCGGCTGGCCGCGCTGCTCGACGGCTCCGCCGACCGCGCTGCCGTGCTCTCCCGCTTCGTCGCGGATCTCTCGGACAGCGACGAGGAACTGCTGCGCCGGCTGCTCGGCCCGACCGCGCCCGCCGACGACGCGAGGCGGTGACGCCGCGTGACCATCCCGTTCGTCCTCTGCCTCACCCTGATCTTCCCGCTGCTCGCGCAGCTGCTGGCCGGTCCGATCGCGGCTCGCGTCGATCCGCGCTGGGCGACCTGGCTGCTGACCGGCGCGGCGGTGGCGCTCGCGGCCAGCAGCGGAGCCGCGCTCACGCTCGCGGCGCTGGACGCCTTGATCAGGATTCCGCTCGTCGCCCAGCTCGGCCGCTGGTCGCCGGCGGTCATCGACCGCGGCGACCCGACCAGCGCCGTCGTCGCGATCATTGCCGGCGTGCTGCTCGGCATCGCGCTCACCGCGGTGGTCAGGTTCGCCGTGCGCCGGGGCCAGGCGCTGGCCGAGGCGTTCCGCCACGCGCGCGGCCTGCCTGGACGCGGCGAGATCGTGGTGACCCGTGACCTGGCCGCCGACGCGTACACGGTGCCCGGCCGCCCGGGCCGCATCGTCGTTTCGGCTGGAATGCTCGAGACGCTCGATGACGCCGGCCGGACCGCGCTGCTCGCCCACGAACGCGCGCACCTCGCCGGCCGGCACTACGCCTTCACCGGCGTCGCGCGGCTCGCCGCGGCCGCGAATCCGCTGCTGCGGCCGCTCGCGGACGCGGTGGAGTTCACAGTCGAGCGCTGGGCCGACGAACACGCGGCGCTGGCGGTGGGCGACCGGCGGCTGGTCGCCGAGACGATCGCGCGCGCGGCGGTCGCAGCCAAGTACGGCAGGCCGCGCAGGTCGCCGGCCGTCGCACTCGGCGCCGTGTTCGAACGTCTCGGCGGCGGTCGGCTCACGCCCCGGCACTCGAAGAGCTCCGCGATGCGCGCGGCAGGACCGGTTCCGCGCCGCGTCGCCGCGCTGCTCGCGCCCCCGCCGGGTCGCCGCTGGATGCTGCAGGCCGCGGTCGCCGTGATCGCGATCATCGCCGGATTCTGCACCCTCGACGCCGCCCACGATCTGCACGAGCTCCTCGAGGCCGCGAGCTACGCGCCGCATCACTGACGCGGCTCAATCTCCGGCGCAGCCTGATCCCTGGCACGCCTTGATCCCTGACGCGCCTATCGCCTCTGTGACGGAACCCTGACAGTCCAGGCGCCGTATCGGTGAACACCGAGCGGCTCGATCATCTACACTCAAGTAGAAGTTCTACATCTTTGTAGATGATGCGCGTCCGGACGGTAAGGAAGAGGTCGTGCCGAACCCCGCTCTGCTCACCCTCGCGACGCACTTCGTGTCGCACGCCGCCGGGACCGGAGGCCACGTCCTGGCCTTCAACCCGCTGGACTCGACCTCGTGGCTCGCCAGCCTCGGCGCCCTCGGCGTCTTCCTGGTGCTCTTCGCTGAGACCGGCTTGCTCATCGGGTTCTTCCTGCCCGGCGACTCGCTGCTCTTCACCGCCGGCCTGCTGTGCACCGCGGGGGCGCACGCGGTGCACCTCTCCCTGCCGGCCGTGCTGGTCGCGGCGGCGGCCGGAGCACTGCTCGGCGCGCAGACCGGTTTCTGGCTGGGGCAGCGGGGCGGGCGCGTGCTGCTCGCGCGAACCAAGAACCGCCACCTGCGCGACGGGGTCATGCGCGCCGAGGAGATCCTGGAACGCTACGGATACGGCAAGGCGATCGTGCTGGCCCGGTTCATCCCGGTCGTGCGCACGGTGCTCAACCCGGTGGCGGGAGCGCTTGAGGTGCCGGCCCGGGTCTTCACGCTGTGGCAGGTCGCCGGCGGCCTGGTGTGGTCGATCGGCGTGACGCTCGCCGGCTACGGCCTCGGTTCGAGCATTCCGAGCATCGACAAGTACCTGCTGCCGATCATCGCCCTCATCGTGATCGTCTCGCTCAGCCCGCTCGCCGTCGAGCTGCTGCGCCGCCGCCGACGCAGCC
>NZ_DASRGV010000385.1:0-8638 GCF_035650855.1 Actinocrinis sp. | reverse complement strand
ACCGGCGCGACCTGCTGACCCGGGTCTCGACCGCGATGTCGTACCTGTGGCCAGCCGCCGGCCGGGAGAACCTGACGATTCTGCCGCGGGCCTTCGTGGACCGGGTCGTGTTCGAAGGCAACCACGCCGCGGGCGTGGCGGTGGCCGTCGACGGCGGCGGATTCCAGACGGTCCGCGGCCGGCGCGTGGTGTTGGCGGCCGGCGCGGTCGCCACGCCGGCGATCCTGCTGCGTTCGGGCATCGGACCCGCCGACGATCTGCGCGCGGTCGGCGTGCGGGTCCGCGCGGATCTGCCCGGCGTGGGCGCGGGGCTGACCGATCAGCCGCGGATCGGCGTGTTCATGACCCCCAAGCCGGGCTACGAGAACGAGGGCAAGTCAACCGGGCAGATCGTGACCCGGACCACCGATCTGCGGTTCAACGACCAGTACTTCGCGATGGTCAACCGCTTCGACCTCACGCACCACTTCCCCGAGCTGCGGCGGGTCGCCGGGGCGAAGGCGGTGTTCGGCGTGATGGTCGTGCTGCGCCGGCAGCATTCGCGCGGCCGCGTCAGCCTGGTGTCGGCCAATCCCTATGACGCCCCTGTCGTGGACCTCGGGTACCTGTCCGACGAGCGCGATTACGCCCTGCTCGCCGACGGCGTCCGGGGCTGCTGGGAGCTGGCCAGCTCGCCGAAGATCTTCGACAAGGGCGAGCAGCTGGTCGCGGTGGACGAGCGCACCATCTACGACGACGAGGCCTTGCGCGGCTACATCGAAAAGGCCGTCGACAGTGCCTACAACCCGGTGGGCACCACGCGCATGGGACCGGCCGCCGATCCGTTGGCGGTCGTCGACCAGCGCTGCGCGGTGCACGGGGTGGAGAACCTCCGCGTCGCGGATGCGTCGATCATGCCCAGCATGGTGTGCGCCAACACCCACCTGTCCGTCGTCCTGATCGGCGAACGGGCGTCCGCGCTCCTGCGCGAAGACTGACCGAACCGCACAAAGGCTGTGGCCCCGTCTCCGAGTTCGGAGACGGGGCCACAGCTGTATCAGAGCTATCACATGGGTCGGCCGGCAGGGCGGACCGAGGGGCTGTTGCTGTAGGCCGCGAGCAGCCACTTGCCGTCCCGCTTGGCGAGCACCCAGGTGGCGAATACGGTCCGCTCCGGCGGGGCCTCGGTTTCACCGGGGGCCAGCACGCCGGTCCGGCTGATGACCACGGCCGCCTCGTCGTTGAGGAACCTGACGTCCAGCACCTCGTCTGCCGCCCTCGTGCCCTTGAGCGGCCCCGCGAACGAGTGCCCCATCGCGGCGCGGATCTCCTCGCGCGACTTCATGTACACACCGGGCAGGATCGAGCTTGCGTTCTCGAGGTATTCGGCGACGAAGGCGTCCGCGTCTCCGTCGTTCCAGGCGTTGTAGACGCCCTCGAGAACCTCGAGGACGGCGGCCTCTTCCTTCTTCTGGTCTTGGGTGATCGTCACGATGGTTGCCTCTTCTCGCTTGGTGGGAAGGACCCGCGGCCGGCCGGTCACGGCGGCCGGCCGCGGCTTACGGGGTCGGGAAGAACGTGGTGATGAACTTCTCCCAGGCCCGTTCGCCGAACAGCACGCGCTGCGGCCGCAGCAGCCGCACCGGGATGCCGATGCGGTAGCGGATCCGGGGCCGCGGCACGGTGATCGCCTTCTCGATGACGGCGGCGACGTCGCCGGAGCGCAGGGACAGCCGGCCGCGGCCCTTCGGGTGCTCGACCTCGCGATAGGCACCGTGCCAGACGACGAAGCGCTCCCAGAAGTCGCCGTAGGGGTCGTCGTCGCCGGCGGCGGACCCGGGGGCCAGGCCCAGATCGCCCACGGTGGTCGGGACGAACGCGCCGAGGATCGGCGAGGGCTCGACGATCACGACCTTGATGCCGAACCGGGCCACCTCCAGCCGCAGCGAGTCGCCGATCGCCTCGAGCGCGTGCTTCGTGGCCTCGTAGTAGCCCCGTCCCGGGGTGGCGAAGAGCCCGAAGATCGAGGACATGATGACGATGCGGCCTGCGCGTTGCCGCCGCATGCCGGGCAGGACCAGTTGCGTCATCCGGGACAGCCCGTAGACGTTGGTCTCGAACTGGCGGCGCACGTCGTCCATCGGGGTCTGCTCGATCGTGCCGTTGAGGCTGTACGCGGCGTTATTGATCAGCACGCCGACCGCGCCGTGCTCGGCGGTGATCCGCTCCACCGCCGCCGCCATCGACTCCTCGTCGGTGACGTCGACACGCAGTGTGGTGATGCCCTCCTGAGCCAGGTCCTTGAGACCGTCCAGGCTCCGGCCGCTGGCGTACACCGGCCATCCGGCGCGGTGCAGTCGCAGCGCCAAGGTTCGCCCGGTGCCCGACGAGAGCCCGCTCAGGGAGGAGACGCCGGTGATCAGGACCGCACGGGACGGGTCCATATCCGACCCCTGCTTCAGTCGGTCGGGCCGGCCGCGGCGGCCGCGGCGGGCTCGGCAGACCCGGAGTCCTGCGGCAGCTCCTGCTGGGAGATCCGGCTCTTGGTCACCGTGGTGCCGAGCCCGAGGCCGTCCACAAGGCGGGTGATGAAGTTGAACAGCGCGGCGCAGAAGAACGCCTCGAGCAGGTCGTCCGTGCTCCAGCCGGCGTCAAGGGCGTGCTGCCAGTCCTCGTCGGTGATCTTGTAGGCGTTGCGGCTGAGCTTGGTCAGCAGCCGCAGCAGCACCTTGTGCCGCTCGTCCACCGGGAGGTCGTCGGGCGACCGGGCGGTCTCGATCGCGTGCGCGAGCTCCTCACTGCCGCCGAAGACCTGGAGGAAGAAGTTGTGCGTCCCCACGCAGTAAGGGCACTGATTGACCTGTGAGGTCCAGGCCGAGATCATCTCCCGGGTCTGCCGGGGCAGCTTGCCGTGGTTGAAGACGCCGTTGTACCCGGCCAGCATGGTCTCCAGCAGCTCCGGCTGGGAGGAGGTCAGGCGGAACATGTCGGGCACGAAGTTCAGCCCGGTCACCTGCTTGGCCCGCTCGTAGAGCTCTGCCAAACGCCCGGTCGCGTCCGCCTCGTCGATCAGGGGGACACGGACCCCCGAGTTCGGATCCATCTGCACGCCTCTCTTCTCTTGGGCCGACTGAAGGAAATCGTCGGCGTGAGCGCAGGCGGGCGGCTACTCCGAGCGTGCCCTCGCCGCCCCGCGTGGGCGTTGTCGCAGCTGGGGCCGGGTGATCGGGCCTTCGTCGGCAATCCGCGCCGGTTCTCCCGGCGCCGGCTCGAGCAACCTCGAAGAAGCCGTTTTGTCGCTGTTCACGGACACTGACCGCGTTGTCGCAAAACCTCCCCGCTGATTCGGCGCCTACCCGACGAGGAGACCACGTTGAGCGCAACCGCCCTCGAACCCATCGACGCTCCAGAACGCACCTCGCTGTTCGTCGACGGCCGCTTCCCGCGCCGCCGCGCCCTCGTCCTCGCGCTCAGCTTGCTCGGCGGGCTGCTGGTCGCCTACGCGTGGTCGGCTCAGACCGCCGACGACCGCATCGGCTTCAACACCGCGGACGCCCTGCTCGGCCACGACGCCAACAACACTCCGATCACCGGGATCGCCACCGGCATCCTGTTCGCCTTCGTCACCGGCCTCGCCGGATCGTTCACCGCCTGCAACGTCGCGGTGTTCGGCGCGGTCGGTCCGCTCGTCGGCCGGGCCGCGACCCGGCGCGACAAGCTGCGCGCCGCAGTGACGCCGCTGGGCTGGCTGGCCGTCGGCATGATCCCGGTGTCCGCGGCGTACGGCGCGCTCGTCGGCTTCATCGGCACGCGCATGCCGCAGTTCTCGACCGCGGTGTCGCACGGGATCTCGCCGCGTACCGCACAGTCGATGATCACGTTCGGCACCGTCGGCCTTGTCATGATCCTGATGGGCTTGGCCGCGCTCGGCCTGGTCCCGGACCCGTTGGCCGCCGTCTCCCGCCGGTTCCGCAACGCGCCGCTGGTCCTCATGGGCGCGCTGGTCGGGGCCTTCCTCATCGGACGCCCGTATCCGCTGTTCCGCGACATGTTCCGGCACGCCGCCAGCACCCACAACCCGCTGTACGGCGCGACCGCCTTCGCCCTGCAGTCGGTCGGGAACATCATCGTCATGTCTACGCTGTTCCTGGTGCTGTCCTTGGGGCTGGGCAGCCGGATCCAGCGCTGGCTCAATGCCAAGCCGGGCCGCGTGAGCACCGTCACCGCCGCGGCCTTCATCATCGCCGGGGCGTTCACGGTGATCTATTGGGACGTCCGCGTCCTCGGCCGGCTTCACTACATCTGGTTCCCGACGCCTCCGTGGAATTGAGCGCTCACGGAACCGTGGAAGTAAGCACTCGTGGGCCCGGCGGCAGGCTGCCGCCGGACCGACGCGTCAGGGCATCCGGACTTTGCGCATGAAAGCCGGCAGCAGCCACGGGCGCCGGCCAGAGATGCGCACCGCGCCGCTTAGGGCCGCGCGGACCGGGCTGACCCGGTGAAACAGCATCAGGTTCAAGGCCGCAGGCCGAAACCAGACCCGCACGTCGGCCCGGCCGGACGGCTCCTCTGCCCGGGCCACGCCGTCCTCGAGGACGAGCCGCGCCGGCACCGTGTGGGCCGAGCGGAACTCCACCGCGATGCTGCCGCGGCGGACCGGGCGGTCGTCGTCCAGCAGGCGGCCGACGCCGTTGCGGGCGATCTCGACGATGAACAAGTCGAAGAAGAGGGCTGCTTCGTCGTCCGGAATCCGCCACGGGGCCCGGATACCGCGGGCGATGTCCCGGCCGTGGATGTGCAGCTCGTTCATCATGTGGGCGAAGATGCCGGCCAAGGGCAGGCGGGAACCGCCGAGCCAGTCCACGAGCTCAGCCGGATCGTCGGCGGCGGTGCGGTCGAGCAGGTCCCGGATCGACGAGCGCAGCCGGGCGACCAGCGTCGCCGGGTCCCGTTCGGTGAAGGCACGCAGCTGCGTGGTGTTGAGGACCGCGGCCAAGTTGTCGACCGTCGTGGTCGGCATGTGTGCCCGCACTTCGGGGATCGGGACCGGCCGTCTCGGGCCGGCGGTGCCCAGGACCGTGTAGTTCCAGGCGACGCCGGTCACGTGCGCTGCCGTTTCGGCGACCGACCAGTGTTCGGTGGCGCGCGCCGAGGGGTCGGGCACGGATTCCACCAGGGCCGCGAACCGCTCGGCGCTGGCCTCGAGGGCGCAGCGGACGGTCGACCACTTCTCTCGGGTGACGCGGGTGGCCGCCGCCGCGTGCGTCAGCGTGTCCGCCATCGTTGCGCCTTTCCGCCCGGTCCGCCCGGGCTCGACTCGAGAAGATCCGGCGGCCGCGGCGGGCTCACGGGGCGGGGAACTGCCGCGCCACGAACTTGTCGAAGGCTGCGTCGGGCAGCAGCCGGCGCATGCTGAGAGCGCCGCGCGCGAGTGTGCCGACGGGGTAGCGGGCCTTGGGACTCTCGGCCAGGACGGCGCGCCGGATCGCCTGCGCCACCTGTTCCGGCGTCGCCGCGTACCGGCCCGCGGTGCTCTTGCCCTCGTGGACCTCGATCGCCCACGCCGCGAGTTCGTCGTAGAAATGCTGGTAGGCGCTGCCGGGCCGGCCGGCGAACTGCATCATCGCGGTCTCGAAGAACCGGGTGCGCACGGTCGCCGGCTCGATCAGCGCCACCCGGACGCCGAACTGCGCGACCTCCAGCCGCAGCGCGTCGCCGTAGGCCTCCACCGCGTGCTTCGTGGCCTGATACAGCCCGCCTCCGGGCGGCGAGAACCGCCCCAGGACCGAGGAGAGGAACACGATCCGGCCGGCGCCCTGCTCGCGCATTCCGGGCAGCACCAGCTGGGTCAGGCGCACGGCGCCGAACAGGTTGGTCTCGAACAGGGCGCGCGCGGTGTCCAGCGGGACGTCCTCGACCGCGCCGTGCACGCCGGTACCTGCGTTGTTGACCAGGGCACCGACCGCGCCGTGTTCTTCGGCGATCTGTTTCACGGCCGCCGACGCCGATTCCTCGTCGGTCACGTCTAATCGCAGGGTTTTGATGCCGAGCTGCGCCAACGGCGCCAGCGCGTCAGTGTCCCGGGCGGAGGCGTATACCGGCAGGCCCTCCCGGTGCAGCAGCAGCGCCGTGGCGCGGCCGATGCCGCTGGAACAGCCGGTGATCAGTACGGCGCGGGAGATCGCCATGTGCCAGATCCCTTCTCCTTCGAGGCCGCCGGCCCGACGCCGGCGACGACGGCCTGTAGCGCTCGTTCAGCCGGGCAGCGCGACCCGGTGCTCCCGCGGCATGTTGCGCCGCCGCAGGACCGGGACGGCCTCAGCCTGGAAGTCGAGGCCGCTGTCGAAGTCCTTGATCATCCCCTCTATGACCAGCAACGACAACAGCGGGAAGGCGAACTCCGGGGCCGGGAACAGGCCGAAGCGGCGTTGCAGGTCGAACAGCTTTCCGGCGAAGCGGGCCAGGTCGAACTGGCCGGACTTGGCGCCGGAGGCCTCCGCGACCAGCTTTGTCAGGGCACTGCGGAAGCCGTCGAGATCGCAGTCCCCGGCTATGTGCGCGGCGCTCTCGATCACGATCTGCGCGCAGGTCCAGCCGTCGCCCATCGCCATGTTGATGAAGAAGTCCGCGAAGGACCGGCGGATCGGGTCCGGCAGCCGGATCACGAAGCCCGCGTCGAGCATCACCAGGTCGGCGCGCTCGCCGAAGTACAGGTTGCCCGGGTGCAGGTCGCAGTGCACCACACCGTCGATGAACAGCATCTCGTAGACTGCGGCCAGGATCGCGCGCACGACCTGGCGCCGGGTGCCGGCGTCCAGGGCGCCCGGTTCGAAGCGCCGCAGCCCACTGATGTATTCCATCACCACGGTCTCTGGCGTGCACAGTTCGGGCAGCGGCTCGGGGATGCGCACATTGCCGAACCCGGCGAGGTTCGCCCGCAGCTCGGCCAGGGCCGCGGCCTCGGCCGCGAAGTCGAGCTGCCGCAGGATCGCCGAGCCGACCTGCTCGTGCATCACCTTGAACGGCATTCTCCGCAGTTTCGGAACGCTCCCGAGCGCGCCCATCAGGGCCCGGGCCAACGCGAAGTCCCGCTCCATCACGGGCTGGATCCCGGGCCGGCGCACCTTGACCGCCACCCGGCGGCCGTCCAGGGTCACGGCCTCGTGCACCGTCGCGATACTGCCGCAGGCCACCGGCGCCCACCCGAATTCGCGAAACGGCCAGGGCCTGTCGGCATAAGCGGCCCGCACCGCCCGCCGGATCCGGCGCGGGCTCGGCGGCGGCGCCGAGTCGGTCAGCCGGCCCAGCGGTTCGGTCAGCTGCGGCGGGAGCAGGTCCCTGCGGGTGCTCAGAAGCTGGCCGATCTTGATGTAGGACGGTCCGAGCCGAGTCAGCATTCCGACCCACCGCTCGCCGTTGCGCAGACCGCCCCTGCGGGCGGCGCCACGGCCGCGGCCTACACCGAGCAGGCCGCCGGACGCGGACGCGGCGAACAGCAGGCCGTATCCGAACACGGTGACGCCCACGCGCGCGGCGCGCAGCACCAGGCCGGCCGGTCGCAGCACAAGGCCCTTGGTCTCGCTCAAGATCGCCCCCAAGTCATGGTCGGTCTCCCGGCGGGACGCCGCTGTACGGGGATCATCGCGAGCGCCGGGCGGCTCGGGCTTCTTCCCGCGTGCCCAACGCGGCGGCCCAACGAAGCAGGTCCGGTCGGCAACCGTCACACCGCTCCCGCATCGTCGGCGGCCAGTTCCGCCTCCCAAAGCCGCTCATGGTGCGACAGTGCCGCCGTCGACGCCGCCAGCTCCCGGCCCGCGCGGACGGCTGCGGAAGAAGGATCACTCGGTGCCCCGCAGCCGTCACCCGAGTCCGTGATCGGGGTGGCGCGCGCACCGAGGCCGAGGAGAGTCAGTCCGGTTAAGACGTACTTCAGCAGCCAGAGCAGTGGCGTGCTCACAAATATCAATATTCTGACTGGTTTCACCTGGACCCGCCTCGCGTCGTGATGTCTCACTCCGGCGGCCCGCTTCCGCGGCGCGGTTGCGGACACCGCCACCGTTGCACGCATGCGGGCGGACGGCTTCTTTGAAGATGCCGCAGTAGAACGGGCGGATCAGGGGGCCGAACGTCGTGGGCAACCACGAAGACATTCCGCCGACTCGGCCCGGTTACCGTGACCTCGTCGGCCGTTCCAGGACCGACTCTGTAAACGCCCTGTGACGATGCCCGTCGTGTCGCCGCGACCGGCCGCTCACGAGGAAGGGGCCGGCCAGTGTTCAATCGTGTCGCCATCGTCAACCGCGCAGAGCCCGCGATGCGGCTCATCCACGCGGTCCGGGAACTGGGCGCCGACAGCGCCGCGTCGATCAAGACCATCGCACTGCACACCGATGTCGACCGCGACGCCGCCTTCGTGCGGGAAGCAGATATCGCCTATCACCTCGGCCCGGCCGGGAACCGGCCCTACCTGGACTTGGCAGTCCTGGAGCGGGCATTGCGGGAAACCGGCGCGGATGCGGCCTGGGTCGGCTGGGGCTTCGTCGCCGAGGACCCGGCGTTCGCCGAGCTGTGCGACCGGATCGGCGTCACGTTCGTCGGCCCGAGCGCGCAGGCGATGCGCAAGCTCGGCGACAAGATCGGCGCGAAGCTGATCGCCGAG
>NZ_DASRGV010000384.1:0-31689 GCF_035650855.1 Actinocrinis sp. | reverse complement strand
GATGGGAGTGATCGGCCCCTCGATCGGCGGCGGCACGGTCGAGGTGATGTTGATGGTGTGGAACTGGGCGAGCGTCGTCTCGAACGGCAGCGCCTGGATCGAGAAGCCGGAGAAGTCGGCCGAGGCCGAGCCGCCGCGGGTGACCCCGCCGGCGATCAGCACCAGGACCACGACGAGGCGGCGCGCGGCGCGGACCTCGCCGGTACGCGCCGTGCCGCGCCGCCGGAGCTGTCCGGCGGCGAAGCGCGGGCTGGTCATGCGACCGTGTGCGACATGCCGCTGACCAGGACCGCCGGCGAGCACGCGGTCTTGCCCTGTCCGGGCTTGTCGCAGGTCACTGAGATGGTGAGGCTCTGTCCGGTGCCGACCGTGATCGCGGTGACGAAGTGCAGGTCGTAGTCCCGGAAGTTCTCCATGCGGGTGCTGATCAGGGTGTTGCCGCCGCGGGTGATGGTCAGCGAGCCGGTGTCGCCGTTCGGGTTCTGCAGCACCAGGTCGGTGACCGTGTACACCTGGTGCGTCCCGGCGGTGAGCGCGCCGTTGGCCTTCAGATCCACCGCGAAGGCGATCGGCGCGGGCAGTGTCGGGCCGGCCGGAACGGTCGGCGTGGTGGCGGACGGCGAGGACGAGGCGGAGGAGCTGCCGCTCGGCGACGCCCCGCCGCCACTGCCGGAATCGGGCGGAGTGGAGCTGCCGCCGCCACCGCCTCCCCCGCCGCCGGCGGACCCGCCGGTCGGGATTCCGGCCGCGGTCAGCGCCTGGTTCGCCGCGCCGGTGGCCGCGTCCCGCACGACCGGCTTGAGCACCGTGAACCAGAGCGCGGTCAGCGCGATCGCCGCGAGCACCACCAGCGCGGCGGCCTTGCCGACCCATGCCGGTATCGCAGCCTCCTGCAGGAGGCTCGCGTCGAGCGGAGCCGGGGCGGCCGCGCCGGGCCCGGTGCCGGGACCGGCCTCGGCGGGCTGGGGCGCGTACGACCGCGGCCGCGCCGAGGCCGGCTGGGGCGAGGCCGATTGAGACGGCTCGGAGGACTGGGACGACTGGCTCTGGACCGGACGGGCCGCGACGGTGAAGCGGTGCAGCACGCTCGGCCCGCGCCAGAACCGCCGGCGGGCGCGGGCCCGGGCGGTGACGAACGCGGCCGCGCCGGGGCCGACCTCGATGCGGGGCGGCGCCACCGTGACGTCGACCAGGTCCTGCGCGTCATAGCCGGTCAGGTCGACCAGGACCGGGGCGTTGCCGCGGTTGTCGAGCGCGATCTGGTACTTGCCGGCCCGCTTGCCGCGGGCCCGGCCGGTGCGCGGGGAAAGGTCCGCCGAGAGCACCGGGACGCCCGCGATCGCGAGGACGCCTTCCTCCACCCGCGGCCGCTGCGGGTCCTCGTTGGAGGTGATCCGCACCGCGTAGGGGCGGGGGCCGGGGGTGAGCCCGGGGTCCACCGGGGGGCGGAACCGCAGCTTCGCGGTCTCGCTCTGCCCCGGAAACAGCGAGAGGCCGGACGGCTCGACGACCGCCCAGGCCGCGGGGTCACCCAGGACCTCGAGGGTGAACGAGTCGACCACGCCCCCGGTGTTGGTGACGACGAGTTCGACCTCTGCTTCCTCGCCCGGATTGACCGGCTGCGCGGCCGGTGTCAGTGATGCTTCTGCTCCCATGGCCGCGACGGTAGATGGAGCCGGCTCGCGGCGGCAGTCGCGGACGGGCAGCACGGCGGGCACCGGCGGCCGCCCGTTCGCGCTGCCCGAAAGTGCAGCGCGCATGGACCGTTCGGCTGCCCGATGCGACCTGCCGCGGCGCGGGCCGGGCGCGGCACGCTTCCCCCCGTGATCCTTGAGACCGACCAGGCGCTTCTCGCCGTGACGAAGACGCGGGTACTCGGCAACGCCGCGGTGACCGTGACCTTCGATCCGCCGGCGCGCCCCTGGATCCAGGCGCTCAAGACTCCGGCGGTGAACTTCTTCCTGTTCGACATCAGGGAGAACACCCATCGCCGCGATGTGATGTACGAGCAGGTCCGCGACGAGGGGGGAAAGGTCGTCGGGCATCGCCCGCCGGCCGTGCGATACGACCTGCACTACACGGTCACCGTGTGGGGCGCGCCGATCGCCATGGAGCACCGGATTCTCGCTCTGGTGCTGCGTTGCTTCGGCGCGCTTCCGACGGTGCCGCGGGAGCTGATGCCCGAGGCGCTGGCGAAGCTGCCGCACGAGGTGCACCTGACCACGGCGGCCGGCACCAAGCGCGGGATGTTCCTGAACCTGGCGGGCGAGGTGAAGGCCGGCTTCGAGCTGACCGCCACCGTCGCGATGCCGGCGCCGGACCTCCCGGCCGCGCCCGCGGTCAGCCAGGCGCAGGTCACCGTGGGGCCGAAGCCGAACGGGCCGGCCCCGGCCGCGGCCGGGCAGGCGGGTGCGGCCGCCGCGGCTGCCGCCACTCCGGCGGCGGCCCCGGGAACCGGCGCGCCGGAGACGGTGCAGCACCGTGCGCCGGCGGTCCCAGCACAGGAACAGCAGAAGACCGAGGCAACGGCGCCTGCGGCCGCGGCTCAGGCACAGCCGCAGGCACCGGTGCCGGAGACCGCTGCGGCTCAGGCTCCTGCGACAGCTCCGGCACAGCCGCAGACACAGGCTCAACCGAAGACCGAGGCACAGGCACCTGCGGCCGCCGCTGCGGCAGCGACCGCGGCACCGCCGCCGAGCGCACAGACCGCTGACGCGGCATCAGAGCCGGCAGCCGGACCGAACTGACAAGAGGGGAAGCAACCATGAGCGGACTCGAAGACATCCCGCTGATCGGCGACGTCGCCGGCGTGGCGATCCACGGCGCGGAGGCCATCGGCGACGCGGTCACCGGCGACTGGGACGGCGCGGCCGACCAGGCGCAGCGCATGGCGGGCGGCGCGATCGGCGTCGCGACCGGCGGCATCTCGACCGCGCTCGAGGACGTGTACGACGAGGTCGCGCCGCACGTGGGCCTGCCCGACTCGCACCAGGTCGGCCACGACCTGCTGCAGGGCGCCGGCAACGCGATCGGCGACGGCGTCTACAACCTCGTGCACGGCGGCGACGACGGCGCGCTGGCCGGCGGCACCGACCTCGGTGGCGGCGACCTGGGTGGAGGGGACCTCGGTGGCGGAGACCTCGGCGGGGGCGACCTGGGTGGCGGAGACCTCGGCGGCGGCGCGGACATGGGCGGCGGCGACGACGGTGGTTACGACATGGGCGGCGGCGACATGGGCGGGGACGGCGGCGAGTACTGACGGCGCCGATCCACCCGGAACCGCATAGCTCCGCCCGCGCACAGCGAACGCGCACAGCGAACGCGCACAGCGCATCGCGAACCGCGCACCGCGAAGTTCGAAGGGTGCTGATTCCGGAGCCGCCGCCGACGCCGCGGCCCGGAATCGGCCCCTGAGCCGAGAGCGCAAGTCAACCGGCCGTGCACACGGCCTGCGAGCAGCAGCGACATCGCCCGACGGAAGGAAGAGCAAGCGATGCCCAACTACCAGTCCCCGGGCGTCTACATCGAGGAGCTCGAGGCAGGCACCCGCCCGATCGAGGGAGTCGGCACCGCGGTGGCGGCCTTCGTCGGCTTCAGCGCGGACGGGCCACTGCACACGCCGATCCTGGTGACCAACTGGACTCAGTACACGAACACCTTCGGCGAGCCCGCGCCCGGAACCTACCTCGGGCACGCCGTGTTCGGGTACTTCCTCAACGGCGGCGGCCAGGCGTACATCGTGCGCGTCGGCGGCGCACCGGGCAACGGCACGCCGTCGGCCGCGCGCGCCGAACTGCCTTCCGCCGCCACGCCCGGCTCGGTCGCGTATGTGGCCACGGCCAAGGCCGGCATCACCCGCGGCGAAGTGACCGTCGAGGTCACCGACGTGGCCGTGGAGGGCGCGCCCGAGGACTCGTTCCGACTGGTCGTGCGGGGCGGGGGGCGCGAGGAGGTCTTCGAGCCGGTCACCACCCGGCGCGGCCGCACGAACGTGGTCACCCAGGTGAACGCCACCTCGACGCTGGTCGAGCTGGCCGAGGCGCCCGGACAGGGCGGCCTGGCCGACCGGCGTCCGGCGAACGCCGTGGTGACGCTGGTGGACGGTCCCGGAGCCGAGGTCGCGGTCAGCCCGAACGACTACGTGGGCAGCAGCGCCGACCGCACCGGGTTCGGCGGCCTTGAGGCCATCGACACGGTCACCATGGTCTGCGTCCCCGACCTGATGGCGGCGTACCTGGCCGGCCGGATCGACCGCGACGGCGTGCGCGCGGTGCAGACCGCGATGATCGCGCACTGCGAGCTGATGGGCGACCGGATGGCGATCCTGGACGCGCTGCCGGAGCTGAACCCGCAGCAGGTGCGCGAGTGGCGGATGAACGAGGCCGGATACGACTCGAAGTACGCCGCGCTGTACTGGCCCTGGCTCAAGGTGCTCGGCCCCGACGGCAAGACGATGGCGCTGCCGCCGAGCGGCCACATGGCCGGGATCTGGGCGCGCAACGACGAGACCCGTGGCGTGCACAAGGCGCCGGCCAACGAGGTGGTGCGCGGGGCGATCGGCGTGGCCACCGCGCTGACCCGGGCCGAGCAGGACAACCTGAACCCGGTCGGGGTCAACTGCATCCGGGCCTTCCCGGGGCGCGGCATCCGCGTGTGGGGTGCCAGGACCCTGAGCAGCGACCCGGCCTGGCGCTACATCAACGTTCGACGTCTCTACAACTACGTCGAGTCCTCGGTGCGCATCGGCACGCAGTGGGTGGTGTTCGAGCCCAACGACAAGAGCCTGTGGGAGCGGGTCATCAGGACACTGCGGTCTTTCCTGTTCACCGTGTGGCAGGACGGCGGCCTGTTCGGCGACACGATGGAGCAGGCGTTCTACGTCAAGTGCGACGACGAGACCAACCCCTCGGAGTCGATCGAGATCGGCCGGCTCGTGTGCGAGATCGGCCTGGCGGTGGTCAAGCCCGCCGAGTTCGTGGTCTTCCGGCTGGCGCAGCTGCCGACCGGCACGGCCCTGTCCGAGTAACCCGGCACCCGGCGCACCTCAGGGTGCGGCCTTCGAGGTAGGAGAACACTGATGGCGGGGATCACCGATCCGCTGACGAACTACAGCTTCGCGGTGGAGATCGACAGTCTGACGATCGCTCAGTTCAAGGAGGTCAACGGCCTCGGCATCACGGTCGGGGTGATCGAGAACCGGGCGAACAAGGCCGGCGGCCTTCCGGTGCTGCAGAAGCTGCCCGGCTCGGTCAAGTACGAGGACATCCACCTGTCCCGCGGCAAGGTCAACGACCCGGCGTTCTGGAACTGGATCAAGACCGTGCAGGAGGGCAAGATCGACGAGGCCCGCAAGGACGGCGCGGTCATCCTCTACGACCTGGCGCACGGCGAGGTGAGCCGGTTCAACTTCTTCCAGGGCTGGCCGTCGAAGGTCGAGGTCGGCAAGCTGAGCGCCGGCGGCGACCAGGTGCTGCTCGAGTCCGTGGTCATCACGATCGAGAGGCTCGAGGTGAAGTGATGTCCGCCGGGGCGACGGTGTCAGGCACGGCGGCTGTGGGGACAGCCGGATCAGCGGGGTCGAGCGAGGCGGCGGTGCGGACGGAGTTCGCGTTCACGCTTCCGGTCGGCTACGTGGACAGCGCGGGCGCGGTGCACCGTCAGGGCACGATGCGACTGGCGACGGCCCGCGACGAGATCCTGCCGCTGCGCGATCCGCGGGTGCGCGAGAACGAGGCGTACCTGACGGTGATTCTGCTCAGCCGGGTGATCACGTCGCTCGGCGAGGTCTCCTCGATCAATCCGGGCGTCGTGGAGAGCATGTTCGCGGCCGACCTGGCTTTCCTTCAGGACTTGTACCGGCGGATCAACGCGGAGGGGCACACCCGCATCGCGGTGACCTGCCCGGCCTGCGAGCACGACTTCGCGGTGGACAGCTCCGGCCCCGCGGCGAGCCGCCTGGGGGAATCGTGACGTACGGCACGGACCTGCTGATGGAGGAAGTGTCGTACGTCGCCTATCACTTCCACTGGCCGCTGGACGCGATCCTCGACCTCGAACACCCGCTGCGGCGCGACTTCGTCACGCGCATCGGCGGGATCAACGCGGCCGTCAACGCGGCGGCGGAGGCGAGGGCGGCAGGCTTGGCCACCGCGGGCGCGAGCGGCGGCGGCGCCGAGGACGGCTGGTGACGCGATGCGGTGGCCGTTCCGCCGATCGTCGGGCGAAGCTTCGAGCCCTGCGACGCAGGCCGAGCAATCCGAGGGCCGGCAATCCGAGGTCCAGGACACCGCTCCGGCTGTCGAGCGCGTAGCCGGGCGAACCGCGGCGTGGCGTGACCTGCCCGGCGGCATGCCGGTGTTGGGCGCGATGCCGTCCACGATGGAGGCCGGCTTCAGCAGGACGCTGCCGAGCCGGTGGCACACCCCGCCGGCGCTTGGTCCGCTCGGCCACGACGTGCGCACGGACGTGCCGGGCGGCCTGGTCAGCGGGGTGGCGCGGACGGTCGATCCGCTCGACACCAGGCCCGCGGATTTCGTGTGGCGGTTGCCGGATCCCGCCGAGTCGGCGACCGCGCCGCTCGGTGGTGTTCGGGCTCTGACTCACCCCGAGTCGGGGCAAGGACCGGCCGGAGCGGGGCCGCGAATCACGGCATCGCCACGCGTCACCGCGGTGACGACCGCTACGGGTACCTCGCTGTCGGCTGCGCCAGTGGCGGCGCAGCAGAGCGCGACAACCAGCAGCCAGAGCCCAGCTCTACCAGCAGAACCATCAGTGCCCTCATCAGCGAGCGTCACGGAGCCGTCCACCGGTACCGGCGTTCGATCGCTGTCACCGTTGGTGGGCGGCACGACACAGACTCGCCAGGCGCTGCCCGACGCGGAGGCCGCCGTTGAGGCGCGGGACCCTCGCCCCGTTCCCGCGGACGTGACCGACGGACCGACCGCAGCAGCACCTGACCGGGGTGTGCACGCCGAGCCGAATCCGGGGACGCCCGAATCCCCGCCGGACGCCCCGGGCGCCGGCCTCGGCACCCTGTTCACACCCCGCGAGGCGCGGTCGGGGTCGGACCCGCAAGGGTCCGCCCCGGCCGTCGCGCCTCTCGTTTCACGCAACCCGCTCCCCCGCGCGTCGGCGCAACCGCTGGTGGACGCGACCGGAGCGCAGGCTTCCGCGGCGAACGGCGATGCGGGCGTTCAGGCTTCAGACGTCACGCCAAACGCTCCCGTGGATCTACCGCGCAGCGACGTCGCGGGTTCGGCGGGCGCGGATACGGACACGAATGCGGCGGCGGCCGCCGATGCGAGCTACGGTGCCGTGGCCGGTTCGAGTGCAGCGATGCAGAATGCTGAGACACAAGCGTTGGCGTCCGAGTTCGACGATGGGTCGCAGGGTTCGTCGACATCGGCTGCACCGGTGACTGGGCAGTCGGGCGCGGAACCGCAGGCGACGCGGCAGGCGGCAGCGCAGCCGACGGCGACTACGCCGGCACCGCCCGCGCCGAGCCCGCCGCCTACCCGCACCGCGCCGCTCGTCTCGGCGACACAGTTCGTACCCGTCGCCGCACCGATCAGCGTTCTGCAGCCGCCAACCGCGCCGGTCGACCAACCGGTGCGCGAAGCCGAGTCAGTCATCGGCGGATACGCGACCGCGGCTGCGGCATCAGGAGCCGTACCTGCGGCAGTCCTACCGGGCGCCGCGTCCGCAGCCCAGGCGCCGGTCTCGGCATCGCCGGCGTCCGCCGCGACCTCGGCAGCTACCGCGCTGGCGACGATGACCGGCGCCGCCCCTTCCCGACCCGGCAGCCCTCGGGCTCAACCAGCCGGCGCGGTGGGGCGGGCGCGTGGCGAGCTGAGCGCGTTCTCCGACGCGGCGTCCGCTATCGAGGGCTCGGCCCGCGAGGGCTCTGCCTTTGGGGACTCGGTGAACGAGGTCGGCCGCATGATCCCCCGTCCGGGGCCGAGCGCGCCCGGCGCGGCGAGGCCACCGGTCGCCGCGGCGACCACTCCGCACGACCCGGCGGCGCTCGACGTGCTCGCGCGACAGCTCTACGGCCGCTTCTCCCGGCACCTGGCGGGCGAGCTGCTGATCGACCGCGAGCGCTCCCAGTTCCTCACCGACCTGCACTGACTAACCGACTCACCGACTCACCCACCCGCACTGACTGACCGACCCGCACTGAAAGGACCGGACCGATGGCGAACGAGCTCGGGATGGCCGGACTCGCCTGGCGCTTCGGCGTGGAGGTGGACGGCGAGCAGATCGCGCTGTTCACCGGGTGCGCGGGCCTGGACGCCGAATACGAGCCCTTCACCTGGAAGGAGGGCGGCGGCGACGGCCCGGTGGTGACGCTGGCCGGCCGCCCCTCCTACACCAACGTGAAGCTGAGCCGTCCGGTCGACAAGGACAGCGGCAAGGTCCTGAAATGGTTCACCGAGCAGGCGGCCAAGCCGAACCCCAAGCACGTCACCATCACCCTCTTCGACGGCAACGGCGCGGCCGTCTGCTCCTGGTCGCTGACCGACGCCTGGCCGATCAAGTACTCCGGTCCGAGTTTGAGCACGGTCGGCGAAGAGGCCGAGGCCGTCGCGCACGAGTCGCTGGAACTCTCGCACCGGGGGTTCATGTGACCGCCTATGCCAAGCTGACCACGCTCGACCAGCCCGGCGAGATCGCCTGCGAGTTCAACCCCTCGACGGTCAAGGTCACCAAGTCCGCGACCTGGCACACGCATCCCTCCCGCCACTCGAAGGCGCATCCGCGGCCTCAGTTCGTCGGCACCGGACCGCAGTCGCTGACCGCCAACCTGCTGTTCAACGCCTTCGACCGCAACGGCAGGCCCGCGGCCACACCGGTGCCGGTCGCGGTCCAGCAGCTGCTGGACTGGACGAAGCCGACGCAGATCTCGCAGGAGGCCGGCAACTCGACGCCGCCGAAGGTCATGTTCAGCTGGGGCTCCCTCATCATGATCGGGTTCCTCAGCCACGTCGAGGTCGACTACCTGCTCTTCGGCGACGACGGCGTCCCGCTGCGGGCGACCGCGACCGTGGCGATCCAGTCGATACCGCAGCCGACGCCCGGCACGAACCCCACCTCAGGCGGCATCAGCGGCCGGCGCAGCGCACAGGCCACGCAGGGCGACTCGCTGGCCTCCATCGCGCAGCGCGAATACGGCGACGCGGGGCTGTGGCGGGCGATCGCGATCGCGAACGACATCGACGACCCGGGCCGGGTGCCGCCGGGAACCAGGCTGCTGCTGCCGCCGCGCGCACAGGCCGTCGCACTCTCGGCGGTGGGCGGTGATCCGCGATGAGCCCGGCCGGGGACGGCGGCAGGCTGCGGATCACGGTGAACGGATCCGCGCTGGCCGACGACGTGCTGGACTCGCTCATGAGGGTCCTGGTCGACGCGCAGCTGCACCTGCCGGACATGTTCGCCCTCGAATTCCTCGACCACGACCGGGACCTGGTACGCCGGGCCGGCTTCGACTTCGGCGGCCGGATCGAGGTCAGCGCGACCGCCGCGGACGGCGGCGACGACGCGGGCACGCTGCTCGTCGGCGAGGTCACCAGCCTCGAGCAGGACACCGACGCGACCGGCACGTGGACCGTGGTGCGCGGCTACGACCTCTCGCACCGGCTGTGCCGGGGCCGGCGCACCCGCACCTTCCTCGACGCGACCGACGGCGACATCGTGCGCAGGGTCGCCGGCGACGCAGGGCTCGAACTGGGCGACGTCGACGACGACGGCGCGGTGCATCCGCACGTCGGCCAGGTGAACCTCACCGACTGGGAGTTCCTGCGCGCGCGGGCCAACGAGCGCGGCCGCGAGGTGGCCGTCGTGAACGGGCGTCTGGTCTGGCACGCTCCGATCTCGCACGACACCGCGCCGAGCGCGCTGGACGACGTGGAGACGCCGCCGCAGGCCGCGCAGCTGCTGCTGGGCGCCAATCTGCTGCGCCTCTCCCCCAGGGTGACCGCGGCCGAGCAGGTCGGCGAGGTGTGGGTGCGCGGCTGGAACCCGGAGACCAAGCAGCCGGTGCGCGGCAGCGCGAAGACCTCGACGGTGAGCGCGCATTCGGGCGCTGATCCGAGCGAGCTGGCCGGCCGGTTCTCCGCCGCCCCCTTCCTGGTGGCGGACCGGCCGGTGCGCGACGAGCAGGAGGCTGACGCGATCGCGGCGGCGGTGGCCGAGCAGATCGCGGGCGCACACGCCGAGATGACCGGGCTCGCGCTCGGCGATCCGAAGCTTGTTCCCGGCGCGGCCGTCTCGGTCAGCGGTGTCGGCTGGCCGCACGACGGCGACTACGTGCTGTCCGGCGCGCGCCACCGCTACGACGAGACCGGCTACCACACCGAGTTCACGGTGAGTGGCCGTCAGGAGCGCACGCTGCTCGGTCTCACCTCGCTCGGTGCGACCAAGCAGGCGCACCGCGGCAGCGGACGGCCGTGGCCCGGGCTCGTGATCGGCCAGGTCACCGACATCAACGATCCCGACCAGCGGTTCCGGGTGAAGGTGGCCTTCCCCTGGCTGTCCGACGACTACGAGTCCTGGTGGGCCCGCGTCGTGCAGCCCGGCGCCGGGGACGGCCGCGGCCTGGCCTGGCTGCCCGAGGTCGGCGACGAGGTGCTGGTCGGGTTCGTACACGGCGATGTGCGCGACCCCTACGTGATCGGCGGCCTCTACAACGGCACCGACCACCCGATGATGAACGACCAGCTCGTGGACGGCGACGCGGGACAGGTGCTGCGCCGGGTGCTCGGCTCGCGTACCGGGCACCAGCTGGTGTTCAGCGACGACGATCAGGGTTCGCAGATCAAGCTGGCCACCGGCGACGGCTCGGCGACGATCACACTCGACTCGACGAACACGAAGATCGTCATCGACGGCTCGGGCACGGTCACCATCCACGCCGGCGGGCCGCTCAAGTTGGACAGCGACGGCGACATCGAGCTCAACGCGAACGGCGGCGACCTGAAGCTGACCGCCAGCGGCGAGCTGAAGCTGTCCGGCAGCACCGGGGCGTCCATCGACGGCGGACCGCAGGTCAGCGTGTCGGGGCAGCTCATCAAACTCAACTAGCGACGCAATGCACTGACACAGTCTCGACGATAAGTGCACGATGGAGAGGGGCGGGGAATCCCCATGGGACAGCCGGCCGCGATCAGCGGCGACCAGGTGAACGCGGTGTGCTCGCTGCACCTTATGCCGAACCCTGCGACCGGAGCGCCGCAGCCCTCTCCCCCGCTGCCGTTCGCGGCGCCGATCACGCTGGGAGTCTGCGCGACGGTGCTCATCTGCGGCTCGCCCGCGGTCGTCGTGGGAGCGACCGGACTGAACACTCCGCCGCATGTCGGCCTGCATCCGGCTGACCCGTTCTTCGCGCCGCCGACGCAGCAGGCCGTCATCGCCGCAGGGAGCGGCAGCGTGCTGCTCGGCGGGGTGCCGGCGGCGCGCACCGGCGACAGCGCGACCTGCTGCGGGCAGCCGACCGGCACGCTGGTCGGCAGCGCCTCGACCGTGCTGATCGGGGGCTGAGCGCGATGACGAGCATCACCGAGGACTTCCTCGGGCGCGGCTGGGCCTTCCCGCTGCGGCTGGACAGCACGGGCGCCTTCGCGCTCTCGCAAGGCGACGACGACGTGGCCGAGTCGATCCGGCTGATCCTGGGCACCAGCCCGGGCGAGCGGCCGATGCGCCCGGAGTTCGGCTGCCCGATCCACGAGCTGATCTTCGACACCGTGGACGCCGGTCTCGCCGGGCGGGTCGGCACGCTGGTCGACGCGGCGCTGACCCGCTGGGAGCCGCGCATCGACGTGCTCGGCGTGACGGCGAGCCCCGATCCGGTCGCGCCGCAGATCCTGCGCATCGCGGTGGACTACCGGGTCAAGGCCACCAACGACCGGCGCAACCTGGTCTTCCCGTTCTACTCGATTCCCGAGGACTGAGCCGCGATGCCGCTGCCCGCGCCCGATCTGGACGACCGCCGCTTCCAGGACTTCGTGGACGACGCCAAGCGCCTGGTGCGCCGGCGCGTGCCGGCCTGGAGCGACCACAACGTGCACGACCCCGGCATCACCCTGATCGAGGCCGTGGCCACCATCGCCGACCAGCTCGCATTCCGGCTCAACCAGGTCCCGGAGCGGCACCACCGCAAGTTCCTCGACCTGCTCGGCATCACCCGCAGGCCGCCGAGCGCGGCGCGGGTCGACCTGACCTTCAAGCTGTCCGCACCGCGCCCAGACGTGGTGACCGTTCCGGCCGGGCACCGGGTCGGCACGCCGCGGGTTCCGGGCGAGGAGGCGATCGGCTTCGCGACGCTCGCACCGCTGAACATCGTCCCGGTCAGCCTGACCGAGCTGCGCGCGGCTCCGGCCGTCGGCACCGCGCCCGGTGAGGCGGGCGGCGCGAACGACGCGGCCCGCAACGCCGACAACCTGCGGGATCTGCGGCCTCTGATGCGCCAGGGCGAACCGGCGGCCTGCTTCTCCGCGGTGCCGCAGCCCGGCGACCGGCTGTACGTCGGGCTTTCCGACGCAGCCCCCTCGTGCCTGATCTCGCTGCGCACGGACAGCCGGATCGAGGGTATCGGCGTCGATCCGGACCATCCGCCGCTCCAGTGGGAGGCGTATCAGAGCTCTGGCTGGGCGCGATGTGAGGTGGAGCGGGACACCACCGGCGGATTGAACCGGCCCGGCGAGATCCTGCTGCACCTGCCGCCGCAGCACACGCACTGCCTGATCAACGGAGTGCGCGCGGCCTGGCTTCGGGCCGTGGTGACCACGCCTGAGGCCGACGTCCCGGCGTACAGCAGGACTCCGACACTCACCAAGCTCACCGCGGACTGCGTCGGCGGGACCGTCGACGCGATCCACGCCGAGCACGTCACCAACGACGTGCTCGGTACCGCCGAAGGCGCCGCGGGGCAACGGTTTCGGCTGCATCACGCCCCGGTCCTGCCCGGCGCCGAGCCTGCGGTCGTCGAGGTCTCCTCCGAGGAGGGCTGGCAGGCGTGGCGTCAGGTCGCTGATTTCGCCGCCAGCGAGCGGGACGACCCGCACTTCGTGCTCGACCCGATGACCGGCGAGATCGACTTCGGGCCGGCGGTGCGGCTCGGCGACGGCAGCGTGCGCTGCCACGGCAAGGTGCCGCCGGAGGGTTCGACGGTCAGGATGCGCGAGTACTGGACCGGCGGCGGCGCGGTCGGCAACGTGGGCGCGGGCCGGTTGACCGTGATGCGGTCGGCGATTCCGTACGTGTCGTCGGTGACGAATCGGCAGCCGGCCCGCGGCGGCCACGACGGCGAGACGGTCGCGGAAGCCAAGGTGCGCGCCGCGCGGGCGCTGCGTGGACAGGACCGCGCGGTGACCGCCGAGGACTATGAGGCCATTGCGACACAGGCCGTCTCGGGAGCGGTACGCGTGCGGTGCGTTCCACCGACGGACCCCGGCGAGCCGGTGCACATGCTTGTCGTTCCGGACGTGTCAGGGTACGGATCTGGGCGCATTCCGTTCGACGCGCTCACCCCGGACGAGCCGAGCATGGCCGCGATCGCGGCGGCGCTGGAGGAGCGGCGCCTGGTCGGCGTGCGGATCGCGGTCGAACCGCCGCGCTATCAGGGCGTGACCGCGGCGGTCCGGCTGCGTTCGCGGCGCACCGAAGACCTCGAAGAGGTGCGCGCGGCCGCGCTCGCCGCGCTCTACCGCTGGCTGCATCCGCGCGACGGCGGTCCGGACGGGGCCGGCTGGCCGTTCGGCCGCGCGGTCACGCTCGGCGACGTGCATGCCGCGCTCGCCTCGGTGCCCGGCGCGGACTACGTCGAGGAGGCGCGGCTTTACCCGGCCGACCCGACGACCGGAGCGCGCGGGGAGGCGGTGCCGGCCATCGAACTGGGCCCGGACATGCTGCCGTTCTCCTACGACCACCAGGTCCGGGTGAGCTGAATGAGGGGTCTGATCAGCGATGCGGAGCCAGGTGTCCTGGGCATCGCGTCCGCGCTGCGGCAGGCGATTCCGGCGGTGTATCAAGAGGATCCGCTGTTCATGCTGCTGTGCGCGGCCTTCGACGACCTGGTCGCACCGCTGGTGACGGCGGTTGACTGCTTCGACGCCTATCTGGATCCGTACCTGGCTCCCGCGGATTTCCTGCCCTGGCTCGCGGACCTCGTCGGTTATCAGGGTTCGGTCAGGCAGGGATCGGACTCCGAACGAACCCGGATCGCTTCGGCGGTGCGGGACCACGCACGGCGCGGGACCCCGCTGGGCGTGCGTGAGGCGGCTGCGCGCGCGGCTGGCGTGCCGGTCGAGCAGGTGCAGCTGGATGACCCGGGCGGGACGAGATGGTCCGCGGCACCGGGAGCCGCGGCGGGCGACTGGCCGCGGGTCGCGGCCCGGGTGCAGGTGGCTGTTCCCGGCGCGGCGCAGGCTTCGCAGCAGGTGCGGGAATCGGTGCGGGCAGCGATCGAGGAGGTCGCGGGCGTGCATTGCGCAATAGCGGTGGACGTGGTGGAGGCCGGGGAGACGACCCGGCCGCACCGGGCCCGTCCGCAGGGGGCGAGAACTTACGGAGGCGAATCATGATTCTGTGTCGGGAATGCGGGAACAGCGCGCCCTCGCGCGACGGCTTCTGCTCCTCCTGCGGGGCGCTGCTCGACTGGTCCGGCGAGCGGGTCGAGACGCAAGTGCTGCCGACGGTGCAGACCGCGCCGACCGGCCAAACCGTGCCACCGATACCGGCCACCGCGGCTGCAGGCGCGGGCGCGGCGCAGGCCGAGCCGCAGGGCAGCCCGTACCAGGCAGGCGCGTACCAGGGCGGTATCGCCCAAGGCGGTATCGGTCAAGGCGGCGGTGCGCAGGGCTGGACGCCGGCGGCCGAAGCACGACGGGCCGACCCGGTCCCAGTGCAGTCGGAGCCCGATTACGACGGTCCCTACTGCCAGGCCTGCGGCGTGCGCAACCCGCAGGAGCGGCGCTTCTGCCGGTCCTGCGGCGCGATGCTGCAACTGCCCGCGCTCGCCGCGCAGCAGCGGCGCGGCTGGTGGCGGCGGCTGATCGACCGGATCACCGGCCGGCGCCGCGAATTCGCCGCCGGGCAGCGGCCGAGCGGATTCCGCGATCACCAGGGCGGCGGTTCCGGCCCGTCGGGCAAGCGGCGGCTGCGCCTGCCCCGGCACATCAAGCTGGGCAAGCTCGCGCCGATCCTGATCATCGCGGGGCTCGCGGGCATCGGCCTCGGCCCGGCCCGCACCTGGGTGACGAACGAGGTCAACAGCCTGCTGGGCAAGGCGAAGGCGCGGGTGAATCAGCACTACGCCAACGTCACGCCGGTCGGCGCCGCGGCGCTCTCGCAGAAGGACCACGGCGCGGCGCTCGCGATCGACGGGCTCAACAACACCTACTGGGCCAGTTCGCAGCATCCTGACGGAGTCGGCGAGACGCTGACGGTCACCTTCGCCACCCCGGTGGACATCGACCAGATCGGCATCCTGTCCGGCGCGGACGCGCAGAACTTCCGCGCCTTCGCCCGGCCGCACGACCTGGTGGTGACGGCCGCGGGCGGATCACCGGAAACGCTGTCCTTCGACGACTCGGCCGATTTCCAGAGCCGCGGCGCCACGCTGCGGCACGTGACCAGCGTGACGATCACCGTCAAGGACGCCTACCCGGGCCAGAAGCAGCACGACCTGGCCATCCGGGACCTGGAGTTCTTCGTCAAGCAGGGCTGAGCCAGTGCGCCGGGCGGGCGAACCCCGGGCCGAGCCGGGTCGCGGCGTCGCCCTTCGCGGAGTCGAGCTGGGCCTGCGTCAGGAACAGGCACCCGCTCAGGTCCGCTCCGCGAAGGTCGGCGTCACGCAGGTCCGCCCCGATCACGTCGGCCAGTCGCAGGTCGGCGCCGCGCAGGTCGGCCGCCACGAGGAGCGCGCCGCGCAGGCTCGCGCCGCGCAAATCTGATCCGGCGAGCCGCGCGCCGATCAGATCCGCACCCCGGTGACTGCGTTCGCGCCCGGGGGCTTCGGCGCGGGCCAGTTCGCTCGCGCGGGTAAGCAGCACATTGATCCGATCGCGCAACGCCGCGACGTCTACGCCCGTAACGGTCTGCGCGTCGGAATACGTGAGCTGATCCGTCTCGTCGAGCGCGCGGCTAAGCTCGGCGTGGATCGGCTCCGCCGCCGGGAGGGCGAGCGCGTCCGTGAGATACCAGAGCAGTTCGTGAAGCTGCCGCATCACCGGGAAGACCGCGAACATCCGGCGTGCGGTATCCGGGTCCTGACGCCAGCTGACTGCGCGGAAGGTGTGTTGTGAGACCTTCTGGCCCGCTCCGAAGCAGTCGAAGACGGTGCAGCCCGAAAAACCGCTCTCGCGCAGCCGCGCATGGATGCCGCAGCGGTCGTCGTCGCGCAGGTTCCGGCACGGCCGCCCGGCCGGTTTGTCGAGGGCGAAGTCGGCCGACTTGGTGAAGTTCAGCGCGACGCAGCACAGCGCGAAGCAGTTGGCGCAGTCCGCGCGCAGACCGAGCCGATCGCGACCGTCTCGCGCTGTGTTGTCCCGCGCTGTGTTGTCCCGCGCTGTGTTGTCCCGCGCTGTGTTGTCGTGCACTGTCATGCCCGCGCCAGCAGCTCGTTGATCCGCCGCAGCTCCACCGGGAGCAGGTTCGGGTCGCGGAGCCTGGCCCGGCACACCTCGGCGTAGTGCGGCGCGGGGTCGACGTGCGCGGCGGCTCGGAACGCCCGCAAGAAGACTCGGCGCATCAGCCACACCGCGGGCCGCAGCGCCCAGGGTATGGTCCCGACCTCGGCCACGGTCATGATCACGACGGTCTGCGCGATGTCCAGTCCGGCGGGCCCGGCGGACGCGTTCGACCAGTCGATCACGACCGGGCCGTTCGGCGAGAGCAGGACGTTGTCCGGGTGCAGGTCCATATGCAGCACGGTACGGTCGTCCGCACCATCGCCCTCTCTTCCGAGTTCCCGCAGGCCGGAGGGCGCAGTGATCGCGTGCAGCCTGCGGTGCAGATCAGCGAGCTGCCGCGCGTAGCGTCCGGCCAGCCAGGGGCGGCGCATCATCTCGCGCAGCATCGTCGGGCCGTCGATCCGCTCGAAGATCATGTCCCGGCCGTCTGCCTCCCCGGCGATCAGCCGCGGCACGGGGAAGCCTTGCGCGTGCAGGTGCCGCAGCGCCGCGACCTCGTTCGAATGGTCGTAATCGACGCGGTAGCGGCGCAGCACGCTGCCGTCGCCGAGGTCGTAGACGACCGCGTCGCGGCCGTGCCCCAGCAGACGCCCGGGCGCGCCGACCGTCCTCTCCCCGTCACGTTCTCCTCCACGCCCGGCAGCTTAGCAACCCGCGAGCGTGCGCGAGCCGCCGTCACCTGCGGCTTCGCGGCGGTCAGCGCTGACCGCCGCGAAGCCGTGGCCGTGGCCGCGTGGCGCCAGCCGCTAGTCCTTGCCGCCGGAGCTCTCGACGGCGGCGGCTGCACCGAGCGTGACGAAGCCGAACAGGATGAAGGTCAGCACGTGAACCGTCGTGCACCATAGGCAGATCGCGTTGATGATGAACAGTTCGGCGTAGACGAGCCAGGCGACGAAGCCGACGCCGCCGAGCGCCGCCAGCGGCCTGAGCCACCGAAGCCGGCCCAGCGGTCCCGGCCCGCTGACGCGCCAGGCCGCCGGCGAGCAAAGCAGCAGCATGACGGCGAAGTACGCGACGCCGAGCACCGCGACCGGCAGGCCGAGGAACAGCGATTGCGGGCTGGAGGTGACCTTCTCGCAGTTGACGGTCGCGGTCTGCGGACAGGCGAGGGTGACGGTCGCCGTGTAGTGCGCGACCGTCAGGTAGATCGACACGCCGAGACCGGCCGCCGCGGTCAGCAGCGAGCCGAAGACGGCCCACCGGGGCGCGCGAACGCTCTGCGCGGCGGCTGGACGCACGCTCTTGCGCGCTGCGGTGCGTGTGCCGTTGCGGATGTTGGTTCGTTGAGTGACCGTCACTTCAGCGCGCCCTTCGCGTCGGTAACCGCCTTCGATGAGCACACGGACGACGGCTGTTGGCCCGTCAGGTTGCACAATGCGGCGGTGAGCACGTTGGCCGAGCCGTTGACGCCCTTGGCGACGGCGCTGTTCGGATCGGATAGTGCGGCGGCGATCTGCGACCAGCTCAGGCCGGCCAAGACCTGCGGGCTGTAGCTGGAGCCGTTGATCACGTACTTGCCGCCGAGGTCGACGAACGGGATGCCGCCGGCAGCATTGGCCGACACGTACGGCGGTTCGTCGTAGACCGCGAGCAGGTGCTGCTGCTCGGCGGTCGGAGTCTGCATCGGATTGCGGTTCGCGTCCTGCATCTCGACGGCGGTGAAGGCGAGATAAGGGCTGCTGTACTTCACATTCGCGAACGTGAAGGTACGCGTACTCGCATACACGTCATCGCTCGCCGACTGCGTGAGGCCGAGCCCGCTGAACGTTCCGAAGCGGCTAAGCGCGACGACCAGAGCCCAACGCTGCGCGGCGCAGTAAGGGCACCATTCGTAGCCCATGTACACGACCTCGGGTTTGCCGTCGCTGGTAAGCGCCGAGGCACCGGAGATGCTGGAGGGCGGGTTGCTGGTGGTACCGCGTCCGATGGCGTTGAGCACCGAATCGGGTACGTGCGTGGTGGTCTCGACGACCTGGGCGGTCGCGGCGGCGGACAGGCCGGAGGCCGGCGCGCCGCCGGAGGTTTTCGAGCCGCCGCCGGCCACCTTCACCAGGACGAGGGTGAGGAACACGGCGAGCACGACGACGACGGACACCGAGGCCAGCAGCAGCCTGCGACGGCGGCGTTCGGCCGCGCGCTGCACGGCGATCTTGGCTTGGGCTTTGCGTAGTCGTTCTTCGCGGGTGGCGCGGGTGGAACGGGTTGAACTCATGACTGGGCTCCCGAGTGCAGTGAGCGGAGGAGGAGCCGCGCGGGCGAACGCCCGGGTCAGGCCGGTATCCGAGCCCGCGCTAGATCGCGGGCCGCGGAGGATGGGGACACGGCGGCGTTGCGGCGCACGGCCGGCCCGCCGCCGGCGGATGCTCGGAAGCGGGCGAGGTCAGGCGGTGCGGAGCCCTACCGGCGGCCCTCTGCGCACGACCGGCTGCAACGCGCCGGACGGCAGCCGGCGCGGCCGTCGGCGGTCGCGCGCGAATCTCTCCCGCCGCGGCCCGGCGAACGGAACGAAGTCGCATGCGCGCAGCAGCGCGGCCAGGCCGCAGAGCAACGTGCGGCCGAAGCCGAGCACGACGCGGCCGAGCAGGAACAGCGCGGCCTCTCCGCGCCGCAGCCACCAGGCGCAGATCAGCGCGGCGATGACGTGTGAGCCGACCATCAGGGCGGTCTGCGCCCAGCCCGGCACCGCGGTCCCGCACATGCCCGGCACGGTGAGCCCCGGCGGCAGCGTGGTCACCGCGGCGCAACGCACCACCGGCTCATGGATCTGCGCCGCCTGAAACCAGAGGTAGAGCACGGCCTGCGCGCCCAGCACGAACGCGGCGATCGAAGGCAGCGTGCGCTCGCGGCGCGCGAAGCACCAGCCGATACACAGCGCCGCGCCCCAGGCCTGCAATACCGTGCTCTGCGGCAGGACCTTCTGCGAGGCGAGCACATGGCCGACCGCTGCGAGCAGCACGCAGACCGCGGCCAGGGCCGCGGCACGTATCACTCGCGCGAGCAGGTGCTCAATCATCCCGTCCCATGCTGCCACAGCTCGCCGCTGCGAAGAACGGACCGTCGCGCGGAGAACGTGCCGGTGCGGCGTCGCGTCCGGCGCCGAAGTCGGTGTCGACGCCGGCTCCGGCCCCGCTAGCGATCCGCCTCGTCGGTCCGGCTCGCCAGCCGCGTGCCGAGGTAGCTGCGCAGCACCAGGTCGGCCTCGGCGATCAGCTCCGGATCGCCGTCCGGGCGGTAGCGGAAGGCCAGCCGCAGCACGCTGTCGGCCGCCTCGACCGCGACGAGCAGCGCGCGGTCGACCTCGGGGCCGTCCGCCAGCCCGAGATCCTCGACGCCAAGCTGCTTGAGCCGCTCCGCGACCAGCCAGTTGTTCTCGATCGCGCGCTCCGCGTCGAGCAGGAACTCCTTGCCGGCGCGCGCGTCGCCGAAGTCGACCACGGCGAAGCCGGGCACGTCCCGCTTCATGGCCACGAACTCCGCCACCACCACCGAGGCCGCGTCGGCCCAGGTCTCGACGGCGGGCGCGGCGGCGAACCTGGCGTGCAGCCGGTCCAGGAACAGGTCCAGGTTGCGGCGGGCCAGCGCGCGGGCGAGCGCCTGCTTGCCCTCGAAGAACTGGTAGAGCGTGCCGATCGGCACCCCGGCGCGCTTGGCCACCTGACTGGTGGTCAGCTCGTCGTACCCGACCTCGTCGAGCAGCTGCGCGCAGGCGTCCAGCATCCGCTCGAAGCGCTCCAGGCTGCGACGCTGCACCGGCCGGCGGCGCACGGGGCCGACGTCCGGCGCGCCGCCTGCGGGCATGGGCTCTTTCACGGCTGCTTCGACCTCTGGCATGGGGTTACTTCCTTCTCTAACATGAATCGGACTCACGTTAGAAGGGTGTTCGATGTCATCGCTACCGCGGTTCCCGGAAGGCTTCCTGTGGGGAGCGTCCACCGCCGCCTACCAGATCGAGGGGGCCGTCGCGGAGGATGGGCGCGGCCCGTCCATCTGGGACACCTTCTCCCACGCCGAAGGCCGCACGAAGGACGGTGACACCGGGGACGTGGCGGCCGACCACTACCACCGCTGGCCCGAGGACGTCGGGCTGCTGGCCGAGCTCGGGGCGAACGCGTATCGGTTCTCCATTGCCTGGCCACGCATCCAGCCTAGCGGCAGCGGAGCGGCGAACCCCCGCGGCTTGGACTTCTACGATCAACTCGTGGACGCACTCGCCGAGCGCGGGATCACCCCGGTGCCCACGCTGTTCCACTGGGACCTGCCGCAGGCCCTCGAGGACGAGGGCGGATGGCTCAACCGGCAGACGGCGTACCGCTTCGCGGAGTACACAGCGCTGGTCGCGGATCGGCTCGGCGACCGGGTAAAGCTGTGGATCACGCTCAACGAGCCATTCATCCACATGTCGCTCGGTTACGCGCTCGGCATGCACGCCCCCGGCCGCACGCTCGGGCTCGACGCGCTCCCGGTCGCACATCACCAGCTGCTCGCCCACGGCCTGGCCGCCAGGCAGCTGCACGATCGCGGCCTCGGCGTCATGATCGCCAACAACTGCACGCCGGTCCGGCCCGCCAGCGAGGACGAACACGACGTCGCCGCGGCCGCCGTGTACGACGCGCTGCACAACCGGCTGTTCAACGATCCGGTGCTGCTCGGCACGTATCCGGATCTCAGCGCGCTCGGGCCCGAGGCGTATCCCTCGTTCGTGGAGGACGACGATTTGGCGGTGATCGGCGCGCCGCTGGAAGGGCTGGGGATCAACTACTACACGCCGAGCGTCGTCGGTTACGCCGATCCCGCGGGCAACGAAGGGCTTCCGTTCACGCTGAACCAGATCGAGGGCGTGCCGACGACGGCCTTCGGCTGGCCGGTCGTGCCGGACGGGCTGCGGGACCTGCTGGTCGGCCTGCGCGACCGCTACGGTTCCGCGCTGCCGCCGGTGTACATCACCGAGAACGGCTGCTCGACGAACGACGTGCTGACCAACGACGACCGGGTGCACGACACCGCGCGGATCGACTTCCTCGCCGGGCACCTGCGCGCGCTGCACGAGGCGATCGAGGCCGGGGTCGACGTGCGCGGGTACCTGACCTGGTCGCTGATCGACAACTTCGAATGGGCCGAGGGCTACAGCCAGCGCTTCGGCCTGGCCTACGTCGACTACCCGACCCAGCGCCGCGTGCCGAAGGACTCGTTCCACTGGCTGCGCGACGAGATCGCGGCCCAGCGGTGACCACCTGGGAGGGGGCGGCGCCCGACTCGCCGACCACGCCCGGCGTATCAGGGCTCTCCGACCTTGCGGAGGAGCCCTCGCCCGCAGGATCCCCCGCCGCGCGGGTCACCGGCCGGTGGACCGCGCTGCTCTCGCTGGCGAACCTGGGGCTGTGGATCGGCTACTTCGCGCCGCTCCAAGTGCTGCTGCCGAACCAGATGCAGGACATCGACGACGCGAAGAAGACCACGTACCTGGGCATCGCCACGGCGTTCGGCGCGCTGGTCGCGGTGGTGGCCGGGCCGGTCGCCGGGGCGCTGTCCGACGCGACGGGGTCGCGGTACGGCCGACGCAGGCCGTGGATCGCCGGCGGCGCGCTGCTCGGATTCGCCGGCCTGGCCCTGCTTTCCGGGCAGCACACGCTCATCGGCGTCACGCTGGGCTGGTGCGTGGCGCAGGCGGGTCTCAACGCCCTGCAGGCCGGCATCACCGCACTGGTTCCGGACCGGGTTCCGGTGCGTCAGCGCGGCGTGGTCTCCGGATGGATCGGGCTGACCCAGTCGGTCGGCGTCGTCATCGGCGTTCTTGCGGTCACCGCCCTGGTGACCGGAACCATATCCGGGTACGTGTTCACCGGGGCGATCGTGGTGCTCACCGTCGTCCCGCTGCTGCTGCGCGGGCCGGACCCACAGGTGCCGCGCGAGGAGCTGCCGCCCTTCTCGGCGCGGTCGCTGCTCGGCTCGTTCCGGTTCAGCCCGAGGCAGAACCCGGACTTCGCCTGGGCCTGGGCGACCAGGTTCCTCGTGCAGCTGGGCAACGCGCTGGCGACGCTGTACCTGCTGTACTTCCTGCGCGACAAGGTGCATTACGCGCAGCACTTCCCCGGCCGCAAGGCGGAGGACGGCCTGCTGATCCTCATCCTGGTGTACACGGTGACCACCGTGCTCACCGTCGTGGTCGGCGGCGCCTACTCCGACCGCAGCGGGCGGCGCAAGCCGTCGGTGATCGTGTCAGGGTACGTCATGGCCGGCGCCGCGATCCTGCTCGCGATCTGGCCGACCTGGAACGGCGCCCTCATCGCGGCCGCGGTGCTCGGCCTAGGGTTCGGCGTCTATCTCTCGGTGGATCAGGCGCTCATCACCCAGGTGCTGCCGACCGCGCGGGACCGCGCGAAGGACCTGGGCATCATCAACATCGCGAACTCGGCGCCCCAGGTGCTCGGTCCCGCGCTGGCCGCGCCGATCGTCACCTACCTCGGCGGCTACTCGACACTGTATATAGCGGTCGCACTGGTCACCGTCGCCGGTTCGGTGCTGGTCCGCAAGATCCGCACGGTGGATTGAAGACCTTGGCACGAACAGTAAAGCTCTGATCTACGACACCGTTCCCCAACGATGCCGTAGATCAGAGCACCTACTCTATCCCTCGATTCGCCTCGCGATGTACATCAGTTCACGAGCGCTGGGCTCGCGAGTCTCAGCTAGTTGAGGAACACCGACGGGCTTCCGGTGGCCGTGGTGTCCACCACCGGGCTGAAGGAAGCGGTGAAGTTCTCCGGCGACGGGCAGCCGGCCCACGAGCCGGTGTCCCGGCTGAACACCTGGTTGGTGAACGCCAGCGAGCCGTCCGTGGTGGAGACCGCGCCGGACACGCCGGCCGTCGGGCCGGTGTACTTGCAGGTCGCGCTGCCGATGACCAGGCCCAGCGAGATGGTGGCGTGCACCGAGCCGCTGATCGTGATCGTGTCGGAGGAGTCGTCGACGGTCGCCGAGTACGGCAGGTTGTCGATGGTGATGCTCTTCACGCTCTTGACGCCGGAGATGTTGCTGGTGCAGCCGCTGAAGGTCAGGCCGGTGATGGACTCCGAGGCGACGCCGGGAGCCGCCGGGTTGTCGGTGACCGTGGCGGCGAAGGTGGCCGAGGTGCAGGTGACGCCCTTGCCGGTGGAGTCGAGGAAGGTCGCCGTGGTCCCGCTGGTCAGGCCGGCCTGCAGGACGTCGCCGACGGCCACGTTCGCGCCGCCGACGCTGCCGGTGGTGAGCACGTCGACGCTGTCCGCGCTCGCCGGGCTCGCCGAGAAGGCGGTCACCAGACCCAGAGCCGCCACAGCGCCCAGACCGAGGTACTTGCGCATATTACGTTCACGCTCCTTTGCGTGTATGAGGGTTTTGCGGTTGTCGCGCTGTCACTGCTTCGACGCGGTCACTGCTCCGACGCGGCGATCGCGCCGGTCAGGTCCTTGATGTCGGTGTCGACGGCGAGCGTCGTGTTCACCCCGGTGAAGGTCACCGTGTTGTTGCCGGCCGCGGAGGGCAGGCCGAAGAGCAGGTTGACGATCCAGTTGAAGGCGCCGAGCGGGCCGCAGCCGTTGGCCCCGGGGACGGACAGCGAGTTGTCCACGAGGGTGGCGCCGGTGAAGCCGACGATCGCGTCGCTGAAGCCGTTCGGGTCGTTGTTGAAGTTGATGCTGCCGGGGTCGCCGGTGATCGGCTTGTTCGGCGGCGGCGGGGTGGTGGTGCCGGTGGTCGGCTGCAGCACGATCGGCGCGCTGTTCGAGCCGACGTAGCAGTTCGGGCCGAGGAAGGCGTTCTCCAGGTGCAGCTTGATCGGCAGCTTGAACACCGGGTAGGACTCGCCGGCGGCCAGCGGCGCGAAGTCGGTGATCGGCCCGGCCAGCTCGATCTGGGTGATGGCGCTGGTGACGCCGGGCCAGAAGTTGGCGATGCCGGGGATCGGGACGTCCAGCGGCGCCGCGGTCAGCTCCTTGCCGTCGGTGGGCGCGACGGTGGAGAAGATCTCGGTGGAGTTGCCGTCCGGGAACGTGGCGGTCGGGCCGTTGTTCGGCCAGTAGACCCCGAACTTGGTGGTGACCGGCGAGCTGGCCGGGATGGTGACCACGTGGCTGCCGATGGTGAAGCTGCCGCCGTTGACCACGGCCACGACGCAGCCGACCGCGCCGTTGTTCGGGTCCTGCAACGCGGAGCTGGACAGCGGGCAGGTGCCCATGCCGGTGTAGAGGCCGGTGGGCGCGGAGGCGGCCGAGGCCGGCGCGGCGCCGAGCGCGGCGAGCAGCGATCCGGCGCCGAGGGCGGCGGCCGCGGTGCGCAGCCTTCCGCTTCGGCGGGATCCGTTCGGCGCGGCCGCATCGCAGGCGCCTAAGGTCGCAGGGACGGGTGACAGGGTACTCATGCTCGGCGCACTCCCGGATTGGGGACTGAGGGTGGATGGCGCCGCGGCGCGGACGAGGACTAGCCCGACGCCGCGGGCGCGTGGAAGGGTGCGTTGAGTGCGGGAAGGCTCGCGGCGGCATGACGGCCGGAGACTACGGCGCGACCGCCGCAGAGCCCTGAATAGTTTTGCGACACAGGCTGGAAACGAAACCTTCGGGAGTTATAATCCTGACGAGGTCTCATCGTCAAGGGCGGAGGGGAAACAGATGTCTGCCAAGATCGACGCCCCACCGCTGGGCCCGTCAGCCCCCTCAGTCACTCCGGCCACCGCACCACCGCTGAGCGCGCCGCTTCCGGGCGCCCGGCACGGCCGGGATCCCGAGCGGGCGATCAAGCGCGGCCCCAGCCGCCTGTCGCCGGAGCAGGTGGCCGCGACCCAGCGCGACCGGCTCTACGACGGGCTCGTACACACCGTCGCGGAACACGGATACGCCGATGCCTCGGTGACCGACATCTGCCGGGCCGCCGGGGTGACCAGGCCGGCCTTCTACGTGCACTTCGACGGCAAGCAGGACGCCTTCCTGGCCACCTACCGGCACGGCACCGACGTGATGTTCCGGATGATGGAGCACGCCTACGAGCAGCACGAGGGCTGGCGCGAGGCGACGCTGGCCGGGCTCAGGGTGCTGCTCGAGGTGCTGGCCAGCGTGCCCGCCTTCGCCAGGATGGC
Source organism: Actinocrinis sp. (assembly GCF_035650855.1). GTDB lineage: Bacteria > Actinomycetota > Actinomycetes > Streptomycetales > Catenulisporaceae > Actinocrinis. The sequence goes on along the minus strand of NZ_DASRGV010000384.1, from coordinate 5,898 downwards.
GGTGGTGGAGATCGAGGCGGTCGGCCCGCCGGCCCGGCGCCAGCGCGCCGAGCTGCTGGCCCGCTTCGGCCGCTTCTTCGCCGAGGCGCCGCAGCCGCTCGGCCTGCCGGACCCAGCGGCCCGCAAGACCCTGGTCGACACGCTGGTCGGCGGGGTGTACTCGACGATCTACCGCGAGGTCGCGGCGGGCCGGGAGGCCGGGCTTCCCGAGCTGCTGCCGGTGCTCGCGCACTTCCTGTTCACCCCGTTCCTCGGCCCGCAGCACACCGGCGCGGCCGAGACCGGGGCCACCCCGCCCGCGGCGCGGGCGGTCGCCCCGTGCGCGCCGCAGCAATCGAAGATCCTTAAAGCAGTTCCCTGACCAGACAGCTTGACCAGCGCCCTACCCGGCGGTAACTTCAGCCGGTCACCGCTGAGCACGCTCACACGTTCGAGCGGTGAGGGGTGATGAACAAGCAACCACGAGTCCGTACCGCCGTTTCGCAACGCTCTGTGCTACGAGTCCCGCCCGCGCCGCGCAACCGACCCACCCAATGCTCTGCGACACAGTCCACTGGCCCCGAACGCGCTGCGCAGCTGTCCCACAACCCGCCCGACGACGTGCGAAAAGGGAGCCGTCCATGGCCACCATCGAAAGTGAAACACCCGCGCCGAGCCCAGCCGAGGACCCCTCGCAGGGCAAGGTGCGGCTCAAGCGCTTCGCGGCGCTGATGATCCCCGCCACGCTGGCCGGCGGCGCGCTGGTCGCGCTCACCGCGCAGGGCGTGCTCGCCGCCCAGTTCTCCATCTCCGGCATCGCGTTCACCGTGACCGCGGACCACCTGCACGGCGACGGCTTCGAGCAGTGGGGGGCGATCGACAACACCGCCCCCAACAGCCCGAACCTGACCGACACCGGCGGCCAGGCCACCGTGGTGGTCTCCGCGATCGGCCAGGCGAAGCTGTACAACTTCTGCCAGAGCGTGAACCTCGGCGCGATCAACCTGGTCCTGCGCGCGGGCCGCGGCAGCACCCCGGTGACCGGCACCGACCTGGTCGTCGACTCCGACGCGCTGTCCGGCGACGCGACCTTCAACTCCCTGGAGGTCGGCAACGACGCGACGACGCTCAACGACGTGCCCGGCATCGCCGCTCCGCCCGAGCTGCTCGGCGACTTCGGCCAGCAGGCCAAGACCGTCGACATCAACAACCTGCGGCAGGACAACTACGCCACCACGGCCGGCGCCTTCAGCCTGCCGGGCCTGAGCATGAGCTTCCAGAGCAACGGCTGCTGACGTGACCCCGCCCGCTTCAGGCGAGACCCCCGCCGGGTTCGATCCGGCGGGGGTGCCCGCCCCCGACGCATCAGCACCGGAACAAGCCGCGGGCCGCGGGCCTGGCGGCGAGCAGAGCGCGCAGTCCGCCGAGGGCGCGTGGTGGCAGGGCGCGCTTTCCGGGCCGCCCGGCGGCGGCGGGGACACGGCGGCGCTCGAACCGTCGCAGGCCGCTGAGGAGGCCGCGGCGCAGCCCGCCGGCTCGCGGTGGCACCGAGCCAGGACCGCGTTCCGGAACTGGCGGCGCACCCGCCCGTTCTGGGGTGGGCTGCTGATCAACGTCGGCGGCGGCGAGATCCTGTTCACCGAGAAGGCCCCGCTCGGCGTCGTCCTGCACGTGGGACCGCAGGGCCTGGCCGGGTATCTGCTGCCTGCGATGATGATCCTGTGCGGCATGCTGCTGTGGTTCGCTCCGGCGCAGCGCACCTTCTACTCGGTGCTCTCCGTGCTGCTGTCCCTGGGCACGTGGCTGACCTCCAACCTCGGCGGCTTCCTGATCGGCATGCTGCTCGGCGTGGTCGGCGGGTCGCTCGCCTTCGGGTGGGCGCCGCGCAGCGGCGGCGGCCCGGTGCGCCAGCGCAGGGCGAGAGCAAAGAAGAAGGCTGATCCGGCGAGCGTCTGATTGCGAGGGAGCGCAGGCGTCAACCTGGTTTACCTGGCGCGAACACGCCACTGTCTTAACGTGTATTTCCAAGCTCAGCGTGGCTAAGAGTCCAGACATGACCACAACCGGTGGTCAAGTCTGGCACTCCACAAGAGAGCTTGGAGCACGACAGTGCGAATATTCGGGCTACGCACTCAACCGCGCCGATCCAGATCCCGCAGGCTGGTCTCGACCAGCTCGCTGACGGTCGCCGCGCTGGCGATCGCCTCGTTGTCCACCGCGCTTCCCGCCTCCGCCGCGGTCTCCTCCGGCGTGAGCGCGAAGGCGAAGCCGGCCGCGTCGGTCACGCCGGTGTGCGCCCCGGCGAAGAAGGGTCAGTTCACCTGCTTCGCGTTGCGCCGCACCGATGTGAAGGGCGCCAAGGGCCTGCTGGCGAACGCGACGCCGTCCGGATTCGGCCCGGCCGACCTGGCCGGCGCCTACGGACTTCCGGCCGGGGGCGGCGCGGGCGCCACGGTCGCCATCGTCGACGCCTACGACGACCCGAACGCCGAATCGGACCTCTCCCTCTACCGGGCGCAGTACGGCCTGCCGGCCTGCACGGGCGCGAACGGCTGCTTCAGCAAGGTCGACCAGACCGGCGGGACCGCGTATCCGACCCCCAACGCGAGCTGGTCCGGTGAGATCTCGCTGGACCTCGACATGGTCTCCGCGGTCGCGCCCGCGGCGCACATCCTGCTGGTCGAGGCGAACACCCCGGCCAGCTCCGACCTCGGCGCGGCGGTGGATGAGGCCGTCGCGCTGGGCGCGCAGTACGTCTCCAACTCGTACGGCAGCGACTACAACGCCACTCCGGGCAGCGGCGAGGACCCGTCCGAGGTGACCACGCTGGACGCGTACTACAACCACCCGGGCGTCGCGGTGGTGGCCAGCTCCGGCGACGGCGAGTACGGGGTCTCCTATCCGGCGGCCTCGCAGTACGTGACCTCGGTGGGCGGCACCTCGCTGGTCAAGGACTCCAGCGCCCGCGGCTGGTCCGAGTCCGTGTGGAACAACAGCTACGGCGGTCCCGGCTCGGGCTGCTCGCTCTACGAGCCCAAGCCGGCGTTCCAGAAGGACTCCGGTTGCAATATGCGCGCGGAGGCGGACGTCGCCGCGGACGCGGACCCGGTCACGGGCGTCGCAGTGTACGACAGCTATCAGGCGAGCGGCTGGGGCGTCTACGGCGGAACCAGCGCCTCCTCCCCCATCATCGCGGCCGTATACGCCGACGCCGGCGCACCGGCCAGCGGGACGTATCCGAACTCTTACCCGTACGCCTCGCCGGCGTCGCTCAACGACGTCACCACCGGCGACAACGGGACCTGCACGCCGGCCTACCTGTGCACGGCGGGCGCCGGCTACGACGGCCCGACCGGCCTCGGCACGCCGAACGGCCTGGCCGCGTTCACCAGCGGCCCGCACGGAACCGTGAGCGGCACGGTCACCGACTCGACCAGCGGCGCGCCGATCGCCGGGGCGAAGGTGACGGTGGGCGACGCCTCGGTGAATACGGCCGCTGACGGCACCTACTCGGTCTCGGTATCTCCGGGCACGTACACCGTCACGGCGAGCGACTACGGCTACGCGAGCTCGTCAGTGTCCTCAGTCGCCGTAGCCGACAAGCAGACGGTGACCGAGAACTTCGCGCTGGCCGCCGTGGCGCGCGTGACGGTGACCGGCAAGGTCAAGGACGGCTCGGGCAAGGGCTGGCCGCTCTACGCCACCATCACGGTGGACGGCGCACCGGGCGGTCCGGTGTATACGAACCCGAAGACCGGCGCGTACTCCCTCCAGCTCCCGGTCGGCGCCACGTACACGCTTCACGTCACCGCCGCGTATCCGGGGTATCAGCCGACTGATCAGCAGGTCGTGGTTGGAACCAGCGCGGTCACCCAGAACATCTCAGTGCCCGTCGACGCGACCGCGTGCACCGCGCCCGGCTACGTCACGCACAACCACGGCACCTTCTCCTCCTTCGACTCCACCTCGGTTCCGCCCGGCTGGACCGTCACCAACGCGGCCAACACGGTCGGCGGCTGGGCGTTCACCGACCCCGGCTCGCGCGGCAACCTCACCGGCGGCAGCGGCGGCTTCGCGATCGTGGACAGCGACTTCTACGGCGCCGGCAACAGCCAGGACTCGCTGCTGACCACCCCGGTCACCGATCTGACCGGCAACAGCGCCCCGGCGTTGTCGTTCGACACCTACTACAAGCCGTACACCGGTTCGGTCGCCGACGTCGACGTGAGCACCGACGGCGGTGCGACGTGGACGAACGTATGGCACACCACCACCACCGCGGTCTCCGGCCAGCACCAGGTCATCCCGCTGCCGCAGGCCGCCGGGAAGGGCGCGGTCCAGGCCCGCTTCCACTACACCGGCACCTGGGCGTACTTCTGGGAGGTGGACGACGTCCTGCTCGGCAACGCCAGCTGCGACCCGGTCTCGGGCGGCCTGCTGATCGGCCAGGTCTCCGACGCCAACACGCACGCCGCGCTGCCGGGCGCCACGGTCGGCGCGAGCGGCACCTCCGCGACCGGGACCTCGGCCGCGACGCAGGACCCCGCCTTGTCAGGGGCCTTCTACTGGCTGTTCGCCCCGGCGGGCAGCGTGACCGCCACCGCGGCGAAGGCGCACTACGCCACGGCGAGCCAGACCGTCACCGTTCCGGACGGCGGTGTCGCAGAGGCCGACTTCTCCCTCAAGGCGGGCCGGCTCACCGTCACCCCGTCCAGCATCAGCAAGACGCTGGCCTGGGGCGGCTCCGGAACCTCGACGCTGACGGTGAAGAACACCGGCACCGCTCCCGCGACTCTGGACCTCGCCGAGGCCGCGGGCGGCTTCACCATCCAGTCCGTCCCGGCGGCCCCGGTGCAGAAGATCAGCGGCGACTTCCCGAAGACGGACATGGCCGCCGCGGTGAAGAAGGCCAAGGCCCAGGCCGCGGCAGCCGGCAAGAACACGATCGGACCGAAGGCGAGCCCGACCGCGGGCGCGGCCTGGCAGCCGATCGCGAACTACCCGACCACCATCCAGGACAACCTCGCCGAGTCCTACAACGGCAAGTTGTACTCAGGGTTCGGATACGATGGCGCGAAGGACACCAAGACCCTCTACGCCTACGACCCGACCGCGGGCTCGTGGTCGCAGCAGGCCAGCGCGACCGACACCCGCGAGACCCCGGCGCACGGCTTCGTCGACGGCAAGCTGTACGTCGCCGGCGGCTGGGGCCCCACGGGTGATCCGGACAGCCTGACCGAGGTGTACGACCCGGCGGCCAACAGCTGGTCCACCGGCCCGGCCTGGTCCGCGCCGCTGGCCGGCTCCGGCAGCGCCGTGCTCGACGGCAAGCTGTACGTCGTCGGCGGCTGCACCGCCTCCACCTGCGGCTCGACCAGCGTCTCAGTGCTCGACGCCGGCGCCGGAACCTGGTCGAACGCGGCCGCGTATCCGGAGTCGACCTCGTGGCTGGCCTGCGGCGCAATCAACGGCAAGGTCTACTGCGCCGGCGGTTCCGACGGCAACAACACCAGCACGCACACCTACGTCTACGACCCCTCCGCGAACACCTGGACAAAGCTGGCTGACATGCCCACCGGCGTGTGGGGCGCGGCTTACACCGCGGCCAACGGCCTTCTGCTGGTCCAGGACGGCGTGGCCGGCGGCGTGCTGACCAACCAGGGCTGGGCGTACGACCCGGCCTCGGACAGCTGGACCGCGCTGCCGAACGCGAACGCCGCGGCGTACCGCTTCGGCGGGGCGCTCGGCTTCTACACCGTGGGCGGCGGGCAGGGCGCGCTGAGCGCTCCGCTGAACACCGCGGCCGTGCTGCCCGGCTATGACCAGGGCGGGAGCACGGACGTGCCGTGGCTCTCGGAGAGCGCGACCTCGGTCACCGTGGCCCCGGGCAAGTCCGCGACGATCACCGTCACGCTCAAT